>NZ_NHML01000015.1:0-251722 GCF_002165735.1 Rhodococcus sp. NCIMB 12038
CCCCCACCCCAGCCACACCCCGCACCAACCCCACACCCGACCCCCACACACCCACCCCACCCAACCGAACACCCGGATCCGCGGCTGCGGCGGTGAGGATTCGAGAGAATTCCTGGGCGTCGACCGAGCCGTGGACGTCGACCACCCAGGTGCCGTCCCGGTCCTCCACGTCCACGCGCACGCTGTCGCAGTGCCACCACTGCACGACGGCGACGGCACCCTCACCGATGCGCTCGACGCCGAGGGATTCGCGCATTCCGCCGGTCACCGACCACGGTTCCGCCGCAACGTCTTCGGTGACGAGGAACCGGTGCCTGCGGGATCTGCGGAGCTGCAGGCCCACGTGCCGGGTCAGGGTCTCGAACGTGAGATGCGGTGTGAGGGTGAGTCGCACGGGTGTGGTGGAGCCGTGCGACCGGTGTCCGACCACCACGTCGTCGATGCCGGTGTGGCTGTGCGCGTAGGGCGCCAGCGCGGCGAGCAGGACGGCTGCCGGGCCGCCGCCGCTGCGGCGCGCGAGCCGCGCGAGGGCGCCGTCGGAGGGAACGGTGACGTGGCGCTGGTCCTCGTCTTCGGAGACCGGACCGGGTGGGATCTCCTGTCGCGGCGCTCCGGCCAGCAATTGCTCCCAGTAACGGCGGTCGTCCGCCCACGCGTCGCTCTCGCGATAGCGGGCGTCCGATGTCAGCGGGACGGTGGGCGACGCGAACGGCCGGGTCTCGGGCGGCGCGGTCGGGGCCGCCTCCCCCGACTCGTAGGCCTCGACGGTGCGGCGGACGATCGCCGCCATGCCCGGTTCGTCGTTGACCAGACGGTGGTAGCGCTGGAACCAGCCGTATCGGCCGTCCGGCAGCCGGAACAGGACGTGCACGTACAGCGGTCCGGTGGCGGGGTCCATCGGCCGGGTCAGTTCCCGGTCGATCCATGTCGCCGCGTGCAGGCCGGGGGCGGTGACGTCGAGGACGTCGGGACCGGTGACCGCGGTTCCGGTGACCTGTCCGGGCTCGGGGCCGTCGAGGACGAAAGTGCTGTGCAGGCTGCGGCATTCGGACAGTGTCCGGTGCAGTGCGCGGCAGAACCGGTCTTCGTCGAGCGGTCCCTCGAGTTCGAGGTACTGGCCGAACGTGTTGTCGGGTTGGTGGGCGCGGAGTACCGCGGTCTGGTCGTAGGTGAGGGGCAGCACCTCACCGGTACTCATGGAATCCCCGTCCGGTCTTGCGCCCCAGGTGGCCGGCCTCGACGAGGGCGACGAGCGTCGCGGGCGGGCGGTAGTGGTCGTCGCCGGTCAACTCGCGCAGCGCGGTCATCGTGTCGTGGACGTTGTCCAGGCCGATGAGGTCGGCGGTCCGCAGCGGTCCCATCGGGTGGCCGAGGCAGCCCTCGAACAACGAATCGGTGGTCTCGGCGTCGGCGATTCCGTCGCCGACGGCGGCCGCCGCCTCGGCGATGCAGAGCATGAGGACCCGGTTCAGCAGGAATCCGGGTCCGTCGCCGACGACGATGCCGGTCTTGCCCAACGAGGTGAGCAGTGCCAGCGCGCGGTCCAGCGACTGCTGCGACGTCCGCGGGCCCCGCACTACCTCGACGGTGTCCTTGAGCGGTGCGGGGTTCATGAAGTGCAGCCCGACCACCTGTTCCGGCCTGGTGGTGCTCGCCGCGAGCCGGTCGACGGGGATGCCCGACGTGCACGACGCGAGGAGGGTGCCGCGTGCGCAGACCCGGTCGAGTTCGGCGAAGACCTTCTCCTTGAGTTCGATCCGCTCGGGGACGCATTCGACGACGACGTCGGCGGCGCGCAGATCGGTGATCTGCCCGGTCCAGTGCACCCGCGCGGTGACCTCGGCGGGTTTCGGACCGTCGGTCCTGCCGAGGAGTATCGCGAGCCGCAGTGAGTCGCGCATCCGGGACCGGGCCTGGTCGACGGCCTGCTGATCGGGTTCGACGACGGTCACGTCGTGGCCGGCCCGCGCCACACTTTCGGCCACCCCGGCGCCCATGGTGCCCGCCCCCACCACGCCGATCCTCATCGCCCTGCCCCCGAGGTGAAGCCGGTGGTGAAACCGGTGTCGTCCTGATGCACGTATTCCATCGCCACCTCCTGGGTGGGCAGGTCGGGGTGGGCCTCCAGTCCGGCGTGTAGCCGGCGTAGGTCGGTGAGCATCGCCCCGGCGGTGCTTGCGTCGAACAGGTCGGTGGCGTAGTCGAGTTGGAGGGTGAACGCCGTCGGGCCGCGGGTCCACGACAGCCCGAGTTCGACGGGTGATGGGCCTCGGGGCTCGTCGCCGCCTTCGCCTTCCCCGTCGCAGCGCACCGGGAAGTGCAGCGCCGCCGGGTCGGCCACGCGGCGGTCCGAGGACAGCTCCCGCCGCACGGTCTCGACCAGTTCCGGGTAGGTCGGTTCTGCGGACAGGTCCACGGCCACGATCTTCGGCGCGGCCACCGCCACCTCGTCCTGCGCGGTGTACCAGGCGAGCAGCGTGAGCCAGGCGGCGAGCAGTTCCGGGAGGTCCGGGTGTCCGTCGAGCGTCGTCGTCACCCGGGCCACGGAATAGTTCGGCGGCCCGGCGGCGTCGGAGGGCTGCCGGGGCCGGTCGGCCGGAACCAGCGGCGGCGCGATCGCGGGCGATACAGGTACCGGCGTGGGTGACGAGCCGGTGAGGAGGACGGAAATCGTCTGCGTGCGCGGTGATCCCACAATGCCTTCCAGGATGCGGACGTACTCGTCGCACAACGCGGCGGCGGTCTGTTCGGTGAACAGTTCCGTGCTGAATTCGAGTCCCGCGGCCATGTCGTCCTCGCCGCCCCGTTCCGTGGTGACGAGGGTGAGATCGAATTTGGCCGTGCCGGACGGCACCCCGCCGAACGCGATGGCGGCGGGATCCTCCTGGTCGAACAGTGTCTCGGTGAGACCGTGCTGCGACTGCAGCGCCGGCAGTTCCTGGTGGACGTGGCAGACGTCGAACAGTGGTGTCCGGCTGAGGTCGCGGTCGCCGGTGAGGGCGGTGACGACGCGGTCGAACGGGATCTCCTGGTGTTCGAGGGCGCCGAGCACGACGTCCCGGACCCGTGCGCACAGTTCCGAGACGCTCGGGTCCCCGGACAGGTCGGCGCGCAGGGCGACCGTGCTGTTGAAGTACCCGATCATGCCGGACAGTTCCGGCCGGTTGCGTCCGGTCGTCGGTGTCCCGACCACGAGGTCGCGCTGGTGGCTGCGGCTCGCCATGAGGAGGTAGAACGCGGAGAGCAGTACTACGAACAGCGACACGGACTCTCGGCGCGCCACGTTCCGCAGGCTCCGGGTCAGTTCTTCGGAGACGGTGAACGTGTGGAACGCCCCGGTGAAGTTCTTCCGCTCCGGGCGCGGGAAATCGGTGGGCAGCCGCAGCAGCGGAACGTCGTCGAGAACTGTTTCCCAGTAGTCGAGTTCGGGGTCGAGCGCGGCGCTCGCGATCAGTTCCCGTTGCCAGAGGGCGTAGTCCCAGTACTGGACGGGGAGCGGTGTGAGGTCGGCGGGGCGACCGGCGCGGCGGGCCGCGTACAGGGCGGGCAGTTCCTGCTCGAAGATCCTCGGCGAACCCCCGTCGTTGACGGAGTGGTGGGTGGTGACCTGCAGGACGTGCTCGTCCGGGCCGAGCCTGATGAGCAGTGCCCGCACGAGCGGGTCGGTGGCCAGGTCGAACGGCGCCGCCGCGGCCTCGTGTACGAGTGCCCGGGCCGCGGCCACCGGATCCGGTTCCCCCGACACGTCGGCGGTGCGGAAGAAGTCGCCGAGGGAGTCGCGGATCCGCAATTCCGGCTCCCCGTCGATCTCGACGTAATTGGACAGCAGCACGCGGTGCCGGGCGGCGAGGTCGTCCCACATTCCGCGGACGGCGGATTCGTCGATCGGACCGTGCAGGTCGCTGACCATCGGGAGGTTGTAGATGGTGGTGGCGGCGTCGAGCTGGTGGTGGAACCACATGCGTATCTGACCGAACGACATCACGTGCCGCCCCCGCGGTGTGATCGGCGGCAGCCCGCCGGCCGCGGATGTGCCGTCCGCGAGGAGCGCGGCGAAGTCCGCCACTTTCGGCCGCTCGTAGAGGTCGATGAGTTTGGGCCGGACCCCGTAGCGGTCCGACACCCGGTCGACGAGTTGCATGCCGATGAGCGAGTTTCCGCCGAGGTCGAAGTAGTCGTCCTCGGCGTCGACGTCCCGCTCGGTGTGGAGCAGTTCGCGCAGTGTCGTCTGCAGCCAGTCGAGGCTGTCCTCCGGGGCTGTCACCGGCTGCGGGTTCGGTTCCGCCGAAGGGACTTCCGGTGTTCCGGTCCAGTCGGGCCTGCCGGGAAGGTCGTACCAGCACCGCGAACCGCGTAGTGGGTGGCCGGGCAGGCGCACCCGCCAGGCGGAGTCGTCGCCGACGTGGTCGGCGGCCCAGTCGAGGTCGACGCCGCGCTCGTACAGCCCGGCGAGGAGGTCCGTGACCGCCTCGGGCGTGTCCGGCGCGCGAAGTATGTCGGCGTCTCCGAGCGCGTCCGCGAGCAGTGCGCCGAGGCGCCCCGCCGGGCTCGGCTCGACGAAGACGACGGGTCCGTCCGCGAGAATCCCCTTCGCGACGGCGACGAGCCTGTCCGTGTCGATCGCGGGGTTCGCGGCCGCGGCGGCGAGGTCGGCGGCGTCCACCACCGACAGTGGGTCCCGCAGATATCGGGCGGCGTAGCGGGACACTCCGCCGCTGAGGACGGCGTCGACGGTGACGCCGGCGGCGCGGAGTTCCCGGTGGACGGCGATCTGCCCGGCGAGGAGGTCCGCCTCGTCGCCGGTGGCGGGAAGCTCCGGCGGCAGGTCGCGGCCGCGCAGCGCGGCGGGCATCCGGTCGGGTGACAGCAGCAACGCCACGGCCGGGCGCGGCCGGGTGGCCGGTGCGGAGTCCTCGCCGCGGGCGCCGAGTTCGGCGGCACGCACGGCGAGCGACCGCGAGAGTTCGGCAATGCTGTGTGCCTGCACCGCCACCCGGTGGTCGTGGTGCGGCCGGCCGCGGTTGAGGGTGAACACGACGTCGTCGAGGTCGTACGCACGCACGGCCGTCGCCAGTTCGGCGCACAGCGTGGCCAGCGCGCCCACGCTCTTCGCCGACACCGCGACCAGTCGGGGGGTGGCGGTGTGGGATCGGACGGCGGCGGCACGCTCCGGCGGCTGCTCCACCACGCAGTGTGCGTTGATGCCGCCGAGGCTGAACGAACTCACCCCCGCCCGCCGCGGCCCGGTGTCGTCGCTCCACGTCCGGGCCCCGGTGACCACCTCGATGCCGATGCCGGCCAGATCGACTCCACCGGTGGGGTGCTCGAAGTGCAGCGAGGGGTACAGCTCGCCGTGCTCGACGGCCATGATCGCCTTCACGAGGCCGGACACCCCGGCCGCGTGGTCGAGGTGCCCGATGTTGGTCTTCACCGACCCGATCGACAGGACGCCCGGCCGGTCCCGGAACGCGGCCGCGATCCCTTCGAGTTCGACGGCGTCGCCCAGCGGGGTTCCCGAACCGTGCGCCTCCAGGTAGCCGGCGTCGTCCGGGGTGAGGCCCGCGTTCCGCCAGGCGCGGGAGATGACGGCCACCTGCGCGCGGGCGCTCGGGGAGCTGATGGTCGCGGACGAATGGCCGCTGGACACCGTTGCGGTGCCGCGGATCACGGCGTGGATCGGGAGGCGGTCGGCGCGGGCACGCGCCATCGTGGTGAGGAGGAGCGCCGCCCCGCCCTCCCCGACGGCGGTGCCGTCCGCGTTCGCGTCGAAGGCACGGCAGCGCGCTCCGGGTGACATCAGTTCCGCGGACCCCTCCGCCATGTCCTCGCGGATACCGTTCACGCGCAGGCTCACTCCGCCGGCGATGGCAAAATCGGCGTCACCCGAGCGCAGCTCCCGGCAGCCGTGGTGCACCGCGATGAGCGATCCGTTGCATCCCGAGTCGACGGCGTAGCACGGTCCGGTGAGTCCGAGGTGGTATGCGATCCGGGCAGGGACGGCGAACGGAACGTTGCCCAGTGTGCTCAGCACCCCCGGTTCCGCCCACATCGCCGGATACGTCGACGCGGCGGCGCTGAAGACCACCGCCGTGGCGCTGTCCCGGAAATCGGTCACCGAGTAGCCGGCGTCCTCGACCGCCTGATACGCGAGGACCAGCGCGAGCCGCTGCTGCGGATCGATCAGCGACGCTTCCCGTTTCGACAGGGTGAAGTACGAGTAGTCGAATGTGGAGATGTCCTCGACGAAGCCCATCGGGTGGTAGTGGGACGGCGGCCCCAGCCCGGTCGCCTCGGCCCGTGACCGCGACAGCGGACGCACCGAATCCCGGCCCGCCGCGAGGTTGGCGCGGAATTCCGCCAGGTTCGCGGCCTCGGGGTAGCGCGCGGCGATACCGACCACCGCGATGTCGTCGTCGTCCGGTGTGGGATGTCGCACGGTCACGGTTGTCTCCTCCCTACTGGTCAGAACTCGTAGGTGGCGGGCGCGGACGCCTCGCTGTCGGTGGAATGCGAGAGCGCCTCGGCCTGCGCCGCCACGGTGACGAGGTCGAACAACTGGCCCACCCGCAGGGCTCCGGGCCACTGTTCGTCGAGACGCCGCTGCAGTTCCACGACGCGGTGGGAGTTGCCGCCGACGTCGAAGAATCCGTCTTCGGGGCCGAAGTCGTCGTGCCCCAGCACGGCCGCCCAGTGTTCGGCCACCGACCGTTGCAGCGTCGTCCAGCGTGGCCGCACCGCTGGCTCCGCGTCGGCGACGAGTGCGCGCAGCGCGTTCTCGTCCACCTCGCCGCCCGCCGTTCGCGGGACGGCGCCGAGTGCGACGAACCGGGTCGGCACCGAGCGGGCGTCGAGCCGTCCGGCACTGAACTCCCGCAGGTCCTCCGCCATCGGCAGCACGGCCGCCGCGGCCGCAGGCACCCAGAAGGCGGTGACCCCGGCCGCGGTGGTGAGGACCACGGCCTCACGGACCGCCGGGTGACTCTCGACGACGTCCGCGACCGACCGTGCCGGGGATCCGGCGGCGTCGACCGTCAGCAGTCGCCCGGACCGGTTCCACCGGGCGAACGCGCCCGTCCGGACCATCCGGGAGCCCGGGGACCCGAACGGATTCGCCACGAACGTGGTGGCCGCCGCGCGCGCCGAGGTGTGGTGCTCCCGCGTGTCGGCGACATACACCTCGCCGCTCACACCCTCGGGGGTGAGTTGCAGCCGGGGATCGAGCACGAACGTCCCGGCCGCCGCGCTCCATTCGCGAATCCGGGTGTGCTCGTCCGGGGTCAGCAAGTCGACGTCGCCGACGGGGAAACTCGGATCCGCGACGAACGCGGCGAGGATCCTGGTGAACCGCTCGGCAAGGGCCCGCACGGTCACCTCGTCAAAGAGGTCGGTGGTGTAGGTGAATCCGGCCGTCATCCCTTCCGGTGTTCCGCACTCGTCGTACCGCTCACGCACCGTCAGGTGCAGGTCGAACAGGGAGACCGTGATTTCGGGTTCGAGGACCTCCGCTTCGAGGTGCGGGAGGGCGAGATCGGGGTGCTCGGTGTTCCGGAACTCGAGCAACACCTGGAACAGCGGTGAATGAGACTGGGAGCGGGGTGGGTTCAGCGCCTCCACCACCCGCTCGAACGGCACGTCGGCGTGGGCGTAGGCCGCGAGGTCGGTGTCGCGGACCCGTGCGAGCAGATCGTCGAACGTCCCCGACACGTGGGTTCGCAGCACGAGCGTGTTGACGAACATGCCCACCACGTCGTCGAGGACGGCCTCGCCGCGACCGGCGACCGGCGACCCGATCACCACGTCGCCGGAACCACCCGAGCGGGACAGCAACACGGCGAGGGCGGTGTGCACGATCATGAACACGGTGCACCGCCGGGTCCGCGCCAACGCCACCGCCTCGCGGTGCAGGTCGGCGCCGATCGTGAATGTCACCCGGTCGCCGGCGGCCGATCGGCGGGGCGGGCGGTCGCGGTCCGTGGGCAAGTCGGTCACGGCCGGCGCACCGGCGAGCGCGGACCGCCAGTAGTCGAGTTGCCGGGAGAGCAGGGAGTGCGGGTCGTCCTGCGAGCCGAGGAGTTCCCGCTGCCACACGGTGTAGTCGGGGTACTGCACCGGCAACGGCTCCCATCCCGGCGCGCAACCCTCGGACCGCGCGGTATAGGCCGTCAGCACGTCGCGGGCGAGCGGAACCATCGAGAAACCGTCGGCCGCAATGTGGTGCACGACGACGACGAGGACGTGCTCCCGGCCGCCGAGAGCGAACAGCCGGGCCCGCATCGGGACTTCGGCCGCGACGTCGAATCCCGCGGACACGAGTTCCGAGATCTGGCCGGGTACCGGGTCTTCGGACGTCGACACGGTGAGTTGCGCGACGTGCCCCGCGCCGACGATCACCTGAGTGGGTCCGGTGTCGCCGTACGGGTACCGGGTGCGGAGCGATTCGTGCCGCTCCACGACGTCGGCGAGGGCGGCGGTCAGCGCGTCGACGTCGAGGTCGCCCGACAGGCGGACGATCATCGCGACGTTGTACGCGGGCGAGGACGGATCGAACTGATTGAGGAGCCACATCCGGTGCTGCGCCCACGACAGCGGCACCGGGTCCGGGCGCCGGGGCACCGCCACCGCGGGCCGGGCCTCGCCGCCCGCGGTCTCGCGGGCGATCCGCGCCGCGAGCGCCCGCACGGTCGGGGCCTCGAACACGTCCCGCACACCGACGTCGGCACCGAGCGCGGTGTTGATCCGCGCGACCACCTGCGTCGCGGTCAGGGAGTTGCCCCCGGATGCGAAGAAGTCGTCGTCGGCTCCGACGACGCCGGTCCCTAGGACCTCGGCGAACACGTCGGCCACCGCGGACTCGAACGGGGTGCCGGGCGCACGGAAGATGCGGGGCGCGAATTCGGGTTCGGGCAGTGCGTGCCGGTCGACCTTGCCGTTGGCGCCGAGCGGAAGCCGGTCGAGGACGGTCACCGAGGCGGGCACCATGAACGGGGCGAGCACCGATCCGGCGAACTGCAGCACCTCCGTCGTGTCGAGATCCGCCCCGTCCTCGGCCGTGACGTATCCGGCGAGGACCGCCTCGGCGGCGGGTGTGCGGCGCACCACGACCACCGCCTGCGCGACACCGGGGCAGCGGGTGAGCGCCGCCTCCACCTCCCCGGGCTCGACCCGCTGGCCGCGCAGCTTGACCTGGAAATCGTTGCGGCCCAGATACTCCAGCCGACCATCCTTCGTCCACCGCATCAGATCCCCGGTGCGGTACATCCGCGAGCCGGGGTGGTCGAACGGGTTCGCCACGAAGGCGGCGGCGGTCGCTCCGGCCCGCCGGTGGTAGCCGCGTGCCAGACCGTCCCCCAGCACGTACAGCTCACCGACCACGCCGACGGGCACCGGGCGCAACCACTCGTCGAGGACGAGTTCGCGGACGCCGCGCATCGGGTGGCCGATCCGCACGGGGTCGCCGGGGGCCATCGGGTCGCCGATGTTCGACATCACCGTCGTCTCCGTCGGGCCGTAGCCGACGAGCAGGGTGCGCCCGGACGCCCAGCGGGCCAGCAACTCCGGCGGGCAGCGTTCGCCGCCGACGACGAGGGCGCGTAGCAGCCGCAGACCGCGCGGGTCGATCGTGGCGAGGACCGCCGGGGTGGCGAAGGCGTGCGTGATCCGTTCTGCCGCCAGCAGTTCCGTCAGCGCGGCGCCGCCGTACACGTGCGGAGCCGCGATCACCAGTCGCGCGCCCGCGCCGAACGCCATGAGGTATTCGAGCATCGTCGCGTCGAACCCGGGCGACGCGAGATTCAAGACACGCGACGCGTTCGTCGTCGCATACCGGGTGCGCTGATCGATGGTGAAGTTCTGCAACCCCGCATGGGGGATCACGACGCCCTTCGGGGCGCCCGTCGACCCGGACGTGTACATCAGATACGCGGGGTGGTCCGGTCGCAGCGGCACGACCCGGTCGTTGTCGGTGATCGACCGGGACTCCCACCTCCGCGTCGGACCCGGGTAGTCGAGGAGCAGCCATTCCACGCCGTCCGGCATCCGGTCGCGCTGTTCGGCGACGGTGAGTCCCACCACGGCCCCGCAGTCGGCGAGGATGTCGGTGATCCTCGCGGACGGCAGGCTCGGATCCACCGGCACGAACGACGCACCCGATTTCGCCACCGCCCACACCGCCACCACCAGTTCCACGGATCGGACGAGCCCGATCGCGACGTGGTCCTCGGGCCCGATTCCGCGGCGGATCAGCACCCACGCCAGGCGGTTCGACCAGTCGTCGAGTTCGCGGTACGACATCACCGCGTTGCCGTACGACAGCGCGACGGCGTGCGGGTCCCGGGCGGCCGCGGCGGAGAGGATCTCCGGCAGCAGCCGCACGGTGCCGGTGGGCCGCCCCCGCACCGGCACGAGTGCCTCGCGTTCGCCGGCGGACAGCAGATCGAACCGGGCCAGCGGAACGTCCGGGTCGGCGACCACCGTGTCGAGGAGCCGCACGTAGCGTTCGGCGAACTTCCGGACGGTCGCGGCGTCGAAGATGTCGGTGGCATAGGTGAATCCGGCGCTGATCCCGGCGGGCGCCCCGTCTTCCCCGAACCGCTCGGCCAGGGTCAGCTGCAGGTCGAACGTGGAGACGGACACACCGAGGTCGATCTCGTCCACGTCCAGTTCCGGCAGGCTCGGGGTGGGCCGCTCGACGTCCTGGAATTCGAACAGCACCTGGAACAGCGGCGCGTGGGCGGTGGTGCGCGGCAGCGCGAGCGCCTCGACGACCCGTTCGAACGGCACCTCCGCGTGCGCGAACGCCTCCAGGTCACGGTCCCGCACGGTGGCGAGCACCGCGGCGAACGAGTCGGCGCCGTGGACCGGGGTGCGCAGCGCCAGGGTGTTGACGAACATCCCGACCACGTCGTCGAGGACTGCCTCGCCGCGCCCCGCCACCGCCGATCCGATCATCACGTCGGCGGTGCTCCCCAGGCGGGACACCAGGACCGCGAACGCCGCGTGGGTCACCATGAACACCGTCGCATCGTGTTCCCGCGCCAGGGCGATCACCTTCCGGTGCAGGCGGTCCCCGATGTCGAACGACTCCCGCGCGCCGGCGAGCGTCCGGTGTTCGGGACGCGGGCGATCCATCGGCAGGTCCGTCACGATCGGCGCGTCGGCGAGCGCGGAACGCCAGTACCCGAGCTGGCGGGACATCAACGAGTCGGGATCGTCCTCCGCTCCAAGCAGCGTCCGCTGCCAGACGCTGTAATCGGAGTACTGCACCGGGAGCGGCACCCAGTCCGGCGCGTGCCCCCGCACCCGCGCGGTGTACGCGGACGTGACGTCCCGGGCGAGCGGTCCCAGCGACAGCGCGTCCGCCGCGATGTGGTGGACCACCAGGGCCAGGGCGTGATCGCGCGGACCGAGCTCGAACAGGTGCGCCCGCAACGGAACCTGCGCGGTCACCTCGAAGCCCGCGGACAGTGCCGCGGCGAGCCGGTCCCGGAGTTCGCTCTCCCCCGACACCGGGACCGCGCGGAGGCGGCGCAGCGCGTCCGCCGCCGGAATCACCGACTGCACGGGCGTGTCGCCGCGCATCGGGAAGATCGTCCGCAACGCCTCGTGCCGGTCCACGACGTCCGTCAGGGCCGCGTGCAGTGCGTCGACGTCGAGGGGGCCGCGCAACCGGAAGGCCGCCGCGATGTTGTAGGCGGGCGACGTCGTGTCGAACTGGTCGAGGAACCACATCCGCGTCTGCGCCAGCGACACCGGGGCCGCCGTGGACCGGTCGGTGGCCACCAGCGGCGGCCTGCTCGCCGAGTCTGCCCGGGCCACACGGGCGGCGAGCGAGCGCACCGTCCGCGCCTCGAAGACGTCGCGCACTCCCACGGCCGCACCGAGCACACCCTGGATCCGCGCCACGACCTTCGCCGCGACCAGCGAGTTGCCGCCGAGCGCGAAGAAGTCGTCGTCGACGCCGACCGCGGGCACGCCGAGCAGTGCGGCGAACACGACCGCGATCGACTCCTCGGCGGGGGTGCGCGGTGCCACGAATGCGGCACCGGAGTCGGTGGCGGGCACCGGAAGTGCCGCCCGGTCCAGTTTCCCGTTGACGGTGAGCGGCAGCCGCGCGAGGATCGTCACCGACGCCGGGACCATGTACGACGGCAGTGCGGTTGCCGCGAATTCCAGCACGGCCCCCGGGTCGACGACCGCACCCGCCTCGGGCACCACGTACGCGGCCGGCGCCGGGCCGGTCACCGGATCCTCGTGCAGGGTCACCACGGCCTGCGCGACACCGTCGCACCGGCCCAGTACCCACTCGATTTCGCCGAGTTCCACCCGGAAGCCGCGGATCTCGACCTGTAGGTCGTCGCGCCCGAGGTAGTCGAGACTGCCGTCCCGCCGCCACCGCACCACGTCCCCGGTCCGGTACATCCGGTCCCCCGACGCATCCGCGACGAAGCGGGACGCGGTGAGCCCGGCGCGGCCGAGGTAGCCGCGCGCAACCTGTGGTCCCGCCACGTACAGTTCGCCGGCCACACCGACCGGCACCGGATGCAGCCGCGCGTCCAGCACCGACACCCGGAGCCCGGGAATCGCGCGCCCGATCACGCTCGTCCACGCGGCGGCGGCGAGCCCGCGTCCGAGCGGGAGGTGGGTGACGTGCACCGTCGTCTCGGTGATGCCGTACATGTTCACGAGCACGGGCGCGTCCTCGCCGCGGCGGGAGTACCAGCGTTCCAGCTGCCCGAAGTCGAGTGCCTCGCCGCCGAGCACGACGTAGCGCAGCGAGGTCGGGCCTGCGTCGCCGTCCGTTTCGGTGGCCTCGATCAGCTGGGAGAACGCGGTCGGCGTCTGGCTCAGTACCGTCACCCGCTCGCGGCGCAGCAGCGCGAGGAACGCGGCGGGTGTCCGGGCCGTGTCGAGGTCGACGACGACGAGGGTGCCGCCGTGCAGCAGCGCGCCCCACAACTCCCACACCGAGAAGTCGAACGCCGGGGAGTGGAACATCGTCCACACGTCGGTGTCGCCGAACCGGAACAGGTCACGAGTGCCGGTGAAGAGGGAGACCACGTTGCGATGCGACACCGCAACGCCTTTCGGCCGTCCCGTCGACCCCGACGTGTAGATGACGTAGGCCAGTGAATCCGGATCGGCCGGTGCCCGTTCGGTGCCGGTCAGCGGGTCCGCGGATCGCCCTTCGAGTTCGGGGTCCGCCGAATCGAGAAGCAGGACGGGAACGTCGGACGCGGGTAGCGCGGCCGCGGTGTCTCGGGTCGCGAGCACGCCCACCGGATCTGCGTCGGCGACGACGAGCGCCGAACGCTCACCGGGGTGATCCGCGTCGACGGGCACGTAGGCGGCCCCGGTCTTGACGACCGCCACGAGTGCGACGACGAGCGCTGCCGTCCGCGGCATCGCGACGGCGACCGTCGACTCCGGGCCCACCCCCAGCGAGAGGAGGTGCCGGGCAAGGCGGTTCGACCGGGCGTCGAGGTCGCCGTACGTGATGCGCTCGCCGCCCGACACGACGGCGGTGGCGCCGGGGTTCCGCGCGGCCCGGTCGGCGAACAGCGCGCCGAGCGTCGTCTCGCCGGCTGCGTCCGCCGGCCGGGTCGACCAGTCCCGCAGCAGGGCGTGTTCGGCCGGATCGGCCGGGTCGATGTCGCCGACCACGACGGATGGATCGGCGACACCCGCGGCGGTGGTCCGCACGAACCGCTGGGCGAGCCCGTCCACGGTGGCAGCGTCGAACAGGTCCGTTGCGTACGTGAAGCGGGCCGTCGTGTCGGACACCGTGACCCGCAGATCGAGGTCGCCGAGTTCCTCACCGGAGTCCGAAAATTCGAGCAGCACTTGGAAGAGCGGTGCGTGGGACGCGGACCGCGGCAGGTCGAGCGCCTCGACGACGTCCTCCACCGGTGCGCGGTGGGCGTTCGCCTGCGCGGCGGCGTCCCGGACCGTGTCGACGAACTCGCCGAACCGGTCGGCGCCGCGCACCCGGATCCGCGACACCACCACGCCGGTGTCCGTCCGCGCGCCGAGGACGACGTCGCCGGTGCGGGCCGATCGTGCCAGCACCAGCGCCAGCGCGGCGTGCGTGACGGTGGCGGTGTCCGTGCGGTGCGCCTCGGCGCACGCTGCCAGCGCGCGCCGCAGTTCCGGGTCCAGTGCGACGTCGACGGCGGCGCTGCGCCGGGACGGCCGGGCGGGGCGCGGACGGTCGGTGGGCAGATCCAGCAGTGGCGGCGCACCCGCGAGGGTGCGCGTCCAGAAGTCGAGCCGGGCCGTCTCCTCGTGGACGGTGCCGACGGCGGCGTCCGGGCCTGCCGCGAGGAAGTCGCCGAGCAGTTCCACGAACCGCCGGTGGTGGGCGCCGACCTCTCCGGCGTCGTACCGGTGGGGGTTGGCCAGGAAGTGGACGACGGTCCGGACCGGGGAGCCGCTCTGGTACACGTTGACGAGCAGGTCCTCGACCGGTCCGGACGTGACGATGTGGTACTCGCCGACGAGCGGCCCGAGGGCGAGTTCCTGGTGGAAGAGCATCACATTGACCATCGGTCCCGCCAGCGACTCCGCCGCGGCGACGCCCGCGTCGCGCCGGATGTCGCCGAGCCCGAACCGCTGGTGCCGCAGCGCACCCATCAGGTCCAGTTGGACCCGCTCGACCAGTTGTCCCACGGTGTCCTCGGGGGCGATCCGCACGGGAAGCGGCACGACCCCGGCGACCATTCCGCCGGACCGTCGCAGGATCGCGGTGGTGCGCGCCGACACCGGGATCTTCACGAGCACGTCGCGGCGGCCCGTCGTCCTCGACAGGTAGCAGGCGAACGCGGCGACGATCGCGGCGGTTCCGCGGGTGCCTGCTTCGCCGAGCGCGCGCTCCGCGGCGTCCGGGAGGGGCCCGGCGGCGTCGGTGCTCGTGGCGACCGCGGGCCCAGTCCGCCGCGCCAGGGTCGATCCGGGTCCGAGTCCGCTGATCCGATCGGCCCAGTACTGCCGGTCCGCGGCGAAGCGGTTCGACGACCGGTACTGCTGGTCGGCGTCGTACAGATGGCGGGGGTCCGCGGCCTCGCCGGCTGCCGGCTGCCGGCCGAGCACGTCCGCCGAGTACCGGGCCGCGATGCGGTTGAGCATCGTCATCGCACCGTAGCCGTCCAGCGCGACGTGGTGAATCTTGCTGTACCACAGGTAGTGCTCGTCACCGACCCGGAGGATCGACGATGCGACGAGCCGGTCGCGGGTCGGATCGAGCGGGGTCTCACAGTCGGCGCGCATCCACCGGCGGGCGGCGTCCACCGGTTCGGCGTCCCCCCGGAAGTCCAGGAACCCGATCGACCGGTCCGCGGCGGGGTCGACCATCTGGAACGGCTGACCGTCCCTGTCGATCAAGCGGAGGAACGGCGATCCGAACTCGTCCGCGGTCGCGACGGTGGCCGCGCGCAGGACGTCGACATTCAGGTCGCCGTGGACCTCGACGTACTGGGCGATGCACAGCGGCACGTCGGGGGCCAGTTGCTGCGCCAGCCACGCCTCGTACTGCGCGGAGGACAGCGGGAACGGTATCTCGGCGTTGCCCGCGGTGTCGGGACGGTGCTCAGGCAACGCCACCACCTCCGCCGGGGAGCAACCGGCGCAACGCCGCCTCGTCCACCTTGCTGCTCGGGGCGAGGGGTAGCGCGCCGAGCGCGAGGAAGCGGTCGGGCACGGCCTGCGCGACGAGTCGTTCGGCGCAGTGCGCGATGAGGTCGCGGGGTGTGGGCAGCATGGTCGCCGTGGCCGCGGGCACCCAGAACGCGGTCAGCGCGGTCTCCCCGTGTTCGTCGGCCGTCGCGAGGACCACGGCCTGATGGATCGCGGGGTGACTCTCCAGCGCGGCCTCCACCGCGTGCCGCTCGACGCGGGCGCCCCGCACCTTCACCTGCCCGTCGAACCGGCCGCAGAATTCGATGTCGCCGTGCGGGTCGACGCGCGCGAGGTCGCCCGTGTGGTACATCCGGGCGCCCGGCCGCTCTGCGAAGGGGTCGGCGACGAACCGGGCCGCGGTGGCGGCCGGTCGGGATGCGTAGCCCTCGGAGATCTGCGGACCGCCGACGTACAGGTCCCCGACCGCCCCGAACGGCACCTCGACCAGTTTCGCGTCGAGGACGTACGCCGTGCTCGCCCCCAGCGGTCTGCCGATCGGCGCGATCGAGGCCGGGACGTCGCGCACCGGATGGGCGAGGCAGCTGACGGTCGTCTCGGTCGGACCGTACTCGTTGCTCAGCGGAACCCCGGGCAGCACCGCCCGGTGCTGGGCCACGAGCACACCCGGAAGGGCTTCTCCCGCAAGCGTCACCAGCCGCAGGCGTTCGCGCAGCGGGGCGAGGTGCGGTAGCAGCAGCCGGTAGAACGACGGGGTCGCCACCAGATGGGTGGCCCGCCACGTCCGGGCGAGCGCGGCGACAGCCTCGGCGTCCATCAGTTCGTGCGCGGCCGGGAGCACGCTGGTGCCGCCGGTACACAGCGCCCAGAGGGTCTTCAGCAGGGAGCCGTCCCACGTCAGGCGGAACGCGGAGAACGTGACCAGGTCGTCCTCGTCGTAGTCGTAGTTGCGGCCGTCGACCATGCTCGCGAGGTTGGCGCGGCTCGCGACGACGGCCTTGGGTATGCCGGTGGAACCGGACGTCGTGATCACGTAGGCGGGGGTGGCGGAGGGGACGTCCCCGGGAAGTGCGGCCGCCGGTTCGGCTTCGGGCGCGGGGCCTGCGTCCCGGTCATGAAGTGCCGGAACACGTCCGCCCGCACTGCGGGCCAGTGCCCGGACCGTCTCCGGTGACGTCTTCGGATCCGCGGACCCGAAGACGATGGCACCGCAGTCGATGTCGCCGAGGAGTGCGCGCAGCTGCCCCACCGGATGTCCGGGCTCGATCACGCACCACGCCACGCCCAGCCGCAGCGCCGCGATCATCCCCACCACCGTCTCGACGCTCTGCCGCTGATGGATCAGCACCACCTGGCCCGGCCGCACGCCGAGGGCCGCGAGCCGGCGCGCCAGTGTCTCGCTCGCCGAGTCCAGTTCGCGGTACGTCAGCGCACGGTCGCCGACCACGATCGCGATCCGGCCGGGAACCCGTCGGCACTGGCGGAGGATCCCGGACGTCACGCCGCCGCTCGAGACCACGTCCGTCATGGCGTCACGCCTCCCGAGACGACCGTGACGTGATCGGCGTTCGGTGCCGCAGCACTGCGGACGTCGTTGCACAGCAGCAGCATCCGCTCTGGAGTCGAGTCGACGACGTCGAACCCGGCGAACCGCAGCGTCACCAGCATGACCCGGTTGACGTCGGTCGGCACGAACTCGGCGAGCGCCCGCCTGCCGCGTGCGCGGGCCCGCTCCACGACGTGCCGGATCAGCGCCGTCCCGACGCCACGTGACATCACCCGGCACGACATCAGCAGCAGTTGCAGAACGGAATTTTCGCCGCGGGTCTCCGAGACCGCGAGACCGATCGTGCCGTACCCACCGAACCGGTCGGCGAGCGACGCGACGAGCACCTCGTGATCGTCGGACGCGCAGAGCCGGCGCAGTTCATCGATGCCGAAAGTGCGTCCCGTCGTGTTGAGTTGATGGGACCGCACGGTCAGTTCGTGCGCGCGCTCGAGGTCGTCCTCGTTTGCTCGGCGGACCGTCATCACCAGGTCGAGCGAGGCCAGGAACTCGGTGTTCGAGCCGCGGAACTCCTGTTCGCTCACCTGCCGGATCCGTTCCGCCCGGTACAACGACCTCCGCTGACTCGCCTCCGCGGTGACGGCGGGCGGCGTCAACTCGGGAAGGTCGGGGAACGACGCGATCTGCTCGGCGGGATAACACCGCACCGGGGGCAGCGCCTCGGACACCTCGGCGCGCTCGACGGGATCGTTGTCGACGAAGGCGATGGTGTCGAGACCCAGGTTCAGGGTCTCCGCGATGCGGCGCACGGCCTCCGACTTCGGGCCCCACCCCACGTCGATGGCGCAGAACAGTTCCTCGATGCCGTGCATCCGCAGGTGCGCCGCGGCGGGTTCGAATTCGCCGCGGCTCGCCACGGCGTGCAGGATTCCGCGCCGATCGAGCACGTCCAGGGCGCGGAGGGCGTCCGCGGTCGGCACGGGAGCATCCTGTTCGAGGACGACGCCGTCCCAGATGGTGTCGTCGAGATCCCAGACCATGCACTTGACCGTCTGTGCCATCGCGATCACGTCCCGCGCCCGGGCCGGTCCGGCAGGCGCCGGAGCAGCGCACTGCTCCACGCCGCGACCGGGCTGCTGTTCATGATCACGCAGTAGTCCCCGGGCGCCTGCGCGGACGCCACGCGCTCGAGGTTCGCCACCACGTCGACGGAACCGAGGTGGCCGTACCGGGCGAGGTTGTCGCGGCAGACGGGATCGATCGCGACGTCGAGCGCCTCCTGCCAGAACGCGAACGCCCCGAGCGACAGGTTCTGCATGAGGAACACGCCGATCCCGTCCTGCTGCAGCCCGTTCCGGGCCAGCAGCTCCGCGTTGATCTCCGTGAACCGCTTCCGGCTCTCGACCGCCAGTCGAAACGAGTACGTGGGTTCGTCGGCGCATTCCTCCACCCACTCGGCTTCGCGGACGTCGCGGTAATCGATGTGGAACAGGTCGGCGTATTTTCCGTCGCTCCGGATCATCTGGTCGACGAGTTCGTACCGCCCCGTCCCCGACGTCGTCAGCAGGACCGCGGCGGCGCCGTCGCCGAGGAGCGTCATCGGCGACCGGTACCGCGACCTGGTGGGTGTCTTCGCCGCCGCGACGACGAGCACGTTCTGGCAACGGGGGTCACCGCGGAGCATTGCCGACGCGAGCGTGAAGGCCGCCGACACGGACACGCACCCGAGGTCCCCCACCCCGGTCGTGAACGCCTGGTTCGCGCCGAGGCGATGCTGCAGCCGCGTCGCCTCGGACGCGAGCAGATACTGCGGAACCCGGCCCTGCACGAGCAGCAGCGCGTCGAGCTGGGTGGCGTCGAGACCAGACGTGCGCAGCGCCTCCTCCGCCGCGGCCTGCGCCAGATCCACCTCGGACAACCCGATTCCGATCCGCACCGTGTCGATGCCCAGTGCCAGCGCGTGCTCGCGCTGCGCGATGGGCAGTTCGTCGAGTTCCGGCAGTCCCGCCACGGTCACCTCGTCGTCGGGGAACCACAGCGCGACGGACTCGATCGTGACCGGCGGGTCTGCCGTCATCGCACACCTCCCCCGAGCACGTAGTCACCGATCTGGAGTTCGGCGACCTCCGTCGAGCCCTCGATGATCTGCATGACCTTCGCGTCACGGAAGAAGCGCCCCACCCTGCTGTCGGAGGCACAACCGGCGGCGCCGAGCACCTGGACCGCCTGCTGGCTCACCGACGCGGCGACGCGGGCCGCGGCGTACTTCGCGGCGATCGTCGTGAACAGCGCGCTCGGCTCGTGCGCATCGCGTTGTTCGGCGGCCCGCTCGCACAGCGCGCGGGCGCCGGCCGCGTCGACCCAGCTGCGCCCGAGGATCGCGCGGACCGAGTCGTGCTCGGACAACACGGCACTGCCCTGCACGCGGGTGGACGCGTGCGCGACGGCGTCGGCGAGGCAGCCGCGCGCCATCCCGGCGCACCCCCACGCCACGGTGTACCGGCCGTGGTCCAGGGCCGTTCCGACCACGTGGGACAGTCCGAATCCCGGCGGTGCGATCAGGTGGTCGGCGGGGACGACGACGCCGTCCAGCGCAATGTGCGCGATCCGGGCGCCGCGCATGCCCAGCTGACCGTGGACCGGTTCGACGGTCACCCCCGGCGCGTCCGTTTCGACCAGCGCGGTGGTGAGCCCGGCCTGCGACCGGCCGAGGACGAGCAGTACGTCCGCCACCTCGCCGAACGTGACCCACAGTTTCCGTCCGGTGATCCGGTGGTCCGTGCCCTGCTCCTCGAAACTGGTAGTCACAGAGGCGAGGTCGCTGCCGGCCCCGGTTTCGGTGGCGGCGAATCCGGCGAGGAGCTCGCCGGTCGCCAGGGCGGGAACCCACCGTGCCCGCTGTTCGGCGGTGCCCCACCGATCGAGGGCGGCGTTCACCATCCCCTGCACGGTCAGCAGCGACCGCAGCGACGTGCAGACCGCCCCCAGTCTCTCTGCGACCGAGCCGAGTTCGGCGGCGTTCAGGCCCAGCCCCTTGCAGTCCGTCGTGCGGTCCAGCCCGAGGACACCCGCCTTCGCGGCGGCCTCGATGACCTCGACCGGCAGCCCGGTCTCGTCCCAGGTGCCGGCGTCGGTCTCGGCGGAGGCGACCAGTGTGTCGATTCCGATCACGGCGACGCCCCGTCCGTCGCACGAAGCTGCTCGCCCCGCTTCCTCCGTATGAACCCCGCAACCCGGGTCGCGGTGCGGAAGTTGTCGAGGTCGAGGTCCTCCACCTCGACCACGACGTCGTGGGAGCCTTCGATGTACGTGACGATCTCCAGTGCCCGCAACGAACTCACCAGTCCCAGGGTGAAGTAGTCGTCTTCGGGACCGAGTTCCGTCGACGTGATCGAGCTCAGGTACTGCCGTAGCTGCTCGACCAGCTCGTCATGGGACTCGGGCACAGGTGCATTTGCTGTGTCCATGGGCCTGGGATTCCCAATTGGACCAGCGTTCAATCATCGTGCTCTCAGGCGGCGAGCAACCCCGGTAGTCCCCACTCCGACGCGAGCAGTTCGTAGGAGCGCAACCGGTCGGAGTGATCGTGGGTGACGCTGGTGATCACCAGTTCGTCGGCGTCGGTGAGCCTTCGCAGACTGTCGAGTTTGTCCGCGACGGTGGCCGGTGCCCCCACGAACTGGGTGATCAGCCGGTCCTCGACGAGCGCGCGTTCCGTCTCGCCCAGCGGTGCGGTGTGTGCGGGGTCGGGGTACGGGATCGCGCCGTGCCCGCTGCGGATGCTGTGCGTCCAGTGCCCGAACGTCGACGCCAGTTCCTGCGCGGTCGCATCGTCCTCCGCCACCACCGTGTCGGCGGAGACGACGACGTACGGCTTCGGCAGGCCCGGCGACGGGCGGAACGCGGCGCGGTAGGCCTCGACCGCTTCGATGGTCGTCGACGGGCTCACGTGATAGTTCGCACCGAACGGCAGACCCAGCCGGCCTGCCAGTTCGGCGCTCGGCCCCGCGCTGCTGCCGAACACCCACACCTCGACGTCCGCGCCCTCACCGGGACTCGCGTGGAGCTCGATCCCGTCCGGGGTGCGGTACGTGCCGCCGAGCAGTGCCAGGATGTCGTCGACCTGCTGGTCGAAGGCGGGCGACAGTGCACCGGGTTGCTGCAGGACCGACTGCGCCGCCGCGAGCCGCGGGGACAGCAGCAGCCCGGACGGGTCGAACGGCGCCGGGATCACCACGCCGTCGCGGATCTCGGTCTCCCGGCGGGGCGGGGCCGGCTGGTTGTTGCGTTCGGCAACGGCTTTCAACGCCTCGGCCCGCCGCTGACCCGACCGTCCGAGCCCGAGGTCCAGGCGACCCGGGTACAGCGCGTCGACGGTGCCGAACGACTCGACGACGGCGGCCGCGGTGGTGTGGCCCAGCTGCACGGCGGCGGCGCCGACCCGCAGCGTGCTGGTCGCCGCGGCGAGGATCCCGACGAGCACGGCGGGCGAGGAACTGGCGACACCGACGAAGTGGTGCTCGGCCACCCAGTACCGCTTGTATCCCCACGCCTCGGCGTGCCGGGCGAGGTCGACGGTGTTCCGCAGCGCCGTGCGGGCGGTGGTGCCCTCGCTGACGGGCGACAGATCGAGAACGGACAACGGAGTGGTCATGACGGCACTTTCTGGAGAGAGCGGGGATTGACGGCACGATGGCTGCGCGGTGCACCGAGTCCGAGGTGCTGTCGCAGGGTGTCGGTGGTGTAGTCGGTGCGCAGAACGCCACGGTCCTGGAGCAACGGCACCACCGTGTCGACGAACGGATCGAGGCCGTCCGGGGTGGGAAGGGAGGGCAGGACGAACCCGTCCGCGGCGTCCTCGCGGACCCACCGGACGATCCGGTCCGCCACGGACGCGGCGGTGCCGGCGAACGTCGCGGTGAACAGGACCTTCACCGCACCGGCGGGTCTGCCTGCGTCGACGGTCCGGCGCGCGAGGTCGGTGTGGAAGGCGCGAGCGGACTCGAACGTGCCGAGCGGAGCGATGATGACGTCGCCGTGCCGGGCGGCGAGATCCCGGGATTCCGGCCCGTCACCGGACACGATCACCACCGGTTGCGCCTGCGGGCTGCGGGGGACGGTGAAGCGTCCGCCGATGTCGAAGTGCCTGCCCCGGTGATAGAACGCGCCCGCGGTGGGATCCGACACGAACCGCCCCGCGCCGCGGTCGACGGTCACGACGCCCTCGGCCCAGGAATCCCACAGGGTGCGGGCGGTGTCGACGAACTCGCCGGACCGCCCGTCGGCGGGGGACGCGGTGTTCCACGCCGCCCGGCCACCGGACAGGTGATCGAGCGAGGCGAACCGGCGGGCCACGTCGAACGGTTCGGCGGAGGTCGTGTCCAGCGTCGCCGCGAGCCCCACCGCGTCGGTGAATCCGGCCAGCGCGTTCGCCGCGGTGACGCCGTCGGCGAGGAAGAAGTCGAACCGTCCCCGCTCCGCGGTGCGGGCGGCGTCCGCGAGGACGGCGAAATCCGTCCGGCCCGCGGGCGCCGCCGCCCCGAGCACGACCTTCTTGTCAGTCATGCCTACCGCGGGTTCTTCTCGCCGGCCTCGACCGCGAGCGTCAGCCGGTTCTCGGCTGGCGCGACCGGGCAGGTGGCGTAGTCGGTGAACGCGCACGGCAGGTTGGACGCCCGGTTGAAGTCGAGGATCACCCGGCCGTCCGCGGCGGGGGCGTCGACTGCCAGCGACCGTGCCGCGGGGTACGTGCTGACCCCGCTGGTGGCGTCGGTGAACAGCACCTGCAGCCCACCGTCCTTGCCTGCGAACGCGACGAGTTCGTGTGCGGCGCCGTCGTACTCGAAGGCGAGCGACCCCAGCGCCGTGTGGTGGTGCTCGAGCCCTTCGACGACGGCACCCGTCGTCACGACACGGGACTGCGGAAACGGGGTGAACGTTGCCGGCACCTCCCACTGCCGCGCCGGGAGGAACGCCGGGATGCCGGTGAACGCGGCGAGGGTGGCGGCCTCGGGGTCGTGGATCCGCAGGGCGACGTCACCGGTCCGGCGGATCACCTCGATCGTGCGGTTCCCGTGGCGCACGAGCAGACCGGGTGCGCCTTCCTGCGGTGCCAGGGTCGCCGTGCCGTCGACCGTCTCGCCGTCGATCTCGAGACCGGCGTCGGCCGGGGCCGTGACGATCAGGCCGTCCGCGTCGGCCCGCCATTTTCCGGGAAGGTCGGGGAACGTGGTGTCGGTCTCGACGAGCCAGTGCAGCGCCGTGAGACTCAGCCAGCCCAGCGGTTCGCGGAAGTAGTCCTCGCGCGCCGAGTGCCAGTCCTGCCAGCCCTGCTCGAATGTCGCGTCTTCGGTGACTGCGGTCATGATGCCCGAACTCCTTCTGTCTGATGATGCGGATGGCGCAGTCCGAGATGGCTGCGCAGGGTCGTCCCCGAGTACTCGGAGCGGAAACTGCCGCGGTTCTGCAACTCCGGGACCACCTTCTCGACGAACTCGTCCAGCCCGGCCGGGGTGAGGTGCGGTACCAGGATGAAGCCGTCGCACGCGTCGGCCTGGACGTAGCGGTCGATCTCCTCGGCCACCTGGGTGGGGGTTCCCACGAACTGCTGGCGGGTGGTGACGGCAATGATCAGTTCGCGGATGCTGAGTTTCTCGGCCTCCGCCTTCGCCCGCCACTGGCCGGCGATCTCGCGGGGGTCCTTCGCGTGCCGGACCCGGCCCCGGGTGATGGTCGAATCTTCCGCCGGTTCGACGTCCGGTAGCGGACCGTCCGGGTCGTACCCGGAAAGGTCACGCCCCCAGACCTGTTCGAGGAACGCGATCGCGGTC
This sequence comes from Rhodococcus sp. NCIMB 12038, assembly GCF_002165735.1. Lineage (NCBI taxonomy): Bacteria > Bacillati > Actinomycetota > Actinomycetes > Mycobacteriales > Nocardiaceae > Rhodococcus > Rhodococcus sp. NCIMB 12038. Next base: position 23,965 of record NZ_NHML01000015.1, read on the forward strand.
TGCGGTCCGACCTGCTGGTGCCGGATGTGGTCGGCGCGTTCGGCCGCGTCCGCCGCCGAGTCGCCCAGCACGAACGTCGCGGCGGGCAGCACCTTGAGATCGTCGTGGCCGCGCCCGTACTTCGCGAGCCTGCCCTTGACGTCCGCGTAGAACGCCTGGCCGTCCTCGAGCGATCCGTGGATGGTGAAGATCGCGTCGGCCTGCGCAGCGCCGAATTCCCGGCCCTCGTCGGAATCGCCGGCCTGCAGCAGCACGGGGTGTCCCTGCGGGCTCCGGGGAATGTTGAAGCGTCCCCGGATGTCGAACTGCGCACCGGAGTGCGTGACCTCGCGGATCGACTGGTCCGGGGCGAACACTCCCCGGGTGCGGTCGATGTGCAGTGCGTCCTGATCCCAGCTGTCCCAGAACTTTCGGGCGCCCTGGATCACTTCGCCGGCGCGGACGTAGCGGTCGGCCTTGTCGAGATATCCGCCGCGCCGGAAGTTCTCCCCCGTGAACGCATCCGAAGACGTCACCATGTTCCAGGCGGCCCGGCCGCCGGACAGGTGATCGAGTGAGGCGAATTGCCGTGCCAGTTCGTACGGTTCGTTGAACGTGGTGTTGATCGTCCCGGCCAGGCCCAGGTGGGTGGTCGCGCCGGCGAGCGCGCCGAGCACCGTCAACGTGTCGGGGCGGCCCACCACGTCGAGGTCGTGGATCCGGCCCCGGTGCTCGCGCAGGCGCAGGCCTTCGGCGAGGAAGAAGAAGTCGAACAGGCCGCGTTCGGCCGTCTCCGCGAGGTGGACGAACGACGCGAAGTCGACCTGGCTCCTCGATTCGGGGTCGCTCCACACGGTGGTGTTGTTGACGCCGGGAAAGTGTGCGGCGAGGTGAATCTGCTTGCGCTGGTTGCTCATGATGTCAGTCCTGTCCGGCGAAGCGGTTGGCGGGACGGGTGAAGCCGAGCCGTTCCCGGAGCAGTCCGCCGCCCGGGGCCGGGTCGTCCGGGCGCAGCAGGGGCAGGACGTCCCCGGTGATGGCGTCCAGACCGGACGGCAGCGCGAGCGGCCGGAGCGTGACGCCGTCGACGTCCCCGGTGGCCGCCACGTCCGTGATCAGCCGGGCCAGCCCCGGCGCGTCGCCGCGGTAGAGAACCGACGCCGGCTCGTGCCGGGCGCCGGACCAGTTCTCTAGTTGCGCGAGGTCACGTTCGGCGGCGTCGGCGGTCTCCGCGATCACCACCTCGACGTCGAGCAGGATCCGCAGCGACGCGGGGTCGCGACCTGCCTCGGCCGCAGCACGTCGCACCCGGGCCGCGACGTCGCGTGCGGCGTCGACGGTGGGCGCGTCGACGCGGATCACGTCGGCGCGGGCGGTGGCGACCCGGGTGGAGTGCTCGTCCTGCGCAGCGATCACGATCAGCGACTGCCCCTGCGGGGACCGCGGCGTGATCGAGGGGCCCTTCACGGAGAAGTGGTCTCCCTCGAAATCGATGTAGTGCAGCTTGTCCCGGTCGATGAAGCGGCCGGTGGCCGCGTCGCGGATCTCGGCGTCGTCCTCCCAGCTGTCCCACAGCAGGCCGACCACCTCGATCGCGTCGGCCGCCTCCGCCCACAGGCTCTCGGCGTCCTGTGCGTCCTTGCGCCCGAAAAGATCCGCCTGGACCTGACCGGAGGACACGTCCACCTGCCACCCGGCGCGGCCGCCGGACGCGTGGTCGAGGCTGGCGATGGCCTTGGACACGTGGAACGGTTCGGTGTGCGTGACGGTCACCGTGGGGACGAGGCCGATGCGTTCGGTGGACGCGACGGCACGGGCGGTGATCGCCACGGCGTCCAGTTGCCCACGCTGATCGGCATGTCCGGTGGTGGCGATCGCGAAGGAATCGCCGACGAACGCGAGGTCGACTCCGGCCGAGTCGGCCTGCCCGATCAGGCCGGTCCAGTAGGCGGCGGTGAAAAGGTTTTCGGCGCGTGAGTCCTGGCGACGCCAGGACTGCGGATGAATCCCCGTGCCGTACAGATCGACGGCGACGAGGGGACGGCGTGGCTCAGGCATGAATCGATTCCTCCAGCTGTGCAGAACGTGGGCGCCCGACGGACCGGCCCGGGATGGCGTCGAGCAACTGCCGGGTGTAGTCGTGGCGCGGGTTGTCGAATATGTCGGCCGCGGTCCCCGATTCGACGATGCGGCCGGACCGCATCACCGCGACCGTGTCGCTGATCTGCCGGACCACGGCGAGGTCGTGCGAGATGAAGAGATAGCTCAGCCCGAGTTCCCGCTGCAGGTTCTCGAGCAGTCCGAGGATCTGCGCCTGCACCGAGACGTCCAGGGCCGACACCGGTTCGTCCAGCACCACGAGTTCGGGGCGCAGAGCGAGCGCACGGGCGATGGCGACCCGCTGTCGTTGCCCGCCGGACAGCTCGGCCGGCCGACGTTCGAGGTAGGTGCGCGGCAACGCGACCTGTTCGAGCAGTTCGGCCACCCGCGCCACCCGCTCCGCCCGGGTTCCGACGCCGAACGCACCGAGCGGTTCCGCGACGATGTCCGAAATCGCCAGTTTGGGATCGAGGGAGGCGTACGGGTTCGCCGGCGCAGGGCCCGCAGCGCGCCGCCGCGCAGGGCGGTGATGTCCCGGCCGTCGAACTCGACGCGGCCCGCGGTGGGAGACTCCAACCGGATCGCGATCCGGGCCACCGTGGACTTGCCCGACCCGGACTCCCCCACCAGCGACAGGGTGCGCCCGCGGGGAACCTCGAACGACACGTCCCGGACGGCGTCGATGGACGTGCGCCGGTCGATCCGGAACGTCCTGGACACCCCCGACACGCGCAGCAGGACGTCGGGGCCGGCGCCGCCCGCCTCCTCGTCGCGGGTGCGTTCCTGCCCCACCGACAGGCTCGGTGCCGCGGCCAGCAGGGTGCGGGTGTACTCGTGCTGCGGGTTCTCGAGGATCTGACGGGTGGGGCCTGCCTCCACCACCTCGCCCTGGCTCATCACCACGATCCGGTCGGCCCGGTCGGCCGCGACACCCAGATCGTGCGTGATCAACAGGACCGCGGTGCCGGATTCGGCGATCCGCGCGTCGAGATGATCGAGGATCCGGCGCTGCACCGTGACGTCGAGGGCGCTGGTCGGCTCGTCCGCGATCACGAGTTCGGGACTGCACGCCAGCGCGATCCCGATCAGGACACGTTGCCGTTGCCCGCCGGACAGGTCCTGCGGGTACTGCCGCGCCCGCACCTCGGGTTCGTCGATCCCGGCCTCGGCCAGAATGCGTACCGCCTCGATGCCCGCGGGCCTCCGGTCGGCGAGACCGTGGATCCGGAGCACCTCCGCCACCTGGGCGCCGACCCGCAGGACGGGGTTGAGCGACGTCGTCGGGTCCTGCGGAACGAGGCCGATCCGGGCGCCGCGGACGCGTTCGAGTGCGCGTTCCGACTTGGTGTCGAGACGCTCACCGTCGAACGTGACGGTGCCGGCGACGGCCCGCCCGGATCCGCTGAGCAGTCCGAGGATGGCGTGCGCCGTGGTGGATTTTCCGGAGCCGGACTCGCCGACCACCGCCACCACTTCCCCGCGCGAGACCGTGAGGTCGACGCCCTTGACGGCCACGACGGGTTCGCTCGCGCTCCCGTACGCCACCCGCAGTCCGGAGACCTGCAGTAGCGGAGTGTCGTTGGCGCTCATCGCACTTCCCTCTGTTCCAGTGCATGCCCGAGCCGGTGCGCCGACAGCACGACGGCCACGATCACCAGTCCGGGCAGCGTTGTCATCCACCACGCAGTGGCGAGGTAGTTCCGCCCCTCGGAGATCAGCGAGCCCCATTCCGGGGTGGGCGGCACCGCGCCGAATCCGAGGAAGCTCAGTGAAGACACCGCGAGGACCGCCATCCCGAACTCGACCGCCGCCAGGGCGACGACGGGGGCGTACGAGTTCCGCAGCACGTGGCGGCGCAGCACCGTGTGCCAGCGGACACCCGAGGCGAACGCGGCCTCGACGTACAACGACCTCCGCACCCGCAGCACCTCCGACCGCATCACGCGTGCGAAGTTCGCGATCAGCGACACTCCCACCGCGATCGCGACGTTGACCGTGCCGAATCCCAGTGCGGTCACCAGTGCCAGCGACAGCAGCAGCGCGGGGATGGACAGGAGGACGTCGACGATCCGCATCAGGACGGCGTCCAGTGTGCCGCCGAGAGCACCGGACAGCAGTCCGATCACCGAGCCGGCCACCAGCGCGATGCCCACCGCCAGCAGCGTTGCGGTCAGCGACAATCCGGCGCCGTGCACCACCCGGGTGTAGACGTCGCGGCCGATGTTGTCGGTGCCGAACCAATGCGCGGCACTCGGCGCCTGCAGTTTCTGCGCGGGCACCCCGACCAGGGGGTCACCGCTCGCGAACACCGACGGCGCCACCGCGAATCCGACCGCTCCGAGGAGCACCGCCGCCGAGGCGACGAGCACGAGGTTGCGACGCCACCACGCCACCACGCGGCGTCCGCGACCGTGCGGACGGGGCGCGGTCGCGGGAGGCGCTTCGACCGGCGGAGGGCCGAAACCCTCGGCCTCCTCGATCAGTTCCCTGGTGAGGATGTCAGACATGAACCTTCTCCTCTTCCTGCGCGACGGTGTCGGTGCGCTCGGAACTCCGCCTGCCCTCGACGATCCTGGGGTCGATCAGCGGGTAGAGCAGATCCACGGCGAGATTGACGAGGACGTAGACGAGGGAGCTCAGTACCACGATTCCCTGGACCACCGGAATGTCCTGGGCCATCACGGAAGTCTGGGTGAGGCGACCCACCCCGGCGCGGGAGAACACCGTCTCGACGACGACCGATCCGGCCAGCAGATTGCCCACGAGCACGCCGGCGATGGTGAACGCGGGAATGCTCGACAGGCGCAGCGCGTGCCGGGTCTGGATCTGCCAGCGGGAGGCCCCCTTCGCCCGCGCGGCTTCGATGAACGGCTGCCGCCACGTGGTCTGCAGACTCGCCGCGAGCACCTGGGCGATCACGGCCCCGGTCGGGAGCGCGAGTGTCACGGCGGGCAGCACCAGCGTCGCGACGCCCTGGTCGCCGAACGCGGGGAACGCCTTCAGCCGGAACGAGAACAGTTGCAGCAGGATCAGGCCCACCCAGAACGTCGGTACCGCTACACCGAGCGGGGGCAGAGAGAACAGCAGGTTCCGCACCCAGTGGATCCGCGTGTAGGTGGCGAGGAACGCGACCCCCGCCCCGAACACGACGGCGAGGACCAGCGCCGTGGACGCCAGCGCGAGTGTGCTGGGCACCGCGTTGCCGATGGCCTCGGTGACCGACTGCCCGGTGGCGATCGAGCACCCGAAGTCACCACGGACGGCGTGACTCAGCGAATTCCAGTACTGCACCCACACCGGCTGGTCGAGCCCGTACCGCGCCTGCAGTTCCGCGACGGCGGCCGCGTCGACCGTCGTTCCGGTGGACGCCGAGTCGACGGCGATGCTCACCGGATCGGACGGCAGGAGGAACAGCACGGCGAACGACACGGTGAACGTCGCCCACAGGACGGCGATCGCCTGCAGCACGCGGAGTCCGAGGTAGCGAATCATGGGTCAGCGTCCGCTGATCCAGGTGTCGAAGAACTGGAGCCGGGCCGAGGCCTCGAACTTCAGGTCCTGCACGTTCGGGCCCGCGCCGATCGCCTGCGACAACTCCACCGTGGGGATCCACAGGCCGTTGTCGAGCACCTGCTGCTGGGCGTCGGCGACGAGCGTGCTCCGCGCGGCGGGATCGGTGGTGGCGAGCTGCTTCGCCAGCACGTCGTCGAGCGCGGGAATCGGGCCGCGGCTGTTCAGGTTGCGGCCTTCGAGTCCGAACTGGGTGCGCAGGATGTCACCGTCGGCGCGGGTGCTGTTGTAGTAGGTGGCGTCGAAGTCCTTGGAATTCTGGCGGGCGGTCGCTTCCGGGGTCGACACGAGGTCCAGCTGCAGGTCCACTCCCACCGCTCTGAGCTGCTGCTGCACCAATTCCAGGATGGCCTGGTTGCCGGCGAACACGGAGCTGAACAGCACGGGGAAGGCGAGCTTCTGACCACCCTTCTCGCGGATGCCGTCGGCGCCGGGCACCCAGCCCGCCTGATCCAGGATCGACTTCGCCTTCTCCGGGTCGTACGTCACGTCCGGCAGTGCCACGTAGCCCGGGGTGCGGCTGGCCAGGGTGCTGGTGGCCGGCTTGAAGTTGGGGCCGAGCACGGTGTCGACCAGTTCCGGCCGGTTGATCGCCGGGACCAGCGCGCTGCGCACGGCGGGGTCGACCAGCGGTCCGCGGGTCACGTTGGGCTGGAAGCCGAACGGGGTTCCGGGATTCGACGTGGTGAGCACCTGCCCGCCCGCACCTTCGATCTGCGGGGCGTCCTGCGGCAGCGCGTCGCTGATCGCGTCCAGCTGTCCCGAGGACAGGCTGCCGGTGCGGACACCGGATTCGGGGACGACGGTGAACTCGATGGTGTCGAGGTAGGCCTCACCGTCGTGGCCGAACACGTCGGAACCCCAGTTGTATCCGGCGCGCTTGGCGAGGGTGACCGACTTGTCCTGCTGGTAGTCGGCGTACGTGAACGGCCCGGTACCCGAGATGCTGCCGGTGCACCGCTCTTCGGCGGACTTCGCGACGGACGCGTCGGACAGGATGCCGAGCTGCGGGGTGGACGACGCCTGGAGGAACTGCGCGTTGGGTGCGGCGAAGTCGACCTGTGCGGTCTGCGGGTCGATCACGGTGGTGCCGGTGTACCCGGTGAGGTAGCTGGCACCCAGTGCGGCCTTGGCTCCGGTGAGGGTGTTCACGATGGCGTCGAGGTTCTTCTTCACCGACTCCGCGGTGAAAGGTGTTCCGTCGCTGAACGTCACACCCTCCTTCAGGTGGAACGTGAAGGACGACGCGTCGGCGTCGGTGTCCCAGCTCTCGGCCAGCCACGGTTTCAGTTCGCCCGTCTCCGGGTCCTGGTCGGTGAGCGAGTCCACCACCTGGCGGGCCACGTAGATCGTCTGGTTGGTGCCCGACTGCGCGGGGTCGGCGCACGTGGGTGCCTGGGACAGGCCGTAGCGGAGGGTGCCGCCGGGCTGCGGCGGGCCCGCGTCCGCGGAGGAACTGCTGGAACCGCCACCGCACGCGGTGAGCGTCGTGGCCAGCACGGCGGCGGCGACGATACCTGCCGCGATGCGGCCGCGGTGGAACGAGGACAAAGGCACTGATGGCACCGAGAACTCCGTGATCTCGAAGACGTGCCGTGCGCGCTGCCCGTCGAGTGGGCAGCGCTCACGCACACAGAAAGGTGAGGGACACCGGATCCGACGCGGATGCGGTGTGTAGAGCAGGAACCCCGGGTAGGTGCCGGGGTGTCAGGTCAGCTGTGACAGATCGAGGTGGACAGCCGGCAGAGATCGACGTGCAGACGCCCCCAGGCGCTCACGAAGCCTTCGGTCAACATCGTTCCTCCATCGATCCCGGCGGTAGCACCCGCACCCGCAGGGCGGGGGGTTGCTGCGACGTCAACGAGCCAGGTCTCTCGGTCGCTCTGGATGGTCGTTACCGAGTGTAAGAGATCGCCGGTCGTCGCGCCACACGGCCCCCGCTACCCGACGGCCTGCCGGGGCGGGAGTTCCCGTCGCGACAGCGGCGGGCGGAGACCGAGATGCTCACGCAGGGTCGAGCCTTCGTATTCCGTTCGGTACGAACCGCGCTCCTGCAGTTCGGGCACGAGCAGGTCGACGATCTCGTCGAGTCCGGTGGGCACCAGATACGGAGAAATATTGAATCCGTCGGTGGCGCCGCTGCGAACCCACCGGGTGAGTTCGTCGGCGACCTGCCCGGGGGTGCCCGCGAATCCCGACCGTTGGGTCGTCGCGATCGCGACCTGCCGCAGCGACAGGTTCTGTGCCTCCGCCAGGGCCCGCCACTCGCGGGCGATGGCGAGCGGATCCTTTCCGTCGCGCGCGGCCCCGCGGGTGACGGAGATCGGCGCGGGCACCGGATCGAATTCGGGCAGTGGACCGTCCGGGTCGCGATCGGACAGATCACGACCCCATACCTGCCCGACCAGCGACAACGCCGTCTGCCCGGTGTACTGGCCTTCGAGGACCCAGCGGACCTTGTCCTCCACCTCGGACGCGTTCTCCGCGAGCACGATCTGGGTGCCCGGCAGAATCTTGATGTCGTCCTCGGGGCGTCCTGCGCGGCGCAGCCTGGCCCGGATGTCCTCGGCGAAGGCGAAGGCCTCGTCGAAATGAGTTCCGTGCCGGGAGAAGATCACATCGGCGTGCGCGGCCGCGAAGTCCCGGCCTGCCGGTGAGTCGCCTGCCTGGAAGATGACGGGATGGCCCTGCGCGCTGCGCGGCAGGGTGGGGGTGATCGTGACGTCGAACTGCGACGTGCGCCGCGGCACCTCCTGCACACCACCCGTGGTTGCCCAGGACGGCGCGTCGGTGCTCGTCGCGACGACGCCGTCGGCCCACCCGTCCCAGATCGCCCGGGCCGTGTCGAGGAACTGCCCGGCCCGCTCGTACCTGTCGGCGTGATCGAGGAAGCCGCCGCGCCGGAAGTTCTCACCGGTCCACGCGTTGTCCGTGGTGACGGCGTTCCAGCCGGCGCGGCCGCCGGACAGCAGGTCCAGCCCGGACAGCCGCCGGACGAGGTCGGCCGGTTCGTTGTAGGTGGTGTTCTGGGTGGCCACCAGCCCGATGTTCCGGGTGATGCCTGCCAGCGCCGCGAGTTGGGTGATCGCATCCGGCCGGCCCACGATGTCGAGATCGAGGATCTTGCCTTCCTGTTCCCGCAGGCGCAGGCCCTCACCCAGGAAGAAGGCGTCGAACAGGCCCCGCTCGGCGGTCTGCGCCACCCGTCGGAACGTTTCGAAGTCGATCTGCGATCCGCTGGTCGGATCGGACCAGATCGTCGTGTGGTTGACACCGTGGAAGAAGACACCGAAATGCACCTGGGCACCGGGTCGTGCATACGAGTTGTCGGTCATGATCTCCACAACCTTTCAGCGAGAGGATTCTTCGAGGCGCTCGGCCCGGAATCGGTTGACGGGACGGTCGAGGCCGAGCGTGCTGCGCAGGGTCGAACCGGGAACGGGACGGTGGGCGACACCGGCGCGCAGGAGTGCCGGGATCACGTACCGCGCCAGCACCAGGAGGTCCTCGTCGACGACGGCGGGATGCAGCCGCACACCGTCGACGTGCGAATCCAGTGCGCGCAGCAAATCCACCAGTCCGGTGGCCTCGCCCGCGAACGAGAGCCGCCCGCTCGGCGGGGCGGGAGTGGCTGCGCCGAGCGCCACGTCGAGTTCGGCGAACACGAGCGTCGCCCCGCCGTCCTTCGCCCGTCCTGCCGCGTCGGCGATGTCACCGGGTGTCGCTCCGGACACCAGCACCACGTCGACCTGGGACGGATCGGTCTGCCCGTCGAATCCGAACACCACCAGTTGCCCCTGCGGCGGTCGCGGCACGATCGCCGGACCCTTCACCGTGTACGTCTCACCCTGGAAGTCGATGTAGTGCAACCGGTCGCGGTCGACGAAGCGGCCGGCGGCGTAGTCGCGGATCACCGCGTCGTCCTCCCAGGAATCCCACAGGTCCCGGACCACGGCGATCGCGTCCCGCTCCTCCCGCGCGAGGTCGGCGGGTGCGGTGATCTCGGTCCGGCCCAGTGCCCCCGCGACCCGCGGGTCGGTGTCGCGAGCTGCGATCCAGCCGCCGCGGCCCCGCGACGCATAGTCGAGCGTCGCGAGTTGGGAGGACGTGTGAAACGGCTCGGCGTAGGTGGTGCCGACCACCGGTACGAGGCCGATCGTGCTGGTGGTCGCGGCCACGAACGCGGCGCGGTTCACCGCGTCGATCCGGCCGGCGGGTCCCCCGTCGGCGCCAGGCGGCAGCAGCGAATCGTCGAAGGAGGCGAACGTGAAACCCGCGTTCTCCGCCGCCGCCACCCTGTCCGCCACCGTTCGCCCGGTCAGCAACCGGTCGGGTGTGTGCGCGGCGCGCCGCCAGGCCTCGGGATGCGTTCCCTCACCGTCGAGTTCGATGCCCAGATGCAGGCTCATGCCTGTCGCTCCTCTGTGTCGGCCGCGAGGGGGCGGCTCGGAATGGTCTCGCGCAGCGCGGGCGCCACCTCGGCCTGGAACAGCTCGAGGCTCTCGCGGTGCTGCTTGTCGTTGCCGACGCGGTCGGCGCTCAGGTGGATCACCTCGTGGCCGAACTGCTCGTGGTAGCGCTGCACCTTGTCGATCACCTGCTGTGGGCTGCCGATCAGCGCGGAGCTGCGTTCGACGAAGTCCTCGAGGGTCTCGAACACCACCGGAAGGCCTACCCTGCGGGCGAAGTCGAGCCGGGCGGCGTGAATCGGACGCCACACGTCGAGTGCGTCCTGCGAGTTCGGTGTGACGGAGAACCCGGCGGTCCCGGCGCCGACGAGGGCGTCGGCGGGATCGTGGCCGTAATGGGTCCACCGTTCCCGGTAGTGCCGGACGAGTTCGGCGTACGAGTCGATGGGGTATGTCACGTTCGCGGAGAAGATCGGATCCCCGTAGCGGGCCGCGAGATCCACCGACTCCTTGCTCGTCGCGCTGCCGTGCCAGATCCGGATCCGCGGCTGTAGCGGCCGGGGCAGGGCGACGGCGTGCTCGAGTGACGGGCGGAACGTGCCCTCCCAGGTGACGTCCTCGCTCTCCCACAACTTCCGGAACAGCTCGTACCCTTCGCGGTTGCGGTCCCACTGGTCGTCCGGTGTGACGTGGAACAGCTGTGCCTGCGCGGTGCCGTTTCCCTTGCCGATGATGAGCTGCAGCCGGCCACCCGACAGGTTGTCGAGCGTCGAGTAGTCCTCGAACGCACGGACCGGGTCGAGCAGGCTCAGCGTGGTCACCGCGGTCCACAACTGCAGGGTGGTGGTCCGCGCCGCGATGGCGCTGAGCACCACGGGCGGCGACGAGGAGAGGAAGGGATGTTCGTGGCGCTCGCCCACCGCGAAACCGTCGTACCCCAGTTGCTCCGCGAGGACGGCGGAGTCCACGACCTCCCGCAGCCTGGCCGCGGTGCCGATCATCTCCCCGGTCACCGGATCCGGTTGGTGAGTGATCAGACTCATCAGCAGAAACTTCATACGGACTCGTACTCCTTTGCGGCGCAGTCGGACGGCAGGGCGGAGTGCAGGACCTTCTCGAATCCGTGGATCCCGACGTCCTGCGGTGGGAGGGAGCGATCGAACAGCGCCGTGTACCCCGCGGCCAGGTACAGGGCCACCGCCTCGGGCTGCCGCGGCCCGGTGGTGAGGAAGATGCGCGAGTAACCGGCCCGGACGATCTCGGCCTCGAGTTCCCGCAGCACGATGCGCCCGAGTCCGCGTCTGCGGTGCGAGGACGAGGTCCAGATCCGCTTGAGTTCCGCGGTCGTGTCGTCGTAGCGGCGGAAGGCCCCGCCCGCCACCGACGTCCCGTCCTCGACCACGACGAGCAGCGCGCCACCCGGTGCGGCGAACTCCTCGGCCGGATACGTGCTGAGGTCCTCGTACATCTGGTCGCGGGAGCGCCCGTACCGAGCGCTGTATTCGGTCGCCAGTTCTTCGAGCAGCGGCGCGGCCAGTGGATCGGTCTGATCGACGAAGACGGTCTGCACGGGGTCGGTCCTCTCGCTCACAGTTCCTCCTTGTCAGCTGGTCTTCGGGAGCCCGGGCGGGTTGACGACCGATGTGTTCACGGCCTCGTTCGCGATGTTCCAGCGGTCGAGAACCTGTGCGTACGTGCCGTTCTCGATGACGTGGTTGATGGCCTCGTTGACTGCGGTGATCAGCCCGTTGTCCTTCTTGGTGAGCACGGCGATCTCACCCTGGAGTGCGTCGCCCGCGCCCGAGAACGTTCCAGCGATCTCGGTCTCCCCGGCCTGTGCCACGTGGAACGACGACGACGGGTTGGGCCCGAAGTAGGCGTCGATGCGGCCCGACGCGAGGGGCAGGTAGTAGTCGGTGGCGTTCTGGTAGTAGGTGATGTCGGTGGGTTCGAGGCCGGCCGCGACGTTCTGCTCGCTCCACTTCACCAGCAGCGCTTCCTGATTGGTTCCGGAGGAGACCGCGATCTTCAGTCCCGCGACGTCCTTGGGTTCCTTGATCTGGATTCCGCTGTCCTTCTTCGTCTCGAACGCGACCGTGTCGAGGCGGTACGTCGAGAAGTCGTACTTCTCCTTCCGCTCCTCGGTGACGGTGACGTTGGAGATGAAGGCATCGGCCTCCCCCGAATCGATCCGGACGAAGTTCTGCGCCCAGTCCGCCGCCTGAAGGTCCACCTTCAGGCCGAGAACGTCGCCGATCAGGTACGCGAAGTCGGTCTCCGAGCCGATGAGCGTCTTGTCGTCGTCGGCGTAGAAGCGCAGCGGCGGGGCGGAACCGGCACTGCCCGTCACGATGAGCGTGCCGCGGTCGCGGATCTGCGGGGGAACCTTCGCGGCGATCGACTCGACCTCGTCGGTGGTGATGCGATTCTGATCTGCGGTGAGGTTGTATCCGGTGGCGGAGGTCGGCCCCGCCCCCTCGTCCTCGACGTCGCCGCCACCGCACGCGGCGGCGAGCAGCGCGACGGTGGTGAGGGCCGAGGCCAGAATCTTCTTACGGAACCGTGCGGTGGACATGTGCGCCTTTCGGGGATCCACACCGAGGTGTGGAGGTCAGAGAACTCGGGAGAGGAATGCTTTGGTGCGGTCGTGCTGCGGGTCGTCGATGACCTGCGCGGGCGGGCCCTGCTCCACGACGACACCGGCGTCCATGAAGACGGCCGTGTCGGCAACCTCCCGCGCGAAACCCACCTCGTGGGTGACGATGACAAGGGTGGCGCCGTCGCGTGCCAGTTGTTTGATCACGGCGAGGACCTCACCGACCAGTTCGGGGTCGAGGGCCGACGTGGGCTCGTCGAACAGGATCACGGCCGGACGCAACGCGAGGGCTCGGGCGATCGCGACCCGTTGCTGCTGGCCGCCGGACAGTTGCCGCGGGTACTCGTGGGCTTTGTCACCCACGCCGACCCGTTCCAGCAGGGCGATCGCCTCGGCCTCGACCTCGGTCCGGTCGCGGCCCTGCGCCGACACCGGTGCCTCGACCACGTTCTCCAGCACAGTGAGGTGGGGGAAAAGGTTGAAGTTCTGGAACACGAATCCGATCCGGGACCGCTGCCTCAGGATGTCGCGTTCCCGCAGTTCGTGGAGTTTGTTCCCCTTGCGCCGGTAGCCGATGAGGTCGCCGTCGATCCGGATGGTGCCCCGGTCGACCTTCTCCAGGTGGTTGAGCGTGCGCAGCAGCGTGGACTTGCCGGAACCCGACGGGCCCAGGATCACCGTCACCTCACCCTTGCGGACCAGCAGGTCCACACCCTGGAGGACTTCGAGTGCGCCGAAGGACTTGTGGACTCCGCGAACCTCCACCGCGAACTCCGCCTGCTGGGTGTCGGTGGTCATTTCGTGGCACCTCTCGGTACGGAGACACCGGCGTCGCGGATCTCGGCGAATTTCCGGGTGACCTTCTGCCACGGAGTCGGGGGCAGCGCCCGAGCCGATCCGCGCGCGTAGTGCCGCTCGACGTAGTACTGGCCGATCGACAGCAGCGTGGTCAGGATGATGTACCAGATGGTCGCGACCATCAGCAGCGGCACGACGCGACCGTTGCGGCCGAAGATCACCTGAACCTGGTAGAACAGTTCCGCGATAGCCATGGTCGACACGATCGACGTGCCCTTGAACAGGCTGATCACCTCGTTCGCGGCGTTCGGCAGGATGCCGCGCATCGCCTGGGGCAGAACGATCTTGAAGAACTGGCGACGACGCGGAATGCCCAGCGACTGCGCCGCCTCGATCTGCCCGTGGTCCACCGAGATGATGCCGGAGCGGATGATCTCGGCGGAGTACGCGGCCTGGTGCAGCGCCAGACCGATGACGGCGGCGGTGAAGCCGCTGATGACGCCGTTGACCTCGAACGTGAAGAAGTCCGGTCCGAACGGAATGCCCAGCGACAGAGTCTGATACAGGTACGTGATGTTGAACCAGAACAGGAGTTGCACGATCAGCGGGATCGACCGGAACGCCCAGATGTACACCCAGGCGATCACCTGCAGCACCGGGTTGTGCGACAGTCTGCTGACCGCCAGCACCACACCGAGCGCGAATCCGAGGACCGTCCCCCAGAGTGTCAGCTTCACCGTCATCCACAGGGCCTGCAGCACGGACCCGGCGGTGAAGTACTTGGCGAACGTCGCCCAGTCCCATCCCGGGTTGGTGGCGAGGCCGTGGACGAACTGGGCGAGTAGCACCAGCACGGCGGCGCTGATCACCCAGCGCCACGGGTGCCACCGCCGCGCGACCTGCAGGGCGGCGTCCGCCGGCCGGTCACCGGCGCCGGAGGGTTCGGAATCGAGGGGCGCGACCGAACGCGCCCGGGTGGGGGCGCTCACACTCGCTCACCACTGGGAACAGACATCACTGAGGCGGCCTTTCACCTGGAAACGGGACGGGGAGGCGGGCGCGTCTTCCGCGGGATGCGGGCGCGCGTCAGGCGCTCACCTGGCGTTTTACCCGGTGAGCGTGCTGTGAGACCTCGTCAACAGTGGCAGGAAGTGGTCCGGCACAGGTCGATGTGCCGTCTGCGCCACGCGGGGCGCGCGGGGTAATTCATGTGCTGCCTTCCATCGATCCTGGCGGTAGCACCCGCACCCGAATTATTCGGAAGGGTTGCTGCGACGTCAACGAGCCAGGTCTCTCGGTCGCTCTGGATGGTTGAAGCGAACACTAGCTGCATTCCCGGACGTCGTCAACACGGGGTATTTCCCTGCAACACAGGGGAAATGGTGCCGAGCGAACGCAAGAATCACCGTGCGCAGAAGTGCTGACAAGTGGCCGGGGATGCGGTTGGATGGGACGCGCAGTCACGTATCGCCACCGTCGCGCGACCCGGCTGCCGGGCCGTCCGCGCCCCTTGTAACGTCGCCTCGGTGACACCACTCGAAGTCATCGCGATCCTGGTAGCCGGCGTCGGCGCGGGCGCGATCAACGCCATCGTCGGCAGCGGCACGCTCATCACCTTCCCCACTCTGGTGGCATTCGGGTTCCCTCCGGTGACCGCCACGATGTCGAACGCGATCGGCCTGGTCGCCGGTGGCGTGTCCGGCACGTGGGGGTACCGGCGGGAGCTTGCCGGGCAGGGACCGCGGCTGCGGTGGCAGATCCCGGCGTCTCTGTGCGGTGCGGTACTCGGCTCGTGGCTGTTGCTGCACCTCCCCGAAACGGTGTTCGAACTCGTCGTCCCGGTGCTGCTGATCCTCGCCCTGATCCTGGTGGTGCTGCAGCCGAAGATCCAGGCCTGGGCGAAGCAGCGCGGCAGCCACGAGGCGGGCCTGAGCACCACGCGGCTCACCCTGCTCACCGTCGGCACGTTCGCCGTCGGCGTGTACGGCGGATACTTCACCGCTGCTCAGGGCATTCTGCTGATGGGTGTGATGGGCGCGATCCTGCCCGAGAGCCTGCAACGGATGAACGGCGCGAAGAATCTGCTGTCGCTCATCGTCAACGTCGTCGCGGCGACCGCGTACACCCTCGTGGCCTTCGACCGGATCAGCTGGGCAGCCGCCGGCCTCATCGCGGTGGGCTCGCTGATCGGAGGCGTCCTCGGGTCCCGCTACGGCCGCCGCCTGTCCCCCACCGCACTGCGGGGAACCATCGTCGTCGTCGGCCTCGTCGGCCTGTTCCGGCTGCTCGCATAGTCGCGCATGCACCCTCCCGCTCCCCCATACTGAGTTGGTGAGCAACGAAGTAGAGCACCCGGGCTGGACCTATCTCATGGACATGGACGGCGTTCTCGTCCACGAAGAGCATCTGGTCCCCGGGGCCGACCTGTTCCTGGCCGAACTCCGGGAGTCCGGTACCCCGTTCATCGTCCTGACCAACAATTCCATCAGGACTCCGCGCGATCTCCGCGCCCGGCTGCTCCGCACCGGGCTGGACATTCCCGAGGAATCGATCTGGACGTCCGCCCTCGCCACCGCGACGTTCCTGGCGAACCAGCGCCCCGGCGGCAGCGCCTACGTCGTCGGCGAATCCGGGCTCACCACCGCGCTGCACGACATCGGATACGTCCTCACCGAGAACGATCCCGACTACGTGGTCCTCGGCGAGACCCGCACCTACTCGTTCGAGGCCATCACCACCGCAATTCGTTTGGTGGAGAGGGGTGCTCGCTTCATCGCCACCAACCCCGACCCCACCGGACCGTCGCGCGAGGGTTCGCTTCCGGCCACCGGATCCGTTGCGGCACTGATCAGCCGGGCCACCGGTCGCGACCCGTACTACGTGGGCAAGCCGAACGCGCTGATGATGCGCTCGGCGCTGCGGGCCATCGGCGCGCACTCCGCGAACACACTGATGATCGGTGACCGCATGGACACCGACATCGTCTGCGGACTCGAGGCCGGGCTGCAGACCATCCTCGTCCTTACCGGAATCTCGACGCGCGATTCGGTGGAACTGTTCCCCTACCGCCCCACCGCGGTGCTCAAATCGGTCGCCGACCTGGTCGGCCGTACGTCGGATCCGTTCGGCGATGCGGCTTCGCCGCCCGTGAGTACTTATTAACCGCGGGACGTTAACAAGTACTCACGGGTGGCGGCAGCCAGTGATGCCCCGGAGAGCGGCTGCCTTGTACGTCCCGAACGTGATCCGGTTCCCGTCTTCGCCGGCGAACGTCACATCGTGCCGTCCGGGTTCGTCGACGTGAATGTCGAGGCGATCCATCCCGGCGTCGGTGGCGACCGCGTGGGCCGCCGCCAGCACCGCGGGCCAGTCGGCGTCGCGGATCGGGGTGTCGGACAGTAGCGCTCGCGTGGTGACGGACTGCCCCTCCGTGTACGCGTACGGCCCGGGGCAGCCGCCGCCCTGGCTCCGTTCGCGATGCCACCGCCACCGGACGTCCGGAGCGATCGCACCGACGGCTTCGCTGATCCGCACCAGCGCATCGGCGACGTGTCTCTCGGTGACGGCGAGCGTCGGCTTGGCGCTCAGGCTCTCGGCCGCCGCCGCGATCTCCTCGTCGCTGAAGTTGTACGGGTTGCCCGTCACGCCACCACATCCGCTCGTCAGGATCGCCGCGCCGATCACGGCGACCATTCTCGTCACCCACCGGATCGTCACCGGAGCGCCAGTTCCGGCAGACCCGCCGCGATCACGGCCATGTTGTAGCCGGACGCCCGTAGTTCACCGTTGTCGCTCGGCCGTGGGTACTCGCTGTGCCCGTTGGCATCTTCCCGCCGCACGCCGTCGGAGGTCGTCGCCTCCCGCACCGACAGTTGCTCGAGGTCGGTCTGCACCGGATCCGGTCCGAGCCGGCCGAACCCGTCCGCCACGGTGATCGGGTCGTCGTGCGCGCGCATCACGAACCCGTGGCCGGGTGCCAGCCCGAGGTCCGATTCGTCGTTCGCATCGAAGCCGGGCGAACCGTAGAACACGGCGTCGTCCACTGGTTGACGTGGTCCCACGTCCTGCAGGGCCAGGCCCTGGGTGTACGAACCGTACGAATGTCCGAGGGCGGTGATGTGCGGGTCGGGCGTCTGCGAGGCGACGTCGAGGCCCTCGTAGAACGAGGCAAGCTTCGGGGCTCCCGCGGTCGCGCGGTCGGACTGCCACGCGTCGAGGAGCCATCCACGCCCGACGTTCTGATCGATGAACGGCACGTCGTAATTGCCCGGACCGGTGGTGGTCGGCGGCTGATACCCGAGCCACGCGATCGTCGACACCGTGTCGTCGGTTCGGCCGGAAAGGTCCAGCTGCCGTTCGATTTCCGCCTTCAGCGCCGACGCCTCGTCGGTCATTCCGGCGAGGGAGCCGACGGTGGTGTCGATACCCGGGGTGGTGACGGAGATGTGATCGGCGGTGTCCGGGTCGCCGAGCGCGAACGCGGCCATCGTCCGTTCACCCGACTGCAGGTCGAGCAGCATCAGCCTGCCGTCCGGGTGGTCACGGACCAGGGTCTCGAGGTCGTCGAGGTCCTGTAGCTTCTGCTCGGCGTACCACAGCCTCGCGTCGTCGTCGGTGAATGCGCCACCGAATAGATTGTGGTCCAGCGTTTCCCGGAGGTGGTCCCGTTCCAGCTCCCACCGCGACCGCTCGTCGGCGAATCGGCTCACGTTCGCCTTGTGCCGCACCGCGGAGGGGATGCCGTCACGGTTCCCCACCCATTCGGGATGCAATTCGATCACCTCGCGCCGCTGTGCTGCGGGCAGGGCGTCCCAGTACTCGCGGTTGGCGAGCGGGGAGCCGTCCGATGGTGGGGGCGGGGCGGACAGTCCGCGACCCACCTCACCGGGTTCGACTCCGCCGTCGGCGGCCCGGTTCAGGACGGCCGCCGCGTCGGCGACGAGGTCTTCTGCCTGCAGGATCAACGCCCGGGCCACGGCACGCAGTTCGGCGCGGAGTTTTTCGCGCCGTGCCGCGTCCGAGATGTCGCCCGGCGGTCCCAGTGCGTCGGCGACGTCCCCGTTGTCCGACAGGGCCATGCCGTGGGCGACAGCAGTGTCCCGGACGCCGTCGAGTTCCGTCTGCAGGTGCGTGACCGCGTCGAACAACTCGCGGGCCAACGATTCGACGACGGCGACCGCAGCCGCCTCGCCACTCAGTTCATCCGCGGCGATCCGGAACCGCCGGCGTGCGGCGTCCGCGGCCTCGTCCTGCCACGCCGGTAGCCGGCCGATGTCGGTGAGACCGTCCTGCACGAACGCGATGGTCGCCGCCCGCTCGGACAGCGACCGTTGCACGGCCTGCAGCGCGCGGGTGTCCCACTCGGCTATGTCCCTCAGATTCACGATCCCCCCCAGGATGCATAATGCCCGTACCCTAGCGGATCGATCGCGTCCGCGGGAGTCCGATCTCGTCTCGACCGACACGGAGGATCGAAAATGAGCGGTTCCACCCACGTCGACACCGGTGCCCTGCGCGCAGCGGCCGGTCAGCTCGACGCCCTGTTCGACGATGCACTCTCACGGCTGAACCCCATCGACGCGGCCGTCGCCGACTCGGGGGCAGCGTGGCCGGAGGCGGCCGGCGCCGGGTTCGACCGGTTCACGTCCTACCTCGACGGCAGGCGGGAGTCGTTGCAGCGCACCCTGGCCGAGATGTCGGCGGCACTCGTCGAGTGCGCCCGCCGCTACGACATCCAGGATGCGGCTACCGCCGAGCGCCTCCACGCGGTCGCGCCGGCCACGAGCCTCGATCTCTAGGCCCTCCGGGCTCGTGCGCCGTTGTGGTTGCTGGAACGACCAGAAAGGCGCACGAGCGGCGGAGCCGCCCAGAAGTCCAGGATCTCCGCAGCCATCTCTTCAGGACACTCCTCCGGTAGGTGATGTCCGATTCCCTCGAAGACGCGGTCGCGGACGTCGGTACTGAACTGACGCATCGTGTGGAAGAGGTTGTCGGCGTCGGCGTAGGACCCGCCGAGAGTCAGAATGGGCATGTCGAGCCGCTTCTGTTTGCGCGCCTCGCTCGCCGCGCGACCGCGTGGGCTGAACACCTCGCGGTAGTAGTTCAGGCCCGCCCGGACCGCCCCGGGTTTGGAGAAGACCCGTAGGTACTCTTCGAATGCTTCCGCATCGATGACCCAGGTGCGCGCGAGCTTGGACGGGCCGAAGAACCAGCTGAGGAACTCTCGTTCCCGGCCGTGAATGAGAGCCTCCGGCAGTCCTTCGACTCGATTGAAGTAGAAGTGCCACTGGCGGGCATTCAGACTGTCGTCGGGGTAGCCGCGCTCGGGCAGCGGTGACACCCACGGAATGTGAGCATCCGACAGCACCAGGGTTCGGACGTCCTCCGGATAGGCGGCGGCGTGCGCGTGTGCGATCCAGCTTCCCGTGTCGTGGCTGACGATGTCGAGGCCATCGGGACCCGCGAGCCCGAGTTGCTCGATGAAGACGTGGATGTCCTCGGCGACGTTGTCCAAGCCATATCCCTCACTGGGCATATCGCTGTCGCCGAATCCGCGCGGGTCGATGGCGTAGACGCGGCGCCCGGCCTCCACGAGGAGAGGAATGATGAAGCGCCACGCGTACCAGCTCTGCGGCCATCCCGGTATGAGCAGGACGGGTTCGCCCTCCCCCGCGACGACGTAGTGCAGTCGTACTCCCTCCGCGACGGGGACGAGGCCGTGCTTCAGATCATCCTTCCCAATACTCCTCTCGCCGAGCGTCGGCACAGGATAGGGCGGGGTCGCGGTTCCGAACCGCGCCGATGGGGTCGATGTGATGGCATTGTCGGACATGACAGCGTGTTACCTCCATTGTGTCGAGGATGTAGGGGTCGAGGATGTAGGGGTCGGGCATGCGGCAGTCGGGGATCCCGCTATTTGATGAAGCTGTAGCGGCTTCTGTCTATCGTCAATGCGACCGACGCGACCACTACCAGCCCTTTCACGATCTCCTGGGTGAAGTTGTTCACGCCGGTGAGGTCCATGCCGTTCGACAACAGGGCGATGACGACGACGCCCAGCACTGTCCGGTGCGCTCCTCCCAGTCCTCCGGAGAGGGCTGTTCCGCCCATGACGACCGCGGCGATGGAATCGAGCAGGAGCGCGTCACCGGCGCTGGGCGAGCCGGCTTGGACTTGTCCGGTGAGGATGACCCCACCCAATCCGCACAGTGCGCCGCCCAGCACGAAGGCCAGGATCTTGTACCTGCGCAAGTTGATTCCGGACAGGACGGCGACCGGTTCGCCGCCCCCGATCGCGTAGAGATACCGCCCGAACTTGGTTCGGAACGACACAGCGGTCAGGAGGGCCGCAACGGCAAGCACGATGAAGATGACATTGGGTATCCCGAAGACCGACTTCGAGTTGACGAATCCGGGAAGGGTCGTGCTGGAGTAGACGATCGCACTGCCCCCGGACAGGTGGCCGGCAACGCCGGCGCATACCGACATCGTTCCGAGCGTGACGAGGAACGAGGGCACCTTCAGTCCCGTGTAGATGACGCCGTTGGTGAACCCGATTGCGGCACCTGCCAGGACACCCACGACGATGGCGCCGAGGAGCCCGACCCGATCGACCGCTGCCGCGGTCACGAGCCCCGACAGGGTGACGTTCGCACCGACCGAGAGATCGATCGATCCGATCAGGATGACAACCGTTCCAGCCAACGCGACGAGAAGGAGGACCGCTGCCTGCCTTCCGATGTTCGTCGCGTTGTCGAATGTCAGGAACTGAGGGCTGGTGATCGTGAAGTACGCGATGATCGCAAACACCGAGACGAACGGGTATACGAGCGTACTGTTCTTTCGCAGTGTTTCCGATATGTCGAGGGTGGTTCGTTCGAGAGTCGAGCTTGTCATGATCAGACCATCTCCTTGACGATATCTCGCTCGTCGGGCTTTGCGCTCGACGGGCTCTTCAGCGACGCAGTGATTGCACCCGATCGCATTACCAGAATCGTGTTCGACAACCCGATGATCTCGGGCAGGTTGTCCGACACGAGGATTACGCTTCCACCTGATTCCGTGAACGAGCGGATCAGTTCGTACAGCTCTTCTTTGGCTCCGACATCCAGCCCGCGACAGGGGTCGTCGAGCACGAGGATGGAGGGCTCACGTTCGAGGCAGCGAGCGAACACCACCTTTTGCTGGTTACCCCCGGACAGCCGCCCGATCGGCGCATCCGGGCCCGGTGCCTTGATTCGCAGCCTTGCGATCCAGCTCTGTGTCATCGCGCGACCTCTCCGCAGGTTCAGGATCGAGGTGCTGCGGTAGGTGAGCTTGTCGAGCAACGTAAGTGTGAGATTCTTTTCGACGCTGTGCGAGAGAATGACGCCTTCGGCTGTTCGCTCCGCCGGAACGTACTGGATTCCCTGCCTGATCGCGTGGGAGATCGAGCCGTTGGGTAGGGGCGCGCCGGCGATCTCGATGGACCCCTGGTCTGTTTTCTGGATACCCGCCACGGCACGTGCGAGATCGGATTTCCCGGAGCCCAGCACACCGGCCAATCCGACGATCTCCCCCTCGTGAAGCTGGAAGTTCACCTCCCGGAATCGTCCCGCACTGGACAAGCCGGCGACGTCGAGAACCGCGGGACCGAGGGTGTCGCGTTGATCGGCCTCCTTGTAGTACTCGACATCTCGTTTGCGCCCGACCATCAACTCGTGCAACTGATCGTCCGTGGTGTCTGCGATCGGCAGTTGAGCGATCAGGGAACCGTCCCGGAGTACCGCGACGTCATCGCAGAGTGCCTGAAGGTCCGAGAGCCGATGCGAAACGAGCACGAAGGTGGCACGCTCTCGCCATCGCCGCACGTTGTCGAAGAGGAGCTCCGTTTCCACGGCCGACAGAGCGCTCGTCGGCTCGTCAAGGAGGATGATCGGATGTGCATCGTGCCCAGCCGTCGTCGCGAAGGCCTTGCCGATCTCCACCAGTTGTCTTTGCCCGAAGGACAGGTTCTGGGTTACCCGGGTGGGATCTATCTCCACGCCGAGATCGTGAAGCACCTTCGCGGCCTCGTCGATCATCGAACGGCGACGCAGAATCCCGCGATGGGTAAATCGCTTCTCCCGGCCCAGGAACATGTTTTCGTACACCGGTAGCGACGGGATGAGACCTTGCTCTTGGAAGACTGTCGCCACGCCGTGCTCGGCGGCCTCGAGGGGATTCCCGTAGCCGACAACCGAGCCTGCGATCTCCATCGTGCCGCTGTCGGGTCGGTTCGTTCCGTTGATGATCGACAGAATCGTCGACTTTCCGGCGCCGTTCTCGCCGACGAGCCCCAGCACCGTGTTGGGACGGACGCTGAGGTCGACACCGTCGACAGCCGTGAACGAGCCGTACCTCTTGGTGATTCCGGTCATCTCGAGAGCGAGAGCCTCGACAGCCGAATCGAGCGAGTCGGAAAGGGTCTGATTGAGATTGGTTTCCACGATTCCTCCTCAGGACTTGAAGGGGCCGGACCGGTAACGATCCGCGTAGTCCGCTGTCACTCGGCTGAACTCGGCCGTGAAACCGGGCTCCGAGTACGCTCCGTTGAGGGAACGACCGGACTTGTCGAGACCGCGCCAGTGCAGTTCGGGGTCGATGGGAATCATCAAGTTCTGGGGATCCCAGTCGCCCGGATTCAGGGTGCGACTCATTTTTGCGACGTCATAGGGCAGTCCGTTTCGGTAGACCTTGTTGTACGCGTCTTCCGCGTTCTCGCGGGTGATCAGCGTGGACTCCTGGTACATCATCCGCTCCGGCAGGGTGGGCTTCCATCCGTTGAGCGCATCGAAGGCCGCCACCGCCGAGTAGGCAGCCAGGTGCGGTGGCACCGACATGTGCGTGACCGCCATGTTGGGCCCGGTCATGATCTTCTGCAGGTTCTCCTTGTTTCCGTCGATGCCGGAGACTTTGACGTGCCGCATGTTTCGTTCCTCGAGCACGCTGAGGACGCCGTTGGCCTGCGCGTCACTCTGCGCGAACACCGCGACCATGTCCGGATACGCAGTGACCATGTTCAGCATCACCGATCGCGACTTCTCGCGATCCCACTCTCCGAACAGGCCGCCGACGAGTTCGATTCCAGGGTTTTCCGCGAGGGCGCGAGCCAGCCCCGCGCTCCGGTAGAGATCGGGTGTCGAACCTCTCAGACCAGCGATGTGAACGACCTTGCCCGTGTTGCCGATCTGCCGAAAGAGCTCGGTCGCCACCTCGTACGCGATCTTCTCCGAGGGCGGCGTGACGTGGGCGACCAAGTAGTCCCCCACGTCGATCGGAGTCAACCACGGCTGGAGTTCCCACGACGGCACCCAATAGGTTTGATTCTCCTGAATGGTCCGGGCCATCGCGGGAACGATCCCGGCAGTCGCGGGTGCCCCGATCAGCATCCGGCTTCCGGTCGCCTTCACGGTCTGCAACTGTCCGACCTGCTTCGCCGGATCGTTGTCGTGGTAGAACTGGCGGGCGCTGCATTCCAACGCCTTCGTGGCCGCCTCGTATCCGGCGTTCCAGCTGTTCCAGTAGTCGTTCGTGAGGCCGTAAATTTGTTGCGAGATGCGCCCGGTCTGAAGGTCGACACCGGTCGCCGACCGGACCGTGCCGCTCGCGGCGGCCGACTCTCGATTGCAGGCGGCGACAAGCGGAGCAGCCGCTATGCCGGCGCCTGCCAACGTCGCGAGCTTCAGAAACGATCGGCGCGCAAGAGGATCCCTGAGACTGTTCGCCGCGTTGATGAGCTTCTGTTCGTCGGAAACCCTACGCATCGGACATCCTTGCCGCGTCGTCATAGATTGCGCCGTTGAACGCGCGGACCTGGTCGACGAGATCGCCGTAAGGCTCGTCCTCGTGATCCTTCAGTCCCCAACCGCGGGCGTCGTTCTCGATGTAGCCGCACCAGTGCCAACCAACCAGCCACGGCTCGCCGAGGACGCGGCCGATGCTCTGGACGTAGTCGTTACCACGGGCCGCGTGATCCTGCAGTGCAGTGCGGTCCGGGTTCAGCACGGTGGGGGCGCAGTTGCCGATGTCGGCGATGAGGACAGGCTTGTCGATGCCGGCGGACCACTTCGCGAGATCGTTGCGCATGACTTCGCGGTCCTGGCGCTCATCCGTGAAGTACTGGATCGACAGAACGTCGATGAACGGCCGCGCGGCGTCGAGGACCGGCTGCGGAATACCCTTGTTTCCGTTGTATCTGTCGCCCAGGATCAGGTGATTCGGATCCTGCGCTTTGATGTGCCGGGTCACCGTCTCGTAGTACTTGTGCGCGACCTCGTACAGCCGTTCGTCACGCTCCTGTGGACTCAGCCCCTGCAACGAGGGGAAGTCGGCGCCGGACGCATGCGGCAGCCACGCCGGAATGTCCACGAGGAAGTATCCGAGCAACTTCTCGTTGTCGGCCTGGTCGAAACAGATTTGGCGCGCTTGATATTCGACGAAGTCTTCCCAGTCGGACGAGAAGAGGTCCGGATGGATCGGGTTGCCGTTCCAGTCCTCGATCTGCGCCACGCGCAGGTTCTGAACGAAGGGCATGCCCGCGATCTCGTAGTCCGCGCTGCTGAAACCCTGTGAGTGCTGCAAGTCGAAGGTCTTGTTCCAGTCGGTGATCAGCTCCCCACCACCACTGACCCACTGCTGTGTCCAGCCGAGAGTGTTGAAGCCCCAATCCCTCAGGTCGCGTACGACGCCTTCTCGGATCCAGGTCTCGCGATTGCCGTACTTCTCCCGCCAGATATGCGCGTTGTAATGGTGCTTGAGGTCTGTGTCTTCCGCGTGATTGACACCTGCCGAGAGGAATCCGTTCCCTGCCGGGTCGATGAACCACCATCGGCCGTCGATCCTCTCGACTCTGAAGAAGCCGGTAGCCCTGGAGGTGACGTCGGGGGTCCCGCCCCACGGGTTGAGACGCCTGGGCGCACATGCACTCATGTTGTTCCTTTTCTGCTGATCCGATGTCCGCCCTCGACGAGGCGCAGAATTACCCGAGACAATTACTCTCGGTGAGGCCCGCACTGGGAAAGCTGGGTGATCCCCAACACATTGCGATGCGTGCAAGAGTGCTACGTCACACCTGAATTGTCAACGGCCGAACGGGAATGCGCGAAGAATTTCCCGAAAGCCAGGATCGCGACCAACCGATATGGAGCCCTACCTGCATAAATAGAATAATTCGCCGATCAGACGAGATATTCAGAATTCGCATTCAGAAGGCCTGTTCAGAATCGGTGATCAGAATTGCCGTTCTACGTCTGAACACACGTGAATTCCACATTTCATTCGGCCGCACGAATACTTGCAGCCTTAAGGCCGAAATATGCTCGGCAACAGCCGATTTCACCTACGGACGGATGATCCGCAGGTCACCACGAGGCGACAATCGAGTCGACCAGGTCGCGCAACTCACGCCTGCTCGTGCCATGCTTCACCTGCACCGCCATTCCCTGAACGACGGTCGACACGAAGAAGGCAGCCTTGGCCGGCGTCATCCCGGGCGGTAGTGGCTCACGACGCATCGTCGCGGCGAATCGCGCTTCGAGCGCAGCCTGGGTCCGGTCGCGGCTTCGAATCAGTTCGAGCCGAACATCGTCCGACTCCGAACACGAGAGTGTGGCATTGGTTTCGAGGCACCCTGGAGGTGTGTTCAGATCCGTATGCAGGTCGGCCAAGCCGTGGAGCAGCTTCTCGACGATTCTCCGTGGAGTGTGTTCGGCCAGCGCATCGTCACGAAAAGACAGATACTTCTGCCGGTAGCGTTCGACCGCGCGCGCGAACAGATCTTCCTTGCTGTCGAACACGCGATAGAAGCTGGCCCGGTTCAATCCGGTCGCGCAGAGGAGCCCGGCCAGGGACGCCCCTTCGTATCCACGAAGCCAGAACAGACGAAGAGCCCCCTCGAGTGCACGGTCCTCGTCGTATCCGCGCGGAGCGCCCATCAGAACCCACACCCGGTCGTCGCCACACATGCAGTTTCACTGCCCAGCAGGAACATCGGCATCTCCCACGAAGTACGCCACAACGACACTAGTACGTTCTAGTAGCAAAGACTAGATTCCTCGTCGGGGCTCGGTCAAGGTCACGCCGATTTCGATCCGGAGAACCGAGTTCGGCGGCGGATCAACGGTCAGTCAGTTGATCCGCCGCCGACGCGGTCTACGCCCCCGACGCCGGAACAACCGGCACGTCACTCCACACCGTCACACGCTGCGCATCGTTCCACCGTCGATTGCGTATTCGGCGCCGATGACGGACCGGCACCGGTCGGACACCAGAAAGCCGACCAGCTCCGCTACTTCAGCGGTCGTGGCCACGTCACCCAGGGGAACTCCGCCGAAGAGGCCCATCAACTCCGCCTTCCCCTCGTCCAGAGAGTCCGCGAAATCCTGCGACATCTCCGTCTCGACGATTCCCGGGGCGATGCTGTTGACCCGAACTCCGAATGGTGCCACCTCGACGGCGAGCGCCTTGCTGTACGCGGTCAGCGCCGCTTTGCTCGTCGCGTAGGGAACGGAGGAACCGAGGGCGAATCTACGTTGGATGGAGCTGATGTGAACGACAGCACCGGACCCCTGGCTCTTCATCGCGGGAATGAGCTCTCGATCCACACGGACCGCCGCCATGAGGTTCGTCTCCAGCGCGACGTCCCAGTCGTGCTCCCCCATCGAGAGAACTCCGTCGTCCGACAAGGTCGCCGCGCCCGCCGAGTGGACGACGATGTCGATACCACCCAGCCGGTCCAGCACTGCGTGTGCCACGCGCTGGGCCTCGTCGGGCTGCGTGAGGTCACCGGTGATCAGGTCCGGAAGCGATGGGTTCTGTGCGGGCCGCGAACGGGCCACGGTCGCTACTCGGGCACCGCGTTCGCGCAGATGGTGGGAGATCGCGGCCCCGATACCGCGTGAGCCCCCGGTAACCAGGACCCGCTTCCCGTCGAATTCGCCGTGCGGATTCGACTCGGGCGCGGTGTCCCGAACTCCGTTGTCCGATACGGACATGTTTGCTCCATTTCACTTTGTGCCTTGTGGTGCGCGATCGTGCGCACCACGGGCCGTACTGGTTACGCCGGAACTTCTTTGAGGAATGCCTGGACTGACTCGAGGAACTCGGCGGGGCGCTCTTCCGGGAGCCAGTGACCGCAATTCGGTACCACGACGCCGCGCACGTTCTCGGCCACCGCCTCCATGGAGCTGACACACAGATCCCGGATGCTGTTGGCGCCCCCGAGTGCGAGGACGGGAATGGTCAGCTTGGTCTTCGACAGTTCGGCATTGTCGATACCGTCCTGGTAGAAGGCCCGGTACAGCTCGAGTCGCAGACCACCCGGGCCCGAGTAACTCCGCACATAGACGTCGATGTCCTCGTCCGTGATGCCGTCGAGGTTGTACATCTGCATGCGGTAGAACCACCGGAGGTACTCGCGCTCTTTACCACTGATCAGCATTTCGGCCACATGACTCGCTGCGTGGAACGACAAGTGCCACAGACGAAGCTCGTCGCGCTGATCCATGAAGTACTCGATGCCCTTGTCCCCCGCGACGCCCTTGAGTGCCATCTCGCAGAAGACGAGGCTGCGGACCTCGTCGCGGTGAGTCGCCGCGTATGCATATGCGACAGCGGCGCCGTGGTCATGGCCTGCGACGTGCACGGGCCCCAACTCGAGCTTTTCCACCAGCTGGTGGATGTCCTGAGCCACCGTCTTCTTGTCGTATCCCGTCAGCGGCTTTTCCGGGACGCCGGAGTCGCCCAGGCCACGAAGATCGGGCACGATGACCGTGAAGTGGTCGGCCAGCTGGGAAATGACCTTCCGCCACATGTACCAGGTCGAGCCCCAGCCGTGCAGAAGCACCAGCGGCGGCCCGTCGCCTCCGCGAACGTAGTGCAACCGGACCTCGTCGAGGTCGATCATGTGATGTGAGAACCGTGGGTCCAGTTCGTATGTCATGGTGATTCCTTTGGGAGAGAGTGTGTCAACGGAACAAGACGCCACCGTTGACGTCGATGGACGCCCCGGTGACATAACGTGCTTCGTCCGAAGTGAGGAAGAGAACAGCGTTGGCGATGTCGACGGGATCCGCCGAACGCCCCAGCGGGATGTGGGCGTACTCCTGATCGCGGAACTCTTCGAACGTGATCGATCTCTTGGCGGCCTCCTCGACCAGGGCCTGGCGGTGCAGGTCGGTGTTGGTCATCCCCGGCGCTACGGTGTTCACGGTGATGCCGTCGCCTGCCACCTCCGCAGCAAGGGATTGCGCCAGGACGATGATTGCCGCCTTCGACGCGCAGTAAGCAGAGAACAGTGCCTGGCCGACGCGTCCCCAGAACGAGGCGATCAGCACGATTCGCCCGCGCCCCTGCCCCTTCAGTACCGGCACCGCGGCCTTGGCGAACAGGAACGGTCCTGTCACGTTGATGGCGAAGACGCGATTCCATTCGGCTTCCGGCAAGGCGACGACGTCTGCGGGGTTGTTCACGACGCCTGCGGCGATGACGACGTTGTCGAATGCTCCGAACTGGGCGGTGGTCTCGGATACCACACGTTCGCAGTCCGCGAGCGAGGTGATGTCGGCAACGGTGCCGACCACGGTGACGGCCGGATACTCGGCCGCCAGTCTGGCCGCCGTTTCGGTGACGGCCGGATCGATGTCGGCTATGACGACGTTCGACCCCTCCTGTGCGAGACGCTCCGCGGTGGACTTCCCGATTCCTTTCGATCCACCGACGACGATGGAAGTGTGACCGTTGAAGCGCGCCGTGACGGACGGCTTCAACTCGTGTGCAGCCGCTTCGAGCGACATTGTTGAACTCCTCTGCTGTGAATGTGCGTATTCGAAGGTGTTCTCGCGCATCTTTCGATGAGCGCGTGGAGGTGAGTGGGCGGATCGGCGCGGTCTCGCGATCGGCACATCAGAGGATGCTGCCGATCGAGCCACCGTCGACGCCGTACACACTCGAGGTCACGTAGGACGCCAGGTCCGAGGCGAGGAACACCACGACGTTGGCCACCTCGGCGGGCGTCCCGATCCTGGCCAACGGGAGATGCCGTGACTTCATCTCCGCCTCGATCGATTCCGTTCGGTCGACACCGTGCACTGCGGCGAAGGTGTCTGCGAGGCCGCCTGCGCGCTCCCACATCGGTGACATGATCGCGCCCGGCGCCACCGCGTTGACCCTGATATCGGGGCCTTCGGCCTTCGCCAACGACGTCGTGAGCGACAGGATCGCTGCTTTCGATGCCGCGTAGTCGGGACCGCCGATGATGGGCTGCCTGCCGAGATCGGATGCGTTGTTGACGATTGCTCCGCGCCCGGCGGCACGCATCAGCGGAAGCACATAGGAGATCGCACGTACCTGGCTCATGAAGTTCAGTTCCATGCTGTTCATCCAGTCGGCGTCGGAGAGGGTGTCGAAGACGCCGAGGCTGCCGGCTCCCACGTTGTTGAACAGCACGTCGACCCGGTCTGCGAACGGGTGCAGCACCTGGGCGAAGCCACTCCCCACGCCGCTCTCGCTCGCGAGGTCGGCGACGGCGTAATGCGTGACGGTCCGGTCGAGTTCATCCGACAGTGCCGTCAACCCGGCTTCGTCGCGGTCGACCAGCGCCAGGTGCGCCCCCTCGGCGGCAAAGGCTCTTGCGGCCGCCGCTCCGATACCTGATGCGGCGCCGGTGATCAGAACGATCTTGCCGCTGAGGCCAGTATCCATTGTCTATCGCCTCTCTCGAGTCCTGCGTGACGGGGGCAGTGCTGTGTTCGGGTCGTCGGGGGTGTGAAGATCTTCCGCGTCCGCAGCACTTCCACGGAGCGGAGTCGGCTGGTACGCCAGCAACTTCCATCCCGAGCCCGAGTACTTCCATACGGCAAGGCAGCGGTTGCGCAGCCGCTTCGGTCTGCCGCCTGCTGTGATGTGGGCGTTCATCTCTCCGACGACGAGTGCGACATCGCCCACGATTCGGACGAAATCGATGGGATGCTCGATCTTGTGGTAGACGTAGAATCCGCTGCGCACCTTGTCGAGATACGTCGCGAGGGTGTCGGTGTCGCCCGAGGAGTGCGAATAGGCGAGATCGGGATGACACAATCTCGCGAACGTGTCGAAATCCTGACCGACTACCGCGTCGTATCGTGCATCCTCGAGTTCGCGGATCGTGAGTGTGTCTGTGGCGTTTGCCATGTGAAGCTCCTGGCTCGACGGCAGAACTATCGTGCCGATTCGGTTCGAAGGTCGGAAACGGTGGGCCGCCTGCCGGCGAGCGCATCCTGCAGGAGGCCCCGAAGGCCTTCCTCGGTCACCTCACGCGGATTCGCGTACGGGTTTCTCAGCGCCTGCTCGACGACGGTGTCGATGTCGCTCCCGGTCATGCCGATCTGTGTCAGAGCGTGCGGAATGGGGAGGCCCTGCGTGAGTTCCCACAGAGCTACTGCCGCGGAAGTGTCGGCGTGGAGGGCGCGCCGAACTGCGGCCCGCGCCGCCGGAGCGCTCGACTCGTTGTATGCCATCGAATAGGGCAGGACGATTGCGTGTGTTTGCGCGTGAGGCAAGTTCAGCGTCCCGCCGATCGCGTGGCAGAGCTTGTGGTGGAGGGACATCGTGGTGGCACCGAGACTGGCGCCGCACAGCCACGCGCCGTACAGGGCCCTAGTGCGGTGGTCGATGTTCCGTGGATCCGTGACCACTCGTGGGAGTGCCTCGGCGAAGGCGCGAATTCCCTCCTCTGCCATCAGTGAGATGATTGGCGACGCATCCGGCGCATACAGGGCTTCGACCGCGTGGGCCATTGCATTCATCCCACTTGCCGCCGACAATTCGGCAGGAAGTGTGGTGGTGAGTCCCGGGTCGTACAGGACGAGTGCGGGGAGCACGGACGGGCTCGAGCCGGTCTGCTTGTGACCGTCGCGGGTCGAACCCCAGACCGGCGTCATCTCCGATCCGGCGTACGTGGTCGGAATCGCAATGATGGGCATTCGGTGCTGGAGCGCAATTGCCTTGCCCAGTCCGACCGATGAGCCGCCGCCGACCACGACGCACCCGTCCGCACCCCGGTCGAGGGCGAACCGGACGGCATCGTCGGCCACTTCTACCGGTACGTGCATCTCGGCTCTGTCGAAGATGCCGGCGCCACGGTCGTCGAGACGGGCGAGCACCGATTCCGCCACCGTTCGTTGCTCCGGGGTGCAGACGACGATCGCCCGCTCGATTCCGAGTTCTGCGATGTGCGATCGAAGTTGGCCGAGTACATCGGTGCCGAAGCGAACCCTCATCGGGAGGGCGGTGTATCCGAATTCGGACTGGAAACTCATGACAAATCCACCATCCGTTAGCCGTCTTCACTCAGAGTCACATCGAAATGCACTGCGCGGAAGGGACTGTCGAACTCCAATTTCGCGGCCCGGTCCGGATCGTCGACGACGGCGAACTGCCGGATGAGGCTTTCCTTTACACCGAACACGACGTCGGAGTCCAGGTAGGGGCTGTCGTCGACGAAGAGATGAGTGGTGACGGGCTGATACCCCTCGGCGGCGGCGATGAAGTGCATGTGCGCGGGCCTGTTCGGATGACGGCCGGTCCGTTCGAGAAGCACACCCACGGGCCCGTCGTCGGGAATCGGGTAGAACCGCGGGACGATCGTCCGGAACCAGAATCGTCCGTCCTCGTCGGTCCGGAACAATCCCCTGAGGTTGCGATGCGGTTGAATGTCCGGCTGCTGGACGTCGTAGAAGCCGTCGGCATTGGCCTGCCACACGTCGACGGTCGCACCGGCGACGGGTGTGCCCTCCGGCCCCGTGACCCGTCCCGTCACGAGGCATTGTTCCCCGCCGCCGTCGAGCGCGATGTTCGCGCCGAGTTCGCGATCCGGAGATTCAACCATGTGAAACGGTCCCAGCACCGTCTGCTCGGTCGTGTCGTCGAGCGCCCGGTGGTTGATGGTCTCCACCAGCATCGACACACCCAGCACATCCGACAGCAGAATGAACTCCTGCCGCACGTCGTTGCAGCTCTGCCCGGTTGCGGTCAGAAAGTCGATCCCTACTCTCCACTCCTCGTCAGTGAGCTGGACCTCCTTCACGAATGCGTGGAGGTGCGTCACCAGCGAACTCAGGATTTCGCGCAACCGCGGACCGGTGCCGTCGCCGAAGCTGTCCACGACTACTTCGGCGGAGCGTTCCTCACTGAACAATCCTCTACGGCTCATGTTCGGCCGTCCTTCCGTCAACGTTCTCGACACTTCAACCGGCTCCTATGCCGTTCAGTGCGGGCGACCTCTCGTGGGGTACCGCACGCCGTCCGTTGCCTTCGACGGGAACGGGGTGAGCATCAATTTCACTCACACTAAATATTGTGACATGGAGCATGCCTATTTGAAAAGGGATTGTCAACTGCACTGAAATCACCGGAGTCACGCGCTGCACGAATCCCGATCGAGAGTGACGCTCAGGGGACACCCAGGAACAATGCCGAAGAAAACGTGGTTGAACTGCGTCGACTCTACTGAGACGCGGGGACGGCGCAGCAGGCCGATGATTGACAACCTCGCCGGCCCGAGTGCATGATCGGATTCAGAATATTAAGCCAGAGTGAAATCCATGCCGGCCCCGCCGCCGCGGGCGTCACAGGACTTCGACAGCCGCTTCACAACGACCCGCACAACAGGAGAATCATGTTCATCAAGCGTGCCGACCAACTCGAGCCGGAAATCGTCCACGACACCGGCGCTGTCTACTGGATCGTCCCCGAGGGATCCATGCGCGAGGAGACCGAAGGGTCCTCGTTCTTCGACTTCGTCTCCGAATTCACCGTGCAACCCGGCGCCCAGCTGCAGCCGCACTACCACGACACTTTCGAGTTCTACTACATCCTTTCGGGCCGGGCGGTCATGCAGATCGAGGACGAGGCCAGCCATGTTCAGCGGGGAGACCTCGTCAAGATCCCGCGGAATGCCCGGCACACCATCTGGCCGACCGGCGACGAAGAGATCCGTGCACTCTGCTTCTCGACGTCATTCCAGGCCCCCGGTGAGCGATTCGTCCCGTGCGAATTGCCGCGGGTCGAACCCGCCGCCGAACCCACCCGGCCCTGACAGTGACCCCACAGGGCTGAGATTCATCGACACTGAAGCATCAACCCACCCGCGCATGATTCATGTAGTCTCATTGTCGAGATTCGGCCTTCGGGAGCCTCTCTTCGCGGGGACGTGAAGTAATGGTGGACAAGGCGTCAGTGAGGAGCCGGGAGTGGACGAAGCAATTGGTGTTGCCTTCAAGCGAGCACGTCTGCAGAAGAAGATGTCGCTGCGCCAGGTAGCGGAGCCGCTCGGAATCTCGACGAGTCTGCTGTCACAGGTCGAGAACCAGAAGACTCAGCCCTCGGTCAAGACCCTGTTCGGACTCGCCGCCGTGCTCGGTGTGTCGCTGGACGAGATCGCCACTGGCGGTACCGGATTGGACGGCGCGGAAGTCAGACTCGCGCAGAACCAGGACACTGCCGCCGGTATCCAGCGTGCTATCGACAACCCCGTTCTGGAGATGGAGAAGGGGGTCCGTTGGGAGCGGCTGGCGACCGGCGGGCGCACCGACATCGAACCCCTCTTCGTAACCTACGAACCGGGCGCCTCGAGTTCCGTCGACGGAAAATTGATGCGGCACGCGGGGGTGGAGTTCGCGTACGTCCTCGAGGGCACGCTGCGGCTCAAACTGGATTTCGACGAACACGAACTGCGTGCGGGGGATTCGTTCTGCTTCGATTCGTGCCGCCCACACCTCTTCTACAATGCCGGCGACGTTGCTGCACGCGGTGTCTGGTTCGTCTTCGACACTGCGAGTCGATCGAGTGATACGACCGCGCTGAACGACGCGTTGCGCGCCGCGCGCATCGAGCCCGGCCGAAGCACGTCGCCCCACGCACCGCTCTAGGCCCTCCGGGCTCGTGCGCCTTTCTGGTTGCTGGAACAACCAGAAAGGCGCACGGGCGCGAAGCGCCTAACCCAGTGCCTGCTCCAGGTCGGTCAGGAGATCGGCGGTGTCTTCGAGTCCGACGGACAGCCGGACGACGCCGTCGGTGATGCCCACTGCCGCACGACCTTCCGGCCCCATTGCGCGGTGGGTTGTGGTGGCGGGGTGCGTGATGAGGGACTTGGAGTCGCCGAGGTTGTTGGAGATGTTGACCAGCCGCAGGCCGTCGAGGAGTTCGAATGCCCGCTTCTTCGCTTCGCTCTCGGACGCGTTCAGCGCGAAGGTGACGACGGTGCCGCCGCCGCTCATCTGCCGCTTGGCGAGGTCGTACTGGGGGTGCGACTCGAGGTACGGGTACTTGACCCAGTCGACGGCGGAGTGACCTTCGAGGAACTGGGCGATCTCCAGTGCCGAGCGGACGGAGTGCCGCACGCGGATCGGCATCGTCTCGAGCCCCTTGAGGAGCGTCCACGCGTTGAACGGGCTCAGTGCCGGCCCGGTGTGGCGCATGAGGTTCTGGACGGGACCCTCGATATAGTCCTTCGGCCCGAGGATCGCCCCGCCGAGCACGCGGCCCTGACCGTCGATGTGCTTGGTGCCGGAGTAGACGACGATGTCGGCGCCCAGGTCCAGGCTGCGCTGCAGCAGCGGGGTCGCGAACACGTTGTCGAGCACGACCTTGGCGCCGGCGGCGTGTGCGAGTTCCGCCACCCGGGGCACGTCCACGAGTGTCTGCATGGGATTCGACGGCGTCTCGAAGAACACCGCGGTGGTCGGCTCGGACAGAGCCTTCTCCCACTGGTCGAGGTCTTCACCGTCGACGAACACCGTCTCCACACCCCAGCGGGGCAGGATCTCGTTGCACACCACGAAGCAGGAGCCGAACAGGCTGCGCGCCGCGACGAGGCGGTCGCCGGCTTTGAGCAGCGCACCGAGGGCGGTGAACACCGCCGACATTCCGCTGGCGGTGGCGAAGCAGGCCTCCGCGCCCTCGATCAGGCGCAGCCGCTCCTCGAACATCTTCACGGTGGGGTTGCCGTACCGGGAGTAGACGAAGTGGTCGATGTCGCCGGTGAACGACGCCTCGGCCGCTCCCGCGCTCTCGAACACGAAACCGGAGTTCAGGAAGATCGCTTCGGACGTCTCTTCGAAGCCGGAACGGAGGGTTCCTCCGCGCACGCTGATCGTGCCCTGGCCGATGTCGTCCGGCAGCGCCTTCTGAAACGCGCCGCCTTGAGGAATTGCACTCACCACTGCCTCCACGGCAGGCCCAGAGCCCGCCAGCCGACCGCCCCACGATGACCGTCGGCGTCCAAGCCGCCTTCGAATCCGTCGAGCACGTTGTACGACGGGCCGATGCCCGCCGCTGTCGCGGCTTCCGCCGCACCGATGGACCGCTGGCCGGAACGACACAGGAAGATCACCGGGGCGTTGTCGCCGCCCGCGATCCCGGCCTCCTTCAGCTGGTCCACGAAGTTGTCGTTACGACTGCCCGTCGGGTAGCTGACCCATTCGATCAGCACGGTCTTCCGCCCGAGGGAGGTCGTGTCGGGGACTCCGACGTATTTCCACTCGGCGTCCGTCCGCACGTCCACCAGCACAGCGTCGGGATGGTCGCGGAGCAGCTCCCAGGCATGCTCCGGCGTTATGTCGCCTGCGTAACTCACCATGTCAGCTTTTCACAACCCTCTTCGGCGCGCCCTTCCGGGCAACGGTCAGTTGCAGACGACCCATGTGTCGCCGTCCCGCGTCAATTGCCATGTGTCGGTCGTCTCACCCTTGCCGTCGTCGGCGCTGACCCGGACCTCCGCCCGGGCACGGTCGCCGTTGACCTCGGACGACTCGACGCCCTGCAGCGTGACCTCGCCTTCCCGGCCCCGGAGCACCGACCGGTCGTCGGACCACGACGGACAGACCAGCGTCTTCTGCAGATCGGCGTCGTCGTGGTTGCGGGCCTGGATGAAGTCGGCGACCGAACGGTTGATGCGGTCCGCTTCCGTGACGTTCTTGTCGGCGGGCGAGAGCATGCTGGACACCACGATGGCGACGAGGATGACGACGATGACGGTGACGGCGGCGATGAACGGCACCGCCGTGATGCGCCGGGGATCCACCGGATCTTCCGCGCCTCCCGCGTCGTGCTGAGGCGATTCGCTCGAACCGGACATGACTTCCCTTCGATCTCGGCTGGCCACGAGTGTATCGAGCTGCCCCTACAAATCGTGTTTGTGACCCCCCAACGCGGAGGCGACTACCCTCTACAGGCGTGAGTCCCGAGAATGGGCTTTGCCCTGTCTGCTGCACCTCGGCCACCCGATTAGGCTGGGCTTAATTTAAGCTGAGGTTTCGTTGTCCGCCCTTCAGAAGGTAGTTCGCTCCAGATGACTGATCAGACACGTCCGTTGCGCGTTGCAATCGTGGGTGCCGGCCCCGCCGGTATCTACGCAGCCGACGCACTCATGAAATCCGATGCCGCGTCTGACGGCGGGATCAGCATCGACCTCTTCGAGCGGATGCCTGCCCCCTTCGGTCTGATCAGGTACGGCGTCGCCCCCGACCACCCCCGCATCAAGGGCATCATCACCGCCCTGCACAAGGTGCTCGACAAGCCGTCGGTCCGCCTACTCGGCAACATCGACTACGGCAGCGACATCACCCTCGAAGACCTGCACAGCTTCTACGACGCGGTGATCTTCTCCACCGGCGCCAACGCCGACCGCGCCCTCAACATCCCGGGTATCGAACTCGACGGCAGCTACGGCGCCGCCGACTTCGTCTCCTGGTACGACGGCCACCCCGACGTCCCGCGCACCTGGCCCCTCGAGGCCGAGAAGGTCGCCGTGCTCGGTGTCGGCAACGTCGCCCTCGACATCGCGCGCGTCCTCGCCAAGACCGGCGACGAACTGCTGCCGACGGAGATCCCCGCCAACGTCTACGAGGGACTCAAGGCCAACAAGGCCGTCGAGGTCCACGTGTTCGGCCGTCGCGGACCGGCGCAGGCCAAGTTCACCCCCCTCGAGCTGCGTGAACTCGATCACTCGCCGACGATCGAGGTCATCGTCGACCCCGAGGACATCGACTACGACGAGGGCTCCGAGCAGGCGCGCCGCAACTCCAAGCAGGTCGACATGGTCGCCAACACCCTGCAGGACTGGGCCATCCGCGACGTGGGCAACCGCCCGCACAAGCTGTTCCTGCACTTCTTCGAATCGCCCACCGAGGTGCTCGGCGAGGACGGCAAGGTCGTCGGCCTGCGCACCGAGCGCACCCAGCTGGACGGCACCGGCAATGTCAAGGGCACCGGCAAGTTCAACGACTGGGACGTCCAGGCCGTGTACCGCGCCGTGGGTTACCTGTCGCAGAACATCGCGAAGCTCCCGTTCGACGAGCAGGCGGGCACGGTCCCGAACGAGGCCGGCCGCGTTATCTCCGACGACACCGCCGAGGGCAACGCCCGGTTCATGCCGGCCACCTACGTCACCGGCTGGATCAAGCGCGGCCCGGTCGGCCTGATCGGCCACACCAAGGGCGACGCGAACGAGACCGTCGCGAACCTGCTCGAGGACCGGACCGGCTTCCCCGAGCCCGCCAACCCGGGCGAGGACGCGATCATCGAATTCCTCGAGGGCAAGCAGGTCCCCTACACCACGTGGCAGGGCTGGTACCGCCTCGACGCGCACGAGCGCAGCCTGGGCGAGCCCGAGGGCCGCGAGCGGATCAAGGTCGTCGAGCGTGAGGACATGCTCAAGGCCAGCGAGCCCGACAAGGCCTGATCTTCCGACTCGGTGCGAAGGGAACCTCCCGCGGGAGGTTCCCTTCCGTCGTCTCGGACCACATGTGTCCGGATGCCGACGCGATGTCCCGGCCCGTCGCCCGCACAAGGCAGGATATGAGTCGTGTTTGACGCCCACGTTCACATCATCGATCCCCGGTTCCCGGTGGTCGAGAACCACGGCTACCTTCCGGAGCCGTTCACCGTCGCCGACTACCGGGCCCGCACGGAAGGCTTCGGCGTGGACGGCGGCGCCGTCGTCACGGCCTCGTACCAGGGCACCGATCAGAATTACCTGAAAGCGGCGCTCGAGGAGCTCGGTCCCACCTGGGTGGGCGTCACTCAGATGGAGCTCGACACCACCGACGACAGCATCCTCGAACTCGACCGCGCCGGGGTCCGGGCCGTCCGGTTCAACCTTCGGCGCAGCGCGACCGACGTAAAGCTCCTCACCAAGCAGGCCCTGCGGGCGTACGAGCTGGCCGGCTGGCACGCCGAGTTCTACGTGGACGCCACCCTGCTGCTGTCGCTCGAGCCGGTGTTCGCCAAGCTGCCCGCCGTGTGCATCGACCACCTGGGAATGTCGACACGGGGCCTGCCGTACCTCCTCGACCTCGTCGACCGGGGAGTCCGGGTGAAGGCCACCGGGTTCGGGCGGACCACCATCGAGAACGTCGGCGACGTGCTGCGCAAGATCCACGCCGTCAACCCCGACGCGCTGATGTTCGGCACCGACCTACCGGGCAGCCGATCCCGAAGAGTGTTCCAGGACAGCGACATCGACATCGTCGCGGACGCGGTCGGCGACGACTTCGACAAGGTCATGGGCGGCAACGCGCGTGCGTGGTACCGCTGCGACACTCCGGGCGGACGCTGCTAGACGCGCGCCCCGTGTCAGCAGCCTTCCATCTGCACGCTGTTCATCGACACCATCTCGGCCACCGGCGGTGTCTGCGGTTGCGCCACCAGCCACATGTTGTAGTTGGTCATCTCGTCGCAGTCCAGCTGCTCGCGGCGTTCCTGCCGCCGCTCCCGCTGCCGGTCGTCCATGTCGTCGCCGTTCCGGTCGACGGCGATGCCACCGGTGGTCGATCCGTTGGCCTGACGTTCGAGCCCGCGGACGCCGTCGGGGGTCATGATCCAGCCGAGGGTGTAGTCGGTGCCGTCGTGGTTGGTGGTTGCCCGGAACAGCCCGTCCTCCGCGGCGACCGGTTTGGCCGTGAACGCCTTGTCGGGCATGCCCGGCGCGCTGACCTGCCCCGTCACGGTGCCGTCGCTCATCGACGCGGTGAGCGTCGCTCCGTCCGGCGAAGACATCGACGCCTTGTCGCCGTCCATCGTGCCGGTCATCCACGTCCACATCTCGTTGCCGTCGCACAGGAAGGCGACCATGTCGTCGCCAGACCTGGCCAGCGCGATGTACGCGTCGGTCCCGTCGACCGACCCGACGTACGTCGGGTCCATCTGCGGGGTCATCACGAAGGGTGACGGAATCTTCTCCATCATGTTCGACGCGGGCGCCGCTTCGCCGCTACTCGTGGCCTCCGCGGCGCTGGTGGCGCTCGGTGCGGACGAGTCGGACGAGTCGTCGCCGCAGCCACTCAGTGCGAGGGTCGCGGCAGCGAGCGGGGCCAGGATCCAGGTCGTCTTCTTGTTCACGGCGCATTCCTCCGCTAGCCGGGAAGATCAACATCCGCGTTTCATCATCGCAGGTGGAGGTCGCTCCTGGATACCCCCGGCGACGATTTCGGCGACCTACGTCGCGACCACCGCGGTCAGCCACACCCCCGAGGCGAGCAAGGCGCCGAGCAGTTCGATCAGCATCGACAGTCCGACGGCCTTGCAGGCGTGCCACGTCGACGCCCACGCCCGGTTGTGGGCACGCAACCGGTACAGCTCGGCGACATACGTTCCCGCGAGGAACCCGAGGAACAACCCCACCACGGGAACGACGAAAAACCCGACGATCCCGAGCAGCCCACCGACGATCAGCGACACGTTGGGCACGCCGGCGATGCGCATCCGCTTTCCGGGCCAGGTGTATTTGACGACGCCGCTGATCACCAGGAACACCGTGGCGACCGCGAACACCGTCCACGCCGTCGCACCGCCGGTCATGATGGCCCACACCAGGATTGCCGCGAAGATGAGGATCGTTCCGGGCAGGATCGGGATGACGATCCCGACGAGCCCGACCACGATGGCCAGGCCGACAAGAACTTCTGCGCCCGGACTCACGCGACGGGCTCGACGCGGGACGCCGCCTCCCGCGCGCGACTGCGCGCGGTCTCGACGTCCGGCCCCGTGGACACGGCGACGCCCATCCGCCTCCGCGCGAAGCTCTCCGGCTTGCCGAACAGCCGCAGGTCGGTCTCGGGGACGGCCATCGCGTCGGCGACACCCTCGAAGCCGATTCCGGCGGCATCCAGTTTGCCGTAGATCACCGCGGACGCACCGGGTGTCGTGAGGGTCGTGTCGACGGGCAGGCCGAGGATCGCGCGGGCATGCAGTTCGAACTCCGAGAGTCGTTGCGTCCGAAGGGTGACCAGTCCCGTGTCGTGGGGGCGGGGGCTGACCTCCGAGAAGTACACGTCGTCGCCCTTCA
This sequence comes from Rhodococcus sp. NCIMB 12038, assembly GCF_002165735.1. Taxonomy (NCBI): domain Bacteria; kingdom Bacillati; phylum Actinomycetota; class Actinomycetes; order Mycobacteriales; family Nocardiaceae; genus Rhodococcus; species Rhodococcus sp. NCIMB 12038. The sequence goes on from NZ_NHML01000015.1 coordinate 64,757, forward strand.
CGAACAGTTCCACCCCGAAGATCCCGCGACCGCCCAGCGCCGACGTCACCTTCTCCGCGACCTCACGCGACCGGGCGAGCGCCGCCTCGCTCATCGGTTGCGGCTGCCACGACTCCACGTAGTCACCCGAATCCTGCAGGTGCCCGATCGGCTCGCAGAAGAACGTGCCCACCGCGCCGTCGGCGCCGATCGCCCGGACGGTGAGTTGGGTGATCTCGTAGTCGAAGCCGACGAACCCCTCCACGATGACACGGCCGTAATTGACGCGGCCGCCCGCGAGCGCGTAGTCCCAGGCCTTCTCGACGTCGTCGGCGGCGCGCACCGTCGACTGGCCCTTGCCGGACGAAGACATCACCGGCTTGATCACGCAGGGAAAGCCGATGCGTCCGGTGGCCGCCCGGACCTCCTCGAGCGATTCGGCGAACTCGTACGGCGACGTGGGCAGTCCCAGTTCCTCCGCGGCGAGGCGCCGGATTCCCTCGCGGTTCATGGTCAGCTGCGTCGCCCGCGCGGTGGGCACCACCACCGCGGCGCCGCGCTCCTCCACCGTGGCCAGCGCATCGGTGGCGATCGCCTCGATCTCGGGCACCACGAAGTGCGGCTTTTCGGCGTCGACGAGCCGCAACAGCGCTTCCGGGTCGCTCATGTCGATGGTGTGCGCGCGGTGCGCCACCTGGTAGCCCGGCGCGTTGTCGTAGCGGTCGACGGCGATCACCTCGACCCCCAGCCGCTGGAGGGCGATGATCACTTCCTTGCCCAGCTCACCCGACCCGAGCAGCATGACGCGGGTCGCGCCTGCCGTCAGAGGGGTACCGAACCGTCCGGGTGCCTGTTCACGCATGGTCACAACTATATGCGGGCACGCGTTCGCGCCCGCGCCTACTTCAGCAGTCGCGACATCCGGCGGTCGGCGAGCACCTTGCCTCCGGTCTGACACGTCGCGCAGTACTGAAAAGACTTCTCCGCGAACGACACTTCCCGGACGGTGTCACCGCAGACGGGGCAGGGCAGACCGGTCCGGGCGTGGACGCGCATCCCGGATCGCTTCTCCCCCTTCAACCGCGCAGCGTCCTGCCCGAGCGACCTCTGGACGGCGTCGGTGAGCACGGAACGCATCGCGTCGTACAGCACGTGCACCTGGTCTTCCGGCAGGGTGCGCGACGTCGCGAAGGGGGAAATCTTTGCGGTGTGCAGGATTTCGTCGGAGTAGGCGTTGCCGACGCCGGCGAGCAGCGACTGGTCGACGAGCGCGTTCTTGATCCGCGCCGACGTGGTGGACAGCAGGGCCGCGAACTCGGGTTCGGTGACGGCCAGGGCGTCGGGCCCGAGCCGGGCTATCCCCTCCACCTCCTGAGGGTCGTGCACCAGCCACACCGCGAGCCGCTTCTTCGTGCCGGCCTCGGTCAGGTCGAACGCCGGCGTCGCCCCCTCCGGGGTGAAGAAGTGCACCCGCAGCGCCAGCGGCCCCTTCCCCGGTTTCGGCGGCGCAACCGACGGATTGTCGGTCCAGCGCAGCCAGCCCCCACGCGAGAGGTGGGTGACGAGCCACAATCCGGAGCAGTCGAGTGCGAGGTGCTTGCCGAACCGGGCGGCACCCGTGACGTCGCGGCCCTGCAGGGCGGTGATCGGGGGGTCGAACGTCTTCAGCACACTCAGGGCCGCCACGTCCACCCGGCCGACGACCGCTCCCACGGCGTGTTCACGCAGGAACTCGGCTAACGCCTCCACCTCGGGCAGCTCGGGCATGTCCCCAGGCTAACGGCATGTGAGCGAGAAAGTGTGCTCCTCCACACTTTCCCACTCACCTGCGGAGGAGGTAGGTGTCCATGATCCAGCCCTTGCGTTCGCGCAGTTCGGCGCGCACCCGCTGGATCTCGTCCTCGACCTCCCGCAGGCGACCGGAGATCAGCACCTCGTCGGGGGTGCCCAGGTAGGCGCCCCACCAGATCTGGACGTCGTCGCCGGGGACCTGCGTGAACGTGCAGTGAGCGTCGAGCATGACCACCGCGTTGTCGACGCCGTCGGGCAGCCCCTCGGCGAGGCGGCGCCCGGTGGTGACGTGGACGGGTTCGCCGATCCGATTGAGCACGATCCGGTGCTGGGCGGCCAGCGACTGCACGCTGGTCACACCCGGGATCACCGAGTAGTCGAACGACACGTTGCCGCGGGCGAGCACCCGCTCGACGATCCGCAGCGTGCTGTCGTAGAGCGACGGGTCGCCCCACACGAGGATCGCCCCGACCCCCGGCTCGGACGCGAACTCGGCCTCGAACAGCGCCGCCCGGCGCTCGTGCCAGTCGTCGACGACACCCTCGTAATCGGACGGCGTGCGGTTGCGCGGCGGATCGACGATGTCCACGACGCGGTACGGACCGGTGACGTGTTCCTCGAGGATGCCGGTGCGGAGATCGACGAGGTCCTGCTTCTCGTCGCCCTTGCCGATGACGAAGAACACGTCCGCCTTGTTCATGGCCTTGATCGCCTGGACCGTCACCTGGTCGGGGTCGCCGGCGCCGATGCCGATCACGAAGAGTTCACGCATGCGGGCAGGCTAACGCCCGTGCGCCTTTCTGGTTGCTCCAGCTACCAAAAAGGCGCACGGGCGCGGAGCGCCTATGCTCGTACCGTGACATCTGTGCCGACCCCGTACGAAGACCTGCTCCGACTCGTCATGGACACGGGCACCCCGAAGGCCGACCGCACCGGGACCGGCACGAAGAGCGTCTTCGGTCATCAGATGCGCTGGAACCTCGCCGACGGGTTTCCGCTGATCACCACGAAGAAGGTGCACCTCAAGTCGATCGTCTACGAACTGCTGTGGTTCCTGCGCGGCGACTCCAACGTGAAGTGGCTCCAGGACAACGGCGTCACGATCTGGGACGAGTGGGCGGACGCGGACGGCGAACTGGGCCCGGTCTACGGCGTGCAGTGGCGCAGCTGGCCGACCCCGTCGGGCGAGCACATCGACCAGATCAGCCAGACCATCGAGACGCTGAAGTCGAACCCGGATTCGCGTCGCATCATCGTGTCGGCGTGGAACGTCGGCGACATCCCGCAGATGGCGCTGGCGCCGTGCCACGCGTTCTTCCAGTTCTACGTGGCGGACGGCAAGCTGTCGTGCCAGCTTTACCAGCGCAGCGCCGACATGTTCCTCGGCGTGCCGTTCAACATCGCGAGCTACGCGCTCCTCACCCACATGGTGGCGCAGCAGGCAGGGCTCGAACCGGGCGACTTCATCTGGACGGGTGGCGACTGCCACATCTACGACAACCACGTCGACCAGGTGACCGAGCAGTTGAGCCGGGAGCCGTTGCCGTATCCGACGCTGAAACTGAACCGACGGGATTCGATCTTCGACTACACGTTCGAGGACGTGGAGATCGTCGACTACCGGCACCATCCGGCCATCAAGGCGCCGGTGGCCGTCTAGTGGCGGCCCGGCAGGTCAAGCTGGTCTGGGCGCAGGGTGCCGGCGGCGTCATCGGCCGCGACAACACGATCCCGTGGCACGTCCCCGAGGACATGGCGTACTTCAAGAAGGTGACGCAGGGCCACCCCGTGATCATGGGCCGCAGGACGTGGGACTCGCTGCCCCCGCGATTCCGGCCCCTGCCGGGACGGCGCAACATCGTGATCACCCGTCAGCCCGGCTGGGCTGCGGAGGGAGCCGAGTCCGCCGACGGCCTCGCCTCGGCGCTCGCGCTCACCGACGAGGACGTCTGCGTCATCGGCGGCGGTCAGATCTACACGGCGGCAATGCCGTTCGCTACACAGCTGCTGGTCTCCGAGATCGACGTGACGATCGACGGCGACGCCTGGGCACCCGCGATCGACGAGTCCTGGCACCCGCAGGACACCGGTGAGTGGCTCACGTCGGCGAAGAACGGCACCCGGTACCGCTGGATCACCTACATCAAGCGCTGACCGGCCACCTGTTTGCCACCGCACCGTTACCCCATTCGACGGGTGACGGTGCGCGCAGTGGTTCATACTCACCTCATGGACAAGAAGTCACTGACCGCCCTTGCCCGTCAGCAACTGAAGTTGGCAGGCGGGACGTCCAGCGGCCGCAGTTCGCAGACCGTGTACGGCGGGCATCGGCGCAGCCTCAGGCAGACCGTCATCGCCCTGGCCGCGGGTCAGAAAATGGCCGAACACGAGAGCCCGGGCGAGGCCACCCTGTTCATTCTCAGCGGCAAACTGAACCTCGTGGCCGGCGAGGACTCGTGGAAGGGTTCCACCGGCGACCTGCTGGTCCTCCCGACGGACCGGCACAGCGTCGAGGCCATCGAGGACGTCGCGTTCCTGCTCACCGTCGCCATGTGACGGTCGTGCGCGATCGGCTCGCCGATTCTGTTCGGAGCCTGAACCCGGCCTGTTTCGCGATCGTCATGGCCGGCGGTCGGCGGTGCAGGTCGGACCGGTAGCAGCGGAGACGCAGGAGAGTGCATGACGGAAACCCCGCCCGTGATCGAGGTATCGGTAGCTGCGGCGCCGTCGGTCGTATGGCCGGCCCTGCGCGACCCGGAGTTGCTTCGGCGCTGGCACGGCTGGGATATCGAAGGCCTGGACGACGAGATCCGGGAAATCTACTTCGGCGACGACGTGACGGAGGACTCCGAGGCCTTCACCCTCACCCTCGGCGGCGCCGACCGGTTCAGCCTCCACGAGCACGACGGCACCACGCTGGTGCGGATCACGCGGCCGCCGCGGGGCGGTCATCCCGCCGCGGACGATTGGTACGACGACGTCACCGAGGGCTGGACGACGTTCCTGCAGTTCCTCAAGTTCGGCATCGAACGGCACGGGCTCGACGAGCGTCGCACACTGTTCCTCGAAGGCCCGGTCGCGGACGGCGATTCGGCGCAGCACCTGCTCGGCCTCGACAAGCTCACGGGCATGAAGGTGGGCGATCACTTCACCGCGGTCGCGGAGACGGGCGATCTGCTGCACGGGGTGGTGTGTTTCGTCGGCGAGCACCAGACCGCGGTGAGTGTCGACGACCTCGGCCCGGGACTGCTGCAGTTCGGCGAGCAGCCCGTCAACACCGCACGCCCGAACGGCGGTGCGCAGATCCTGCTCGCGGCCTACGACCTGGACGACGAGGAGTGGGCCGAACTCGAACAGCGCTGGACGGAGTGGTGGCAGGCCCGGCCCGGGGCCGAACCTGCCACCTGAGTTCTCGACCGGTCAGGCGAGCACGGTGCCCAGGGTGGGCCACCAGATCGTGCTCTTGACGACGTTCGGCCCCACCTGGTGGTTCAGCGAGCCGTACACGGCCGCGACGACCAGGCCGCTGCCGAGCCCGGCGACCGGGGCCGTGGACACGACCGTGGGAACCGCGACGTTGTTCTGGTCCAGCTTGACGAGGCCGCTGGCACCGGTGGCGAAGCTGTAGTACACGACGTCGAGTTCGGCGCCGGCCTGGTCGTTCGCGATGACGCCCGGTCCGCCGAAGAAGCCGAAGCGGAACTGGTTGCTCATGTTGGTCGCCACACCCGCGCCGTACAGCTGTCCGAGGACGGGACCGCCCTGCCCGGTGTCGGAGTACGCGGGGACCTGGAAGATCTGGCCCGGCAGGGCGATGTTCGTCGCCGCCGCCGTGTCGGTCGGCGATGCGGCAAGTCGCTCGATGGCGGCCTCGGCCTCGGGGTTTCCGGCGGCCACGGTGCGCAGCTTCGCGATCGCGGTCACCGGGTCGACGACGGGAGTGGAATCTGCGGGCTGCGCCGACACGACACCGGTGAACATCATCGTCGCTGCCACTGCAGCGGTCAGACCTGCCGCGACCCGTCGTGCGAAGTGCCGTCGATTCATTCTTCTTCTCCCTCGTCACGTCAATGGGTAAGCATTAGTTCGGATGAGTAAACACTCGAGCTCTTATCGACGCCGTGGTTGGCGGTGTTACGCCTCCGCCAGACCTATGCTGCTGACATGGGAGCGGACGGTGGGCACGAGGCGAGGATCAGCGAGTTCCGGGAGGGGCTCGCCGATGTGATTCCCACCCGCCGGAGTCTGCAGCGCCTGTTCGAGGCGGTTCTGGTGGTCGGGTCGGGGCTCGAGCTGGATTCCACCCTGCAGCGCATCGTCAATTCGGCCACGTCCCTGCTCGACGCCCGCTACGGCGCGCTCGGTGTCCACGCCCCCGACGGCGGCCTGTCGGAGTTCGTCTACGAGGGCATCACGCCGGAAGATCGCGCGCACATGGGCCACCTGCCCGAGGGCCGCGGGCTGCTGGGACTGCTGGTCCACGACCCCCGCCCGGTGCGCCTCGCCAACCTGGCCGATCATCCGGGGTCGCTCGGCTTCCCGCCCAACCATCCACCGATGAAGAGCTTCCTGGGCATGCCGATCATGATGCGGGGCAAAGTTTTCGGAAGCATCTATCTGACCGAGAAACTCAGCGGACCGGAGTTCACCGACGAGGACGAGGTCATTCTGCGCGCGCTCGCCACGTCGGCCGGCGTGGCGGTGGAGAATTCCCGGCTGTTCGAGGAATCGCGGACGCGGGAACGGTGGCTGACGGCCGTCGCGGCGATCACCTCCCGCCTGATGGTCGGCGGATCACTCGACGAAACACTGCACACGCTCGCCGCCGAGGTACGCGAACTGTCCAGCGGCGACGAGGTCTTCATCGTCGTCACGCTCGGCGAGGGCGCGGTGGTCGGGGCGGACAGCGCGGTGCGGCCGCTGCGCACCAACTTCCGAACCGCCACCCAGGCCGAGCCGTTCGCCGAAGTGCTGCGCTCCCGCACCCCCGCACTGCTGACGGGCATCGACGGTCTCGCACCGTTCTCCGCCGAGGCGGGCCGGGCCGCGGTGCTGCCGCTGTCGACGGCGTCGGGGGTCGGCGGGGTTCTGGTGGTCACCGCGCGTGGCACAGCTCCGTGGGATCCGGACGAGGTGGCCCGACTCGAATCGGTGGCCGACCTCGCTGCCGTCGCGGTGGAGTTCGCCGACCAGCAGAGCAAGCAACGCCTGCTGTCGGTGCTCGCCGACCGCGACCGAATTGCGCGCGACCTGCACGACAACGTGATTCAGCGATTGTTCGCCACCGGCATGAGCCTGCAGAGCACTCACGCGGTCGGGGACGTTCCGGACGGCGTACGCACCATCGTCGCCACCGCGGTCGAGCAACTCGACCGGACGGTGCGCGAGATCCGCACCACCATCTTCGATCTGCAGGCCACCGGCATCGCATCGGCGACTAGTCTGCGCCGCCGCCTGCTCGACGTGATCGGCGACCTGACCTCCCATTCGCCGGTCGCGCCGAACGTCCAGTTCACCGGCGCCATCGACACTCTCGTGCCCAGCCGCATCCACCCGCACGCGGAGGCGGTGTTGCGCGAGGCCCTGAGCAATGCGCTGCGGCACGCGCGGGCCACCACCATCGACATCTCGGTGGCCGCCGGGGACGACCTCGTCGTCACCGTCGCGGACGACGGCATCGGGATCGCCGACGGCGCCCGGCGCAGCGGACTGGACAACCTCGATCGGCGCGCCGAGCACTGCGGCGGCACCTGCACCGTCGATTCCGGGGGCGGGGGGACCGTCGTCACCTGGCAGGTCCCGTTGGCGTGACGAAACTTTCAGCGCTGTTTGCGTAACTCGGTGGCCAGCACCGCCGCCTGCGTGCGCCGCTGCATCCCCAGTTTGGACAACAGCCTCGACACGTAGTTCTTGATCGTCTTCTCGGCGAGGAAGAGCCGCTCGGCGATCTCCCGGTTGGTGAGCCCCTCGCCGATCAAGTCGAACACGGCGCGTTCCTGCTCGGACAGTTGCGCCAGCGGGTCGTCCCGGCGGGCCGACCTGATCCGGTTCATCAGCGCCGACGTCGCCCTGCTGTCGAGGAGCGAACCGCCCTCCCCCACCGTCCGTACGGCCGCCACAAGGTCGGTGCCGAGGATCTGTTTGAGGACGAATCCGGACGCCCCGGCCATGATGGCGTCGAACAGCGCCTCGTCGTCGGAAAACGACGTCAGCATCAGGCACCGCAGTCCGGGCAGCGCGGCGCGCAGGTCCCGGCACAGTTCGACGCCGTTGCCGTCCGGCAACCGGACGTCGAGGACGGCGACGTCGGCGCCACTGCCCGGGACCCGCGCCATCGCCTCACCGACCGACGCGGCCTCCCCGACCACCTCGAGGTCGGGCGCGCTGCCCAGTAGATCGACCAAGCCTCGTCGCACGATCTCGTGGTCGTCGACCAGGAACACTCGCGTGGTCATGTGTGCACCTCCAAGCGACTGACAGTTCGCGCTAGCTCTCCGGCCGGACGATCATCACCGGGCAGTCCGCGGTGTGGAGCAACGCGTTGCTGGTGGAGCCCAGCAGCATTCCCGTGAAACCACCGCGTCCGCGGCTGCCCACGACGATCAGCTGCGCCTTCTCGGCGAATTCGCTGAGCACCCGCACCGGGCGGTCGCGCGCGACGACGCGTTCGACCGTCACGTCCGGATACCGCTCCTGGTATCCGGCGAGGCGCTCGGACAGCACCACTTCCTCGCCCGTCTGGATGCTGCTCCACAGCGGGTCGTCCGGGCTGGCGCCGAGCGACGGCTGCACGCTCACATCGCTCCACACGTTGACCGCGACCAGGCTCGCACCGCGCGCGGCGGCCTGCTCGAACGCCACTTCCAACGCGGCCCTGCTGCTCTCCGAACCGTCGACACCGACCACGATCGGCCCCTCGGTCGGCGGCTGCCCGTCCATGGTGCGCCCCCGCACGACCACCAGCGGGCAGTGGCCGTGCGCGGCGACCGCGGACGTCGTGGAACCGATCAGCAGGCCGGTGAACTCACCGTGCCCGCGCGAACCGAGCACCACCATGTGCGCGTTCGCGGACAGGTCGATGAGGGTCTGACTCACCTTGGCCTCGAACTGTTCGGTGGTGATGTCGATCGGCGCGTCCACCGTCTGCTTGGCGTGCACCCGTGCACTGCCCAGCCGGGCCTTCGCCGTGTCCTCGAGTTCTTCCTTGAAGCTCTCGGCCAGATACGGCTCGGTGTAATAGAAGGCAGGAATGTGGACCACTGTCACGATGTGCAGCGGGAGCGACAGTGCGGCGGCGGCCCGAGCGGCCCACGCCACGGCGGCCGACGCCGACTCGGATCCGTCCACACCCACGACGATCGGTTTGATTCCGGTCATGGTCACCTTTCCTGATTCTTCCGGCTGTGCACTGCTGAGGTGTGCGGTGCTACCCGCAGATGTTGCGGAGCTTCTCGACCAACGCCACACGTCCCGCACGATCCGCGGCGAGCGGTGTGACGGTGAGCGTGGTGACCCCGGATTCGGCGAACGCGGCCACCCGCTCCGCGACGTAGCTCTCCGGACCGATCAGCGACACGGCCCGCACCAGGTCGTCCGGCACCGCGGCGGCGGCCTCGTCCTTCTTACCCGACAGGTAGAGGTCCTGGATGGTCTCGGCTTCCTTCTCGTAGCCGTACCGGACCGCGAGGTCGTTGTAGAAGTTCTTGCCCTTCGCACCCATGCCGCCGATGTAGAGGGCGAGACCGGGGCGGACCCAGTCGAGCATGTGGTCGACGTCGTCGCCGATGGCCAGGGCGGGCGACGCGAAGACCTGCAGGTCGCCGAGGCTCGGGTCGCGCTTCGCCTTGCCCTTGGCCAGCGGCTCGCCCCACACGCTCGCGGCCTTCTCCGGGTGGTAGAAGATGGGTTCCCAGCCTTCGGCGATCTCGGCTGTCAACTCCACGTTCTTCGGTCCGAGCGAGGCGATGACGATCGGGATGCGATCACGCACAGGGTGGTTGATGATCTTCAGCGGCTTGCCCAGCCCGGTGCCCTTCTCGGCGGGCAGCGGAATCTGGTAGTACTTGCCCTGGAACTCGACCTTCTCGCGGCGCCACACCTTGCGGCAGATCTCGACGACCTCGCGGGTGCGGCCGAGCGGGGCGTCGTACTTGACGCCGTGGAAACCCTCGATCACCTGCGGGCCGGACGCGCCGAGGCCCATCACGAAGCGTCCGTCCGACACGAAATCGAGGCCGGCGGCCGTCATCGCCGTCAGGCTCGGCGTGCGGGTGTAGATCTGGAAGATGCCCGAAGCGAGTTCCAGGGTGGTGGTCTTGGCGGCGAGGTAGCCGATCTGGCTGACCGCGTCGAACGAGTAGGCCTCGGGCACGAACGCGATGTCGAGCCCGGCTTTCTCCAGGTCGGCGACCTCGTCGACCGTCTCGGCGAAACCGCCGCTGTAGTTCAAGCCCATACCTATGCGCACGTCGTTCCCCAATCCTGGCGTTCCTGCAACCTGTTCCTGCTTCGATCCAGAACACTACTGCGCGCGATGGCCTCAGGGGCGTGCAGGCCTCACGACGACTACCGGGCACTGCGCACCACCGACCAGGCTGTTGCTGGTCGAACCGAGCAGCATCCCCTTGAATCCTCCGCGGCCCCGGCTGCCGACGACCAGCAGTTGCGCCTTCTTCGACCAGTCGAGCAACCGCGCCCGCGGATTGTCGATGTACACCTCGCGGGTGACCTTCACGTCGGGGTATTTCTCCTGCCAGCCGGCGAGGCTCTCGGCGAGGACGGCACGTTCGTCCTCCTCGAGTCCCTGCGGAACGAGCGCCGCGGCACGCGGGTCCTCGAACGCCTTCGACCCGAGGTCGCTCCACACGTGGACGGCGACCAGCGGAGCATTACGCATCGACGCCTCCTGGAAGGCCACCGAGATCGCCCGCTCACTGGTGGCGCTGCCGTCGACGCCGACCACGACGGGCCCGCCTGCGTGGGCGTCGCCGCGGACCACGACGACCGGGCAGTGTGCGTGGCTGGTGACGTTGATCGCCGTGTTCCCGAGCAGCGCGGTGGCCGCCGCCCCGGACCCGGACGCGCCGACGACCACGATCCGGGCGTTCTCGGACAGGTCGACGAGCCACTGAGCGCTGCTCCCGATCGACAGTTCGGTGCAGACCTCGATGATGGGATTGACCGCGAACGCCTGCTCCTGCGCCTCGGCGAGAATCGCTTTGCCGCTCGCCTCCACCCACTCGTACACGCCACCCGAATCCATGTACGGGCCGCCGAACCCGTACGGAGCGAAGTCGAGCGCGTGGATGATCTTCAGGTTCAGTCCACGTTCGGTGGCGAGTTCGGCAGCCATCCGGACGGCGGACTTCGAGCTGTCCGATCCGTCGACGCCGACGACGACGCTGTTGCGGTCCCGTGTGCTCATGGCTTCACACTATCCCCGGCCTCCTTTTCCCGTCTGCCGCCCTTCACCTTTCGACGTGGGACTTAAGTCCCCACCGATTCGGGCTCTCCGGCCGTAGCCGCAGCGACCGGATTGGACGATGATGAGAAGTGGAGTCGTGTGCCTCGCGCGAATACGACTGCACCACTACCCATTTCGGACCATCCGATCCCGAGCGATGTCGGTCACAAATTTGGTATCCGGGATGCGAATTAAAGTACGTTCGGGTCATGCAACTCACCCAGTTCACCGACCTCGGACTGCGGGTGGTCATGCGACTGGCCGTGGCCGGGGAGGGCGAACGGCCGGGTAGCCGGGCGATCGCCGAGGAACTGTCGGTGTCGTACACCCACGCCGCCAAGGTGATCACCCGACTCGGCGAACTCGGCATCGTCGACGCACGGCGCGGACGTTCCGGCGGCCTGGCCATCACCGAACTCGGGCGCACCGCATCCGTCGGCTGGCTCGCCCGCCGACTCGAAGGCGACGGGGAGGTCGTCGACTGCGACGGCGCCCAGCCGTGCCCGCTGCGATCTGGGTGCCTGCTGCGGTCGGCGCTCCGGCGCGCGCAGAACGCGTTCTTCGAGTCGCTGGGCGGCCTCACCGTCGAAGACCTCACCCAGACCCCCACCGGAACCGTGCTGCTCGCCCTCCCCCGGGTGGCCACCTCAACTTCCCAGATTTCTCGAACGATCGGAGAATGACATGCTCTCGCCCACCTCGACGGACGTCATCCGCGCCACCCTGCCCGTGGTCGGCGCCGCGATCTCGGACATCACGACGCTGTTCTACCGCAAGATGTTCGACGCTCATCCCGAACTCGAACGAGACCTGTTCAACCGCGGGAACCAGAAGCAGGGCGAACAGCAGAAGGCGCTGGCCGGTGCCATCGCCGCGTTCGCCGCCCTCCAACTCGAGCCCGATCAGGCGCGCGTCGACCTCATCCTGTCGCGGATCGCCAACAAGCACGCCTCGCTGGGGATCGAACCGTCGCAGTACGCGATCGTGCACACGCACCTGTTCGCAGCCATCGTCGAGGTCCTCGGCGACGCCGTCACTCCCGAGGTCGCTGCCGCCTGGGACGAGGTGTACTGGCTGATGGCGGAGACCCTGATCGCGATGGAGGCCGGCCTGTACGCCTCCGCGGGCGTGGCCGCCGGTGACGTGTGGCGCGACGTGCGGGTCCGCGAGCGCAGGCACGAGTCCGCGGACACGGTGTCGTTCGTGCTCACCTCCGTCGATGGCGCACCGCTTCCGTCGTTCGCTCCGGGGCAGTACCTCTCCGTCGCGGTTCGCCTGCCGGACGGCGCACGCCAGATCCGCCAGTACAGCCTGTCGTCGGCCCCGTCGCGCGGCGACTGGAGGATCTCGGTGAAACGCGCCGGTGAGGTGTCGAACTTCCTGTACCACAACGTCTTCGAAGAGGACGTCCTGACAGTGTCGACGCCGTTCGGCGACCTCGTCCTGCAGGACGACGACGCACCGCTGCTCCTGGTCTCCGCGGGCATCGGGTGCACCCCGATGATCGGGATGCTCAGCCACCTCGCCGACACCGACGACAGCCGCCCGATCTCGGTGCTCCATGCCGACCGGTCCGCCAGCAGTCACGCGCACCGCGCGGAGCTCACCGAACTGGTGGAACGCCTGCCGTTCGCGGTGATGCACCGCTGGTACGAAGACCTGGGCACCCGACGTCCCGAGGGCGGCTTGCGGGAGGGACGGGCCGACCTCGGTGAGGTCACGATCGCGCCCGGCACCCGCGCCTACCTGTGCGGCCCGCTGCCGTTCATGCTCGGAATTCGCGAGGCGCTTCTCGCGAAGGACGTGCCCGCCGGGAACATCCACTACGAGGTGTTCGGACCCGACAGCTGGTCGGCCACCGTGTGACTGCAGGCGCGGCGCCGTTCACACCGGCCAGGTGTGGACGGGGCTGCCCTCACGCATGTTCTCCACGTACTGACGCAACATGGCGGCCAGGGCTTCGCGGCGGCTCAGCCCGGCGTTCTCGTGCCGGACCACCTGCGCACGCTGCCACGACGCCCCCGTCTGCCGGGTGACGCACCGGCCCTCGATGACGCTGAGGTACCGGTCGCGGGCCTTCGCCGACAACCCGAACGCGGCGAGTCCTTCGTCGGCGATCGGCAGCAGCCTCCGCAGGACCAGTTCGTCGGCGCCCGCGAACCCGACACCGGGCCAGTACAACCCGGCATCCATACCGAACTTCGCGCCGGCGTGCAGGTTCTCCTCGGCCGCGTTGAACGACATCCGCGACCAGACCGGCCGATCCGATTCGACGAGCCCGCGCAGCGCGCCGTAGTAGAACGCCGCGTTCGCCATCGTGTCGAGCACCGTCGGGCCCGCGGGGAGCACCCGGTTCTCGATCCGCAGGTGCGGTTTGCCGTCGTCGCTGTCGTACACGGGTCGGTTCCACCGGTAGATGGTGCCGTTGTGCATCTGCAGTTCGTTGAGGTCCGGCACCCGGCCCGCGTCGAGTTCGGCCGACGGGTCGACGTCGGACACCTCCGGCAGCAGCGCCGGGAAGTACCGGGAGTTCTCCTCGAACAGGTCGAACACCGACGTGATCCACCGCTCGCCGAACCACACGCGGGGCCGCACACCCTGGTTCTTCAACTCCAGGGGACGCGTGTCGGTGGCCTGCGCGAAGATCGGGATGCGGGACTCGTGCCACAACGCCTTACCCGCCATGAACGGTGCGTTCGCCGCGAGCGCCACCTGGGCACCGGCCAGGCACTGCGCGGCGTTCCAGTGAGCGGCGAATTCGTCCGGCGCGACGCGCAGGTGCAGTTGCAGCGACGTGCATGCGGCTTCCGGGAGCACCGAATTGGCGTCCACCTTCAGCTGTTCGGCGGCCCGCCCCTCGAGCGGCACACCCTCGAGGTCGAGTTCGATGTCCTCACCGCGGGCGGCGAAGATCTGGTCGTTGAGCTGCTCGTAGCGGGGGTTCGCGGTGATCCACTCGCGGCCGAGATGCTCGAGTTCCAGCGTCGGCAGCATGCCGACCATCACCAGCTGGGCGTCGTGCCCGTGGATCCGGGCGTCGGCGACGTGCAGCGACGCCCGCAGGGTGCGTTCGAGCTCGAACATGCCCTCACCGATCAAGGGACCCGGCCGGACGTTCATCTCGACGTTGAACTGGCCGAGCTCGGTCTGGAACACGGCGTCGTCGTCGATCGACTCGAGGACCGCGAGATTCGACATCGCGGGCGTCATGTCGGCGTGGACGAGATTGAACTCGATCTCCATGCCCAGCATGGGCCGCGGCGGGTCGACGTCGTCGACGAACGCGCCCTCCCGCAGCATCCTCTCGAGCGCGTCGACGCACATGAGCACCTTCTGCCGGAACATGCGCCGGTCTTCTCGGGTGAATGTCCGAGACGTCACTTCGCGACCCATACCACTCCCCAACTGCGCGTCGAACTGCGCTCACGGGGGAGCATATCCGTTCGGCCCGCGCGAATGAGGGATGGCGGGCTAACCTCGAACCAGACGCTGGTGAGCGGAAGGACCGGAGATGACGCCTGATACCGACTCCAAGAAGAAACCAGAGTTCTCCGTGGGCACGCGCGTGAAAACGCGGCACTCGGCCGATCACGAACTGGCCGAGAAGAAGTGGCCCCTGGAGGCCGGCGTCATCGTCGACGATTTCGCCGGCGTCCAGGACATCAGCAACGATTCGTACGGCCGGGACTGGGCCGTGTCACGCCGCTGGGCGATCGCCCTCGACGGCGGTCCACTCGTGTTCCGCAACGACGACGATCTCGAGCCCGAGTAGGCCCTTACGCGTTGGCGCCCGCGTTGCCCCAGGTGACGGACACGCCGCGCTCCTGCAGCCAGCGCCCGGGATCGATCTTGTTTCCGTTCGCGTCGTGTACCTCGAAGTGCAGGTGCGGTCCGGTGGACTGGCCGCGGTTGCCGACGTGGGCGATTTCCTGCCCTGCGGTGACGCGCTGACCCACGTTCACGGTGTAGTCGTTGACGTGTCCGTAGATGGTGACGGTGCCGTCGTCGTGCAGCAGACGCACCCACAGTCCGAAGCCGGACGCCGCGCCGGCGTCGATGACCTGGCCGTCGGCGGCCGCGAGCACCGAGGTGCCGATGGGCGCCGCGATGTCGATGCCGCCGTGGTGGGCTCCCCAGCGGGAACCGAAGTCGGAGGTCAGCTTGCCCGACACCGGCTGAACCGTGTGGGGCTTGACCGGGTTGACGGAGGACAGCCACTGCTGGGCCTGGGCGCCGAGGTCCGGGCCGCCGAGGTTCTGGGCGGCGGTGCCGAGGTCTGCGGGCAGTTCGAATCCGGCGGGGACGACACCAGCCGGGATCTCGAACGGCAGGCCCGGCAGGGTCTGTGCGCCGCTCGTCTCATGTGAGTCGACGGGAGCCGCAGCGGCGTTTCCCGCACCCAGCTGGGCTGCACCGACCACGATGGCTCCGGTGGCGGCCGCGACAGTCGCGGCCTTGATGCCCACACCCGCTCCGGCCTGCTGGTTGCGATGGCGCCCGCGCGCCGCGTCCGGATCGATCTCGAAGCGAATCGAAGACCCGCTCGCCCGGTGGTGGGAACCCACAGTAAATACCTCGTCAGTCGTCGGATTGCAGCTCTCCCCATCCGGGGTGGGCTCCTCTGTCTGGCGACGAATGTAACAAAACGATATAGGCCCGCGCCACCGTTACCGAACGTTTATGTTCGGCGCTCCTCGAGTTCCGCCTTGAAGGCGGCATAACGAGCGCGGTGCGGGGCACGCCGGCGAATCACCGCCCACGCGATCCCGAGCACGATGAACCACACCGGGGTGACGAGAAGCGCCTCGAGGGTGTCGTCCTCCTGTGTCAGCGCCCAGATGAGGAAGACGAAGAAGGCCAGGACGACCCAGCACATCACGACCCCGCCGGGCATCTTGAACTTCGACGCCTCGTGCAGTTCGGGGCGGCGCTTCCGATACACGATGTAACTGGCCAGGATCATCGTCCACACGAAGATGAACAACACCGAAGAGATTGTCGTCACAGTCGTGAACGCCTCGATCACCGAGTCGCCGGAGAACAGCAGCGCGATCGCCGACAGCAGGAAGGCACACGAGAACATCAGCGCGTTGGCCGGAACCTTGCGGGAACTGAGCCTGCCGAGCCTGGACGGTGCGTCACCCTCCTGCGCGAGGCCGTAGACCATCCGGGACGTCGAATAAATCCCCGAGTTGGCCGAGGACGCCGCGGACGTCAGCACCACGAACTGGATGACTCCCGCCGCGATCCCCAGACCGGCGAGCGTGAACATCGCCGTGAACGGGCTCACCCCGGGAACCACCTCACGCCACGGCGTGACCGAGATGATCACGATGAGCGACACCACATAGAACAGCAGGATGCGGATCGGGATGGAGTTGATGGCCTTCGGCAGGTTCTTCTCCGGATCCTTCGCCTCGGCCGCCGTGGTCCCGACGAGTTCGATACCGACGAACGCGAAGACCGCGATCTGGAATCCGGCCACGAAGCCCATCGCGCCGGTCGGGAACATGCCGCCGTCGTTCCACAGGTTGTCGAATCCGGCCTCCGAGCCGTTCGGCGACGTGAAGTGGGTGAACACCATCACGAGTCCGACGACGATGAGGCTGAGGATGGCGATGATCTTGATCAGCGCGAACCAGAACTCGGTCTCGCCGAATGCCCGCACGGTCGGCAAATTCAGCAGCAGGAGGGCCGCGATGGCGACCAGCGCCGGGATCCACAGCTGGAGGTCGGGCCACCAGTACCGCACGTAACCGGCGATCGCGATGATGTCGGCGATACCCGTGACAATCCAGCAGAACCAGTACGTCCACCCCGTGAAGAACCCGGCCCAGGGGCCGAGCAGGTCGGCCGTGAAGTCGGAGAACGACTTGTAATGCAGGTTGGAGAGCAGCAACTCCCCCATCGCCCGCATCACGAAGAACAGCATGAAGCCGATGATCATGTAGACGAAGATCACCGACGGTCCGGCCAGCGAGATCGTCTTCCCGGACCCCATGAACAGGCCCGTGCCGATTGCCCCGCCGATCGCGATCAGCTGGATGTGCCGGTTGGAGAGTTGCCGGGAGAGATGCGGTTCGCCCGCCGCTCCCGTCCCCGGGTCGCCGCCCGATCCGATCGAGTCCGTCGAGGAAGTGCGGTCAGCCATGGAACACCTGCAACCCTTCTCAGTCCTTGCCGTCACCGTCCGAAAGCGTGGGTCACGTTACGCCGGGGACTTGACAGAGGCCGAGTAGCTAAGGCTAACCTCAGTTCGTTACTTCGAGGCGAGGAGCATGCACATGATCGAGGACCTGATCGAGATCGCGTACGCTCAGGGCGCTGTCACCTACGTGGGTCAGACCGCCGGCGGCGTCGACGAGTACGAACTCGCTCGGGTCGATTCGGTCGCGTCCAGCGTCACGGTCACGGTACGGGCCGACGGCAAATTCGCGAAGGCCACCAGCATCGAGGGATACCTCAGCCTCGGCCAGGTCGTCCGGGCATGCGGACTCGACTACCGGCACGCCACCTCCAGCGCCCGCCAGTACACCCACTGATCAACCCAGGTGCTCCCCGAAGAAACCGTCGATCCTCGTCCACGCATCGGCGGCGGCCTCCGGGTCGGGCACCATCCCCGTGACCTTCATCAGGGGACGCATCACCTTCGGTCCGGCCAATGCGTCGTTCAGGAACGTATGGCCGGCCGTCGGATACTCCTTCACATCGTGGACCACACCCGCCCGGGTCAGCGCCGACTCCAACTTGGCTGCCGCTTTCGGCAGGGCGAAGTCCTTCCCGCCGTAACTGGCGACCACCGGGCACGCCCCCGCAACCGCCGCGTCCAGGTCACGCGGCAGGACCCCGTAGTTCGGGGCCGCCGCGTCGAACCCGGTGCGCAGCGTCATCAGAGCGAACCCGCCACCCATACAGAATCCGATGACCCCGATCTTCCCCGTGCAGTCCGAAGACCCGGCCAGCCACTGACGTGCCGCCTCGATGTCCCCGTACGCCCGGCCCTTCCCCGAGAGCATCGCCCGCATCGTCGACACCAGGCAGCGTCGCGCACCGCCTGCACTGAACAGATCCGGCGCCAGAGTCAGAAACCCCGCCGACGCCAGCCTGTCCGCCTGACGCCGCATCACGTCGTCCAATCCGAACGCCTCGTGCACCATCACCACACCCGGCCACGGCCCCTCCCCCGACGGCCTCGCCAGATAGCCGTGCAAGTTCAGCGAACCGTCGTGCCGCGCAGCGAGGTCGGTCAAGTCGATCTCGGACATGTACGTCTCCCGTTCCGTCGTCACTTCCAGAACATCTGCGACAACCATGCCCTCCCCATCGCGAGCGCACCACCATTCCCGCTACACTCACCTCGGTGTGCGCCCCGCGCGTGCACCGCGCCTTCGTAGCTCAGGGGATAGAGCAACCCTCTCCTAAAGGGTAGGTCGCAGGTTCGAATCCTGCCGAGGGCACCACGCTCGCTCAGGTCCGGCAGAATTGCCGATCCAAGTCCGGAGTGAAGCAGACATCAGCCCGACTGATGTACGGCCGACAGTCCCCCACACCCTCAGCCGGGACGGCTGTGGTGATGCCCAGTAGCGGAATAGGTGGGCCGAGAGCAGTGGCTCCTGGCACTCGAAGAGCTGATCCTCGACGCCCCACCAACGCCCGGGTGCGGGACACTCCTGCGACGACCAAATCAATTGCTGCAATCGACGCCGCTCGGGCTAGCTAGCCTGCATGGCCCCGTGGCCGGTCCGTCGTCTTGGTCGGCCGGTTGCTGCCGAAGAGTTTTCGTGCCTGGTATCGCACCAGCCCGAATCCCACGTCGATGACGTAGAAACGAGCGGTCACGAGGAATTCCTGAAACTTGTTGCGGTTGACCGCATGGTTCAGGGCACGGACGAGTTCGGTATCGGTTTCGCCGAGTTCCGCCAGCCGCTCGAGGTTCTCGCGAGCGAACAGCTCACCGCCCTCCCCGGCGGCGTTCAAGTACATGCGGCGGACCGCCCTCGACGGGATCTCCCGGGGCAGGCTCGTGCACTGTCCGGATGCACCCACGATATGGAGTCCGATCATCGTCCGCAGGCACTTCTCGCATCTACCACAGTTGTATTTGCTCGCCAGATTGAACCAGCACACCCGTAGGTGATTCATGGCGACCGCGGACTCCTTGATCCGGGCCAGTTTGGCAACACGGTCCGCTTCGATGCCGTCGTGCACGATCTCGACATCACTGCTCGACCACAGCGGATCGAGGTCGGGATGCGTCCCGAGCGGGGCGAGCCGCGATTCGTCGTCGGACGCCGGAATGTAGACCTTGCGCAGGTGAGGGGACAACAGTAGCGAAACGTGAGCGAGGAAGGCGCCGTGTGCCTGACTCTGCCAGTGCGGTCCGTGCTTGGCGTGGAGCAGGCGAACGTTGGATCGGACCTCGATCAGTTCTTTCCCGAGTTCGGCCGCCATCGTTCGGGCCCGATCGACCGCCTCCTCCCACAGCACGTGGTTGTCGAGGCTGATATCCAGTCCGTGGATGATGATCAGGTGCGTGATCTCACCGAGATGCTTCAGTGCGGTGTAGAAGGAGTCCACGCCGCCGGAGAAGAAGCACCCGACCCCTCTACGGTCCTGCTCCGCCGGGCTGGGTGCCACGGTCTCGGCCTGCGTGGAGGTGCGCTGAAGCAGCTCGGGGAACCACTCGAGGAGCACGTCTTGGGCAGCCAGGCTGCCCTTCAACGCGGTGTGGTCGACGGCCGGGGTGATTGCGAGCTGCAACCCTTTCCGCATCGCTGTCACACGAAGCGTGGGCAGCCACGGGGTGCCGGAGACGTCGACTGCCACGTCGGATTCGGTCCACACGGTGAACGATTCGCCATCGATCACAAGTTCCGCAGTCGAGCGGTACGTGTCGTCAACCGACACCGAAGCCTTCAGTTCCATTGCCGCACCTCAATGTAGGTATGCATTCGAGTTCCTCGTTCAGCTCTGTATGACTCTGGCAAGTTACCGCACCGTGTAGTCGTCGGCCGAGCAACCATCGGAGTGGGACCGGGGAGGAAGGAAGCCGACGTCACTGAGCACCGGGCCCCGCAGGGGCGCCTACCTGCCTGACCAACTCCCGAATCTCCTGCGCGACGAGATGGGGTTCGACCAGCGGTATGTAGTGATTACGCTTCACCGAATACACGTGCCGTCCGGACGGGGAGAGTTCCGCGGTTCGGCGGTGCGCGGCGCCGAGGAAATCGCGATCGCGATCCTTCTCGGGTGGGATCCTGTTCGACGAAATCGTGGTCAATGTGACGTCGGGTATATGGGGGCCACTGTCGTGAAGTGCAGTGAAACTTTCGCGGAAGGCTCGCCACTCGGCCCACGCCGCGCGGACGGACTTCATCGTCGATCCTTCGTCGACCGCTTCCTGCAGCGCCGCACCCTGCAAGAAGCGGTAGTAGGACTTCCCCAGCAGCGGGCGAAGAAGTTTCAACCGCGCCAGAATCAATTGCGAACCGTACAGCACCGAAGCACCCCGCATGGCTGCCATCATCCGCTCGGGTTTGCAGATCTCCGACACTTCGTCGACGAGAGCGACGGCCTTGATCGTGGCCGGTCGACGGTTCGCCGCCACGCGTACCACCGGGCCGCCGTAGCTGTGTCCCACAACGACGCAGGGGCGGTCGACGGTGGCGTCGAGGACGGCCAGATGGTCGTCGAGTATCCGATCGAAATCGCGTCCGGTCTCGTCGGGGTCGCTGAGTCCGTGCCCCGCACGGTCGTACACGATGGTGTGTGCAAACTCGGCAACCAGTGGTTGAACAAGCGACCAGGTCGATCGACTCTTCCCCATCCCAGCCTCGAAGAACACCGACACCGACCCATCTCCGGCAGTGCAGTAATGCAACCGACGATCGGCGACGAGAACAAAGCCGGACTTGGTTTCAACAGGCATGGTGGAGCGGCCCTTCGGTCGGGCGCCGTGCGGCAGCGACGTGTCACGCCTCGAAATGCACCGCTACGCGCCTAGTTTCCTGCTCGGTGGTCTCTCGGAAGTTGGCACAGTTACTGATTCGAACTGATCCACCATACCCAGCATCGAAAATCGACTCGCTATCACCATCGACAGTGATGACAGCCGGACGGGACGGGTGCGGGAATCCATGGATCTCTAATACCTGAGGTCGGTTATCGGGCGAGCTCGCAAACTCGACTGTCGAACCACCCCTTCCAATTTGGACTAGGACCGTCAAGTCGATGCACTGCGCCCACCTGACCACCGGCGACGCGCGACTGCGCGAGCACGGGGTTGGTTTGCAGGTACTCGAGCAAGGTATCGAGGCTGCCACTCGGGTGTATCGAGGGTCCGATGTTCGCGGCGACCTCGCCACTCAAAACCATTGCTGTAATTGCCAACCCGTGGACCCAGTGGTCGACATAGCCTGTGCCGTATGCGGCGACTGCCCGATCCGCGCCGGAGCTCGATCTGCCTGATTACATCCGTGCGGCGTTACTGTGCGGGTCACGTTCGGGAAGGTCGAGCCGGTACGGCACACTTCGACGGAAGATGGTGGAATCGGGATTCGGTGGTGTGACGACCGGGCACGCGCGTGCCTGGCATCATCACCGTGAAGAGAGGGATCAAGGCATGGCTGTGCAGGCATCCATCGACTTCGTCGGGGTGAACGTCGTCAAATCGGTGTTCTCCATCGATGGCAAGCAATTCACCGTGCAGACATCGGCCAACGTTTCCCTGGATCGGAGCGGAACGCCATGGCTGCCCCCGGGAGTCGTGGTGGCGATGACGACCGAGCAGGACTTGGAGCTCGACGCCCCCGTCGATCCTGCCGCACTGTCCGGTGCCGAACAAGCACGTGACCTACTGCACTCGTGGTACCCGCAACTCCACACCCCGAGCGTCGACGCGCCCGTTATGTCAACGAGGGACCATGAGGGCGGCGGCGTCGGATGCTTCTTCAGTGGCGGCCTCGACGCCTTCTACTCCGTTCTGAAGAATCGAGCCGAGATCACACACCTCATCCTGGTGCACGGATTCGACATCGATCCTCGTCGCCCGGAACCGTACGAGCAAATATCGGCAGGTGCGCGCGAAGTTGCTGCCGAGATGGGCGTAGAGCTGATCGAGATTCGTACCGACCTCCAGTTTCTCCACGCGAGACACGGAAACAACTGGGGTAGCACCGCACATGGCGCTGCGCTCGCGCATGTGGCGCTCCTTCTTTCACCCCACCTGCGCAAGGTGATCGTGGCCGCGTCGGGATCGTACGACTCGGGCAACATGACCCCGCACGGGAGTCATCCGGATCTCGATCCGCTGTGGTCGAGCGAGAATCTCCAGATCGTTCAGGACGGCACCGAGGCGAACCGGGTCGACAAGGCCGCGGCCATCAAGGACAGCGATCTGGCGATGCGCCACCTGCGCGTGTGCAATTTGAACTGGGACGGCGACTACAACTGCGGGGAGTGCGAAAAGTGCATCCGCACAATGATCAACCTTTACATCGCCGGTGGGCTGGAGAAATGTAGGACGCTTCCCCACACGATCCCGACCGAACGAATGAGCCGCATGCACGTCACGTCGGGCGCATTCCCCTTCGCAAAGGAGAACCTCGACGCGATGCGCGCCCGGGGAATCCACGACGACGAGCTGGAAGCCGCTCTGCAACGCATTCTCGACCGCACCCCCCTCGAACAGCGAATTCTCAAGTACCGGTGGTTGCTCTTGGAAGTTGCGCCGCGCGTACCGCGCGTCTTGATCGGCCTATTGGTTCAGCGAGTCCGCACAATGCGCGCTGATCGATCGGCGCACTCTTCGCAGCGTTGACCGGGTCTCGAGCGAGCCGAGAGAGAAGGGCAGCGACGCCAGCAACCAGTGTCAGCCGTACGTAGTCGTCGAACGTCTCGCCGTCGTTGAGGTCGTCATCCATCGGGGCCGCCTTGGTCGCGTGGGAATCGCAGCGTAGGCACGCCGACCGACATGTCACGGACTCCGTATCTACCGCAGGGTCGGCACCGACGGCGAATGACGGTGACGCGGAATCCGATAGCCGCGGCACCGCACGACGGGGTCAGTCGATCGCGAAGAGGCGCGCCGCGTTGTCGTGGCACACCGCCCGCAGCCACGGCTCGCCGAGGTCGAATCGGGTGAGGCCCTCGAGCGCGTCGAGGTAGGGGTACGGGATGTTGGGGAAGTCGCTGCCGAACACGATTCGTTCCCGCAGTTCCGACAGCCGGTGCACCTGGTCGCGCGGAAACGGTGTGGCCGCTTCGGTGTAGTCCGTGAACGTCATCGTGGTATCGAGATACACGTTGGAGTACTGATCGGCCAGGTCCAGGAATTCCCGGTACTCCGGCAGGCCCATGTGGGCGATGATCAGGTGCAGCCGCGGGTACCGCGACAGCAACTCGGCGATCGGGCCCGGGCCCGTGTGGGTGCCGGGCGCGGGCCCCGACCCGCAATGGGTGACCACGGGGACACCCGCCTCCTGCAGCACACCCCACACGGGATCGAGGAGCGGATCGTTCGGCGAGTAGTCGCCCACCTGGATGTGGGACTTGAACACGCGCGTGCCCGACTCGATCGCCTCCGCGACGTACGCGGCCGCGGACTCCTCCGGGTAGAACGTGGACGTCCGCAGGCAGTCGGGGGTCTGCGCGGCGAACTCGGCCGACCACTGGTTCAGCCACGCGGCCATCTCAGGCTTGTGCGGGTAGATCATCGACGTGAACCGCCGGACGCCGAACCCGCGGAGGTGCTCGACGCGGACGTCCTCCTCGTGCCGGTAGTGGATGGGCCACTCACGTCCGGTGAGGGGACCGACGGCGTCGAAGTAGCCCCACACCTTCTCCATCACGTTCGCGGGCATGAAGTGGGTGTGGACGTCGATGATGCCGGGCAGCCCCAGCGCACGCCAGAACTCCTGCACCCGCAGATCCTCGGACAACTCTCTTCTCTCCTCGACGCAGTGCCGGATCACGGACCCCGGCGGATCGGAACGGGGGCCGACTCAGAACAGCGTGAACGCGTCCTCGGCCTCGGGGGTGGCTGCGACAGGCGCAGGGGCAGGGGCCGGGGCCGGTGCGGGGGCAGCGACCGGCGCCGGTGCGACCGCGCCGGATGCGACGGCACGGGCCGCCTCGCCGGCGAGGACGTCGGCCATCTCGTTGTAGTGGTTGCCGACGTGGCCGCGGACCCAGCGGAAACGGACCGGCCCGGGGCGTTCGCTGATGGCCCGGTCGATGGACTGCACCAGCCCGAGGTTCTTGACGGGAGCACCGCCCGCCGTCTTCCAGCCCTTGCGTTTCCACCCGGGCAGCCATTCCGACGCGCACTTGATGGCGTACTGGGAGTCGGATTCGATCAGCAGCGGATCGGCGCCGGGATGCGCGGTGATCGCTTCGAGCAGCGCCCGCAACTCGGCGATCTGGTTGGTCCCGGAGGGTTCGCCACCCGATTGGCTGGGACCCTCGTGATTGACCCATGCCCAGCCGATCGCCCCACCGGGGTTGCGGAGGCAGGATCCGTCGGTACTCACGATGATCATGGCTGGGACTTTACGTGCGCGCTCCGACAGCCGCCGGTAGCGGTCGCCTTCACAGTGGATACGCTGCATTCGATGACGGCTTCGCTGGACGTGGTCGAGACCACCGTGACCGCGCGGCGTCCCCTGGACGTCGCCATGTCGTTGCGGCCGCTGCAGCGCGGGAAGGGCGACCCCTGCCACCGCCGGACTGCCGACGGCGCGATCTGGCGGACGTCGGTGCAGAAGTCGGGCCCGGTCACCTATCGCCTCACCCAGATCGACCGTCACTCGGTGCGCTGCCAGGCGTGGGGTGCGGGTGCCCACGAGCTGGCCGCGGGACTGGGCCGCCTCGTCGGCGAGCACGACGAGTGCGCGGATTTCGCCCCCGACCATCCGATCCTCGTCGAGGCCCATCGGCGTTTCCCGCACCTGCGCCTCGGCCGGACGGACCGGGTGCTGGAGGCCCTCGTGCCCGCGATCCTCGAGCAGAGGGTGCACGGCATCGCCGCATTCGCGTCGTGGCGGCGTCTCGTGTGGAAGTTCGGCGCGCCGGCCCCCGGTCCGGCCCCGGACGGGATGCGGCTTCCCCCGACCGCGGACGTGTGGCGGCGGGTGCCGTCGTGGGAATTCCACCGGGCCAACGTCGACCCCGCCCGATCACGCACGATCGTCCGCTGCGCGCAGGTCGCCGACCGGCTCGAGAAGATCGTCGACCTGCCCCGCGAGGAGGCGAACCGCCGGCTGATGTCCATTCCCGGCGTCGGGATCTGGACGGCGGCCGAGGTGTCGCAACGCGCGCTCGGCGATCCGGATGCCCTCTCGGTCGGCGACTATCACCTGGCCGCGATGGTCGGGTGGTCGCTGCTCGGGAAGCCCCTCGACGACGCCGGGATGGTGGAGTATCTGGCCCCGCTGCAGCCGCACCGCCAACGCGCCGTGCGACTGCTCGAGGTGAGCGGGCAGGCCGTCAAACCCAAGTTCGGGCCCCGTACGGCGCTCGTCGACCACAGCTGGCACTGACCGTCATTCGCACACTCCGCCTGCCCGCGTTCCGTTACCTGTGAACACCTGTTCAAGTGTTCATACGAACAACTAGACTTCGAAGGATCAGCCGCCGGCCGGAGGAGACGCCGTGGAATCCGTGGCAATGCACATGAGTGACGGCCTGATCAACGCACCGACCTCCCTGCTGTTCGTCGTCGTCGCCGCACTGGGACTGTCGATCGCCGCCTGGCGTGCGCGCTCGGAACTCGACGAACGCACCGCACCGATGGCCGGTCTCGTCGCGGCATTCATCTTCGCGGTCCAGATGGTCAACTTCCCGATCCTTCCCGGTGTGAGCGGCCACCTCCTCGGCGGCGCGCTCGCCGCCATCCTGGTCGGCCCGTACACCGGCGTGCTCTGCATCTCGATCGTGCTGATCGTGCAGGCCCTGCTGTTCGCCGACGGTGGGCTGACAGCACTGGGGGCGAACATCACCAACATGGCGATCATCGGGGTGGTCGTCGGATATGGCGTCGCGGTGGCGTTGCGTCCGCTCGTCGTGCGGCAGGAGCGACTGCGATTCCGCGTCCTCGGCGGGATTTCGTTCGCCGCGGCCCTGTGCGGAACGGTGGCGGCGTCGATGGGCTTCGTGCTCGAGTACGCGATCGGCGGACACGTCACGTCCGGGGAGTCGACGTCGCTGGGCGCGGTGGCCGCCTACATGCTCGGGGCGCACGTGCTGATCGGCATCGGCGAGGGCATCATCACCGCCGTCACGGTGACGGCCGTCGCGAAGGCGCGCCCCGACCTCGTGTACCTGCTGCGGACGGCACCCCGGCGAGTGGAGGTGCGCGCGTGATCTCCCTCCGCCGCTTCCTGATCGGCTTCGCGCTGGTGGCGCTGCTCGTCGCCGGCGCGGTCTCCTACCTCGCCAGTTCGAGTCCGGATGGTCTCGATGCCGCGACGACGCGCGGGTGCGAGACGGTGGAGACCGACACCGGGGAGGCGCTCGTGGGTGACTGCATCGCCCGGAACGCGTCCGCGCATCACCTGTCGGACTCGCCGCTCGCCGGCTACACGGTGGCCGGCCGGGCGCATCTCACCGGGGTCGCGGGCGTCATCGGCGCGACCGCGACGTTCGTCGTCGCCGGTGGCCTGTTCTGGCTGCTCGCCCGCGCACGGCGCAACCGAACGAGCCCCTGACCGTGGGTGCCGGTCACGCCCATCCGCTCTACCTCGACGGTGTCTCCCCCCTGCACCGACTGCCGGCCGAGGTCAAGATCGTCTACGCCGTGGTCTTCGTCTTCGCGGTGGTCGCGACGCCACGCGAAGCGTTCTGGGCGTTCGCCGGGTATCTCGCCGTCCTGATCGTGATCTGGCGGATCGCCGGCATCGCGCTCACGTGGATCGGGCCGAGGATGCTGATCGAGTTGCCGTTCGTGACGCTCGCGGTGCTGTTGCCGTTCGCCGAGGGCGGCGCCCGCGTCACCGTCGCCGGACTGTCGCTGTCCGTCGCGGGCCTCTACGCGGCCTGGGGCATTCTCGTGAAGGGCACTCTCGGCGTCCTCGTCTCGCTGACACTCGCCGCGACGACACCCGCCCGCGACCTGCCGCTGGGTCTGGCGCGGCTACGCGTGCCCGCGATGCTCACCACGATCGTCGTTCTGATGCTGCGCTACCTCGACCTGCTCACCGCCGAGGTCGAGCGGATGCGCACCGCCCGGCTGTCCCGCGGCGACGACCCCCGCACGTTCCGGCAGATCGGAGCCACCGCCCGGGGCGTCGGTGGGTTGTTCGTGCGTTCCTACGAGCGCGGCGAGCGCGTCCACCTGGCGATGCTGTCGCGCGGGTTCACGGGTTCGGTTCCCACGATCGGAGCGCCCCCGGCGACCGCTGCGGCGTGGCGGGCGGGGCTCGTGCCCGCGGTGTGCGCGGTGGGGATCTGTCTCACGGCGTGGGTGCTCCGATGACCGCGGCCGTGCACCTCGAGGGCGTCTCGTTCGCGTATCCGGACGGCCGGGCCGCGCTGCACCGGATCGACCTCACCGTGGAATCCGGCGAGCGGGTGGCCGTCCTCGGTCCGAACGGCGCGGGCAAGACCACGCTGATGCTGCACCTCAACGGCATTCTGACAGCCACCGAAGGCAGCGTCACGGTGGGCGGGCTGGCTCTTGCGCGGGGTGCGTCGCGGGACACGTTGCGCGAGGTCCGGCGTCGGGTCGGCATCGTCTTCCAGGATCCCGACGACCAGTTGTTCATGCCCACCGTCGCGCAGGACGTCGCGTTCGGCCCGGTCAATTTCGGGGTCACCGGGACCGCGCTCGACGAGCGGGTGCGCGACGCGCTGGCGGCCGTGGACATGACGGCGCATTCCGGCCGCAACCCCGCGCGCCTCTCGGTGGGCCAGCGGCGCCGGGTGGCGCTGGCGACCGTCCTTGCGTGTGCCCCGAACGTCCTCGTGCTGGACGAGCCGTCGAGCAATCTCGACCCCGTCGCCCGGCGCGAACTGGCCGAGGTTCTGCTGGGTATCGACACCACGCACCTGCTCGTCACGCACGACCTCCCGTACGCCGCCCAGTTGTGCACGCGCGCCATGATCCTCGACGAGGGGCGCCTGGTGGCCGACGGTCCGATCCTGGAGTTGCTCGGCGACGCCGAGTTGCTCGCCCGGCATCGCCTCGAGTTGCCGTGGGGTTTCCGGCTTCCCACGACCGGGCCTCATTCGCCCGGCGAACGATCCGTGACACCGCCGACCGGGTAGCCCACGATGGGGTGACGAAGCTTCGCCCGCACTCCGACCGGAGGTCAGCGATGTCCGCACCCGAAGCCGATGCCGCGACGGTGTCCCAGCGCATTTTCGACGCGTCGCTCGGGGCCATCGACCTGCTGGCCGTCCACCTGGGAGACCGCCTCGGCTGGTACCGCAGTCTCGCGTCGGAGGGCCCGGCGACGGCGGACGAACTGGCGGAACGCACGTCCACTCATCCGCGGTACGCGCGTGAGTGGCTCGAGCAGCAGGCCGTGTCGGGACTGCTCACGGTGGACGCCGCGGACCCGCCGAGGTTCACGCTCCCGGCCGGCGCCGCCGAAGTACTCACCGACGAGCAGAGTCTCAACTATCTGGCACCGCTCGCGCGGATCTTCGTCGCGGCGACCACGCAGATGCCCGCACTGCTCGAGGCGTATCGGACCGGCGGCGGCGTGGGGTGGTCCCAGTACGGCGCTGATGCCCGTGAGTCGCAGGCCGATATGAATCGGCCGTGGTACGAGCAGGTTCTTCCCGGTGCGCTGGCATCGGTCCCCGAGGTGGACGCGCTGCTCCGGACGCCCGGCGCCACCATCGCCGACGTCGGATGCGGCGGCGCCTGGTCCACGATCGCACTCGCGCGCGCCTACCCGGACGCCGCGCTCCACGGCTACGACATCGACACCGCGACCGTCGAACTCGCGAGGTCCAACGTCCGTGAGCGGCCGGATGTCGCCGATCGGATCACGATCACCGAATCGGACGCCGCGGGAATTCCCGAGGGTAGTTGCACCGCGGCCTTCGCGTTCGAGTGCATCCACGACATGCCCGCTCCGGTCGAGGTGCTGGCCGCGGTCCGCAGGGCGCTGGCCCCCGGCGGTGCGATGATCGTGATGGACGAGGCCGTCGACGACGAATTCTCCGCGCCGGGAAGCGACGTCGAGCGGCTGATGTACGGCTTCAGTCTCACCGTGTGCCTGCCCGACGGCATGAACCACACTCCGAGCGCGGGCACCGGAACGGTCATGCGCCCGAGCACATTGCGCGGCTACGCCGAGTCCGCCGGTTTCGGCTCCATGGACGTCCTGCCGATCGAGGATTTCGGGTTCTTCCGGTTCTACCGGCTGACGGTGTGATCCTCGCACCGGCAGCCCGATACGTACGTATTTTGTGGAAAGGCCGAAAACTGGGGCGTCCGAAGGGGGAAGATGTCTGCAGTAGGCAGGTTACGGACGCTTTCGCCGGTCGGGGCAACTGTGAAGCGCCAGGTCGAACCAGATTTGTCGTTTGTCATCCGCTACTACGCATGGGAAACACCATGAAACTGCATAGAGTGACAGCGCCCGCAGCGCTGCTGATCGCCACCCTGTGCGTCGGAATGGGTACCGCGTACGCCGCCCCCACTCCCGCCGACCAGGCCGTCATCTCGCACACCAGTCTCAGTGCCGACGGCCGATCGGTCGGCACTGCACTCGACGCGGGACAATTCACGCTGTCGCGGACGGCCGCCGCCGTCGACATCGTCAACGATTCGGGAACTCCGGTGGGCACGATCCCGCTGCGCTACTCGATCGCCGGTGTGCAGTTCGCGATCGATCCGCTCGTCACCGACGGCGGCCGGTTCCTGAGCCTGACACCCACGACGACCCCCGTCGCGGGAACACTCGCGCTCACCCCGGTCGACAGGGATTCCGCGTACGCCAACATGATGACGCAGCTCGAGATCGGCTGGGTGAACGGCGGCGGGACCGCGACCGCGATCGGCGCGGGCATCGGATTCGTCGCCGGCTGCATCTTCCTCATCCTCGGCGGGTGTCTCCCCGGTGCCGCGGTAGGCGCAGCGATCGGCGCCGTCACCGGGATCAGCAACGCGAACCCCGCTGCGACACCGGCGGTTTACGAATTCCTCGGAACCCTGTAGCGGGACATCCGTTACGACCTCGAGCGACGATTTCGGGAGGACTATGGTTAGTTCGCACACGGGGAGCATCACCGCGCACCCACATATGCATGTAGCCGTTCCGGTTTTCCAGCGAATATGGTCCACGCACAACGATGTTCGGTGCACTCAGGTGGGGATCGTGTTCGTCCTACGACATGGTGGGAATTTCCATGAAACTCTTGAGAACTCTGGCATTGTCCATATTCGTCGTGTCCGCGATGGCCGTCGGGGCGGGAACGGCGTACGCCGATCCGGCACCGCAGGGAATCGACTGGTCGCAGCCGCTCATGACCCCGGCCGCCGACGGCGGTAGCAGCCAGGTGGCCGAGCAGTTCTTCCCGGAGAACGAGACCAAGCAGGACGCCTTCGACACAATGACCAACGAGATCAATACCGGCTGGAACAACGCGGGCCTGCAGGGCATGGCGATCGGTTCCAACGTGGGCATGGCCATCGGGTGCGTGTCGATCTTCCCCAACTTCATCGCAGGCTGCATCGTCGGCACCGTGGTCGGCACCATCGCCGGCGCCGTCATCGGTATCGGTGTGGGCAACCCCAATGCCCAGCCTGCCGTAGAGAAGTTCTTCGCCACACCCTGAGCGAAGAGCGGGCTGCAGCCCCGGCCTCACTCGGGCCGGGGCTGCGGCGTGTCCGCCCACGACTGGTTGATGCATGGCCAGTTGATGCGCTTAGTGAACTGCTGGGGTCAGCCGACGACACCCTCTGCGCGCCGGTTCGCGATGTCCTCCGCCGACCAGCCGAGTTCGCCGAGGATCAGGTCGGTGTGCGCGCCGAGTGCGGGCACGTCCCCCATCCGCATCTCCACGTCGGAGAACGTCATCGGCGGCAGCATCGCGCGGATCGGCCCGGCCTCGGTGCCGACGTCACGCCAGCGGTCGCGCTGATCGAGTTGCGGGTGCTCGATCAGCCCGCCCAGGTCGTTGAGTTCCGCCGCCGGGATCCCGGAGTCCGCGAGCGCCTGGTCGAGGGTGGCGCTCGTGAACCGTTGGGTCTCCTCGGCCACCAGAGCGTCCACCTCCGCCCGGTGCTGCACCCGCAGCATGTTGGTCGCGAACCGGGGATGGTCGGCGAGGTCTGGCCGTTTGAACACGTCCGTCACCAGTTGCCGCCAGCCGCGGTCGTTCTGGACGCCGATGAGGATCTGCCCGTCCAGGGTGGGATACGAGTCGTACGGGACTATCGCCGCATGCCCGAGCCCGACCCGCGGGATCTGCGTGTCGGCGTACATCTTCATGTACATCGGATGGCCCAGCCACTCCGCGGTCGCGTCGAACATCGACACGTCGATCCGCGCTCCCACACCGGTGCGCTGCCGCCGGAACAGGGCACCGAGGACCGACGTCATCGCGTACATTCCCGCGGCGATGTCAGAGACCGGGACACCCGTCTTGGTCGCGGTGTCCGGGGTGCCGGTCACCGAGATCATGCCCGTTTCCGCCTGGACCAGCATGTCGTACGCCTTGCGTTCGCGCCGCGGCCCGGCCGACCCGTAGCCCGACATGTTCACGACGATCAGTGCCGGATGCTCGGCGCGCAGTGCGTCGGCGCCGAACCCGAGGCGGTCGGCGGCGTCGGGTGCGAGATTCTGGATGAAGACGTCGGCCTTCGCGATCAGCTTCGCGACGGTATCCCGTCCGACCTCGGACTTCAGGTCGACGCCGATCGATTCCTTCGACCGGTTCAGCCACACGAAATGCGAGGCCTGCCCGAATACCGCGTCGTCGTAGTTGCGAGCGAAGTCGCCCTCGCCGACGCGTTCGATCTTGATGACCCGCGCGCCCATGTCCGCGAGATGGCGGGTGGCGAGCGGAGCGGCCACGGCCTGCTCGAGTGCCACGACGGTGATGCCGTCGAGCGGCAGCAGTCCGGGGTCGTTCTCCATATCGGGATTCACCTTTCTTCTTCGGCTCCCGTGTGATTGTGATAGTGCGTGGCCCCGATGGTGTGCAGCAGTTCGTGCACGGTGTCGTCGGTGAGCCGGTACCGCATCGAACGGCCGTCCCGCGTCGCCGACACCCACCCCTGGTTGCGGAGCAGCCGCAGCGCGTGCGAGACGGCGGTCCCGGTCATGTCGAGGGCCGCCGCCAGGTCGCCGACGCAGATGTCGGGGGCGTGGTGCAGGCACAGCAGCAGCCGGAGGCGGTTGCCGTCCGACAGCAGTTCGAAGCGGCCCGCCCAGCCGTCGATGTCGGGGGTGTGCAGTGCCGCCGCCGCACGCCGAACGTCCTCGGGGTTCAGGGCGGGGGTGGCGGCCATCACGCCAGTCTACAAACGCCGCGCGCCCGTCCGGCCGGGCATCCATAGGCGATTCCTCACTGTCCGTTCGGCTCTGTGACTTTGTTTCCGCACTCACACCGGTGGTCGACTGGCACCACACGTCACCCGGTCCACCGGCGGCGTCGACGACTGATCGAGGAGCCTGATGTGAGTGGTCTGCATCTTCCCCAGCGCGTGCGGCACCATGCCGCGGAACGGCCCGGAGCACCCGCTGTGACGTGCGGTGACACCACACTGACGTACGCGGAGCTCGACTGGCGGACCAACCGGATCGCAACGGCGCTGTCGGCGTTGACATCCCGGGGCGGCCGGGTCGGGGCACTGCTGCGGATGCGCACCGAGGGCGTCGAGACGTTCGTGGCCGCCGCCAAGTCGGGGCTCGTGTTCGTCCCACTGAACTGGCGGCTCCCCGCAGCCGAGGCCGCCGCGGTCGCGGTCGATGCCGGGCTCGAGGTGCTGATCGTCGAATCCGAGTTCGCGGCCGCCGCCGACGCCGTCCGCGACGCGCTCCCGCAGATGGTCGTGGTGGTCGTCGATGCGGCCGACGGCGAGCCCCTTCCGCCCGGCGCCTGGACGTGGGAACGACTGGTCACGTCGGGCACCGCCACCGACCCGGGGCTCGGGGACGACCCCGCCGCCGAGGTGCTGCAGCTCTACACCTCGGGCACGACCGGGCATCCGAAGGGTGTGGTCGCGACGCATCGCAACCTGCACAACGAACCCGACGGCCTGCTGATCTACCACTGGAAACCCGGCTCCGTGGCACTCGACGCCTTGCCGCTGTTCCACATCGCGGGCGCCGGCTGGCTGAGCACCTGCCTGTCCGCGGGCGTCCACGTGGTGCTGCTCGGCGCGTTCGACGCCCGGCAGGTCGCCGAACTGATCGAAAGGCACCGGATCACCCACGCCTTCCTGGTTCCCTCGACCATTCAGATGCTCCTCGACGTGCCCGGCCTCGAACGCTACGACGTGTCGAGCCTCGAGTTGGTCGCGTACGGTTCGGCGCCGATCACCACCACGCTGCTCCGGCGGGCGATCGATCGCCTCGGCTGCGGATTCGTGCAGCGCTACGGCATGACGGAGACGACGGGCTCGGTCACCGCCCTCGCCGCCCAGGACCACGACCCGTCCGGGGACCGCGCGCATCTGCTGCGGTCCGCAGGCAGGCCCATGCCCGGTGTCGAGGTCGAGATCCGGGAGGTGGTGACCGGCGCCCGGCTCCCGGTGGGCGAATCCGGGGAAATCGTGTGCCGCTCACGCAACAACGTCGCGGGCTACTGGAACCGGCCGGACGAGACGGCGAACCTTCTCACCCACGACGGATTCCTGCGCACCGGCGACGCCGGGCACATCGACGCGGAGGGCTATCTGTTCGTCACCGACCGGGTGAAGGACATGATCATCACCGGAGGCGAGAACGTGTACCCGATCGAGGTCGAAACGGTGCTCGCCGAGCATCCGGCGGTGGCCGAGGTCGCGGTGATCGGTGTGCCGCACCGGACCTGGGGCGAAACCGTGACCGCGGTCGTCCGGCTCGCCGATCCGTCAAACGCACCGGACGAGCAGGACCTGATCGCGTTCACCGCCGACCGGCTCGCGTCGTACAAGAAGCCGCGCGAGATCGTCTACGTCGCCGAACTTCCGCGGGGAGCGAGCGGCAAGGTCCTCAAACGCGCCCTGCGCGAAGGACTCCGCGACACGGAGGTGCCGTCGTGATCGTCACCGAGGACGTCGGCACCGTCCAGCGCGAGGCCTGGGCCCGCGGCGAACTCCCACCCGTCGAGCAGGTGCGCCCCGGATTGTGGTCGATCCCGGTGCCGATGCCACGAAACCCGTTGCGGTACGTCCTGATCTACGCACTCGCGATTCCCGACGGTCTCGCGCTGATCGACGTCGGCTGGGATTCCGAGGAGTCGTGGCGGGCGCTCGTCGACGGGATCGCGCAGACCGGGCACCACGTCACCGACGTCCGGTACGCCGCCGTCACCCACCTGCATCCCGACCATTTCGGTCTCGCACCCCGGCTGCGGGAGGTCAGCGGGGCGGCGCTCGCGATGCACGGCGCGGATGCCGCACTGCTCGGCCACCATTCGTCGGCGGACACCGCAGCCGACGAACACACGTGGAACACCCAGCTCACCCAGCTCGGGGCACCCACCGGCATCCTCGCCGCCGCCCGCGTCGACCTCGTCCGGCTGGGGCCGGGTGAGGTCCTGGACGTCGTACTCGGCGACGGCACTCCCCTGGACCTGGCCGGCTGGGATCTGCGGGCGGTCTGGACACCCGGGCACACGCCCGGTCACCTGACGTTCGTCGACGACACCCACGGTCTCATGTTCAGCGGCGACCACATGCTGCCCCGCATCAGTCCCAACATCTCCACGGTCCCCGGCGAACTGGAGAACCCGCTGCACCGGTACCTGCTGTCGCTGCACGCCACCACCTCGATGCCCGACGGCGAGGTGCTACCTGCGCACGAGTACCGGTTCAGGGGTATCGCCGACCGCGCCCGGCAGCTGATGGATCATCACGAGGAACGCTTCGCCGAGATCGTCGCCGCTCTGAGCGTGCGCCCCGAATCGACGGCGTGGGAGATCTCGCAACACATTTCGTGGTCGCGTCCGTTCGACTCCATGTCCGACCGCCTGCTCCGCCTCGCGGTCCGCGAAACCCACGCCCACCTGCTCGTTCTCGCCGACCGCGGAAGCATCCGCTCGCTCGGGGGCCACCCCGAACGCTGGACCCCTACCTCCCGTAAGGAAAAAACCCCATGAGTGTGGTTCGCACCGAATTCGCCGACGGCGTCGCCGTCATCACCCTGAACCGCCCAGAGGCGAAGAACGCCGTCGACCTCGAGGTCGCGAAGGCGCTCGCCGCCGCGATCGACGAATTCGAGGCGCGGCCCGACCTGACGATCGCGATCCTCACCGGCGCCGGGGGAACGTTCTGCGCCGGCATGGATCTGAAGGCGTTCAGCCGCGGCGAACGGCCGTCGCTGCCCGGCCGCGGATTCGGTGGACTCACCGAGGCCCCGCCGACGAAACCGCTGATCGCCGCCGTCGAAGGATGGGCGCTCGCCGGCGGCTGCGAATTGGCGCTGTCGGCCGACCTGATCGTCGCGGCCCGCGACGCCAAGTTCGGCATCCCCGAGGTCAAGCGGGGACTCGCCGCGGCCGCGGGCGGTCTGCTGCGGCTGCCGAAGGTGCTGCCGTACCCGATCGCGATGGAGATGGCGATCACCGGCGATCCGCTCACCGCCGAGGTCGCACACGCGCACGGACTCGTCAACCGGCTCACCGAGCCCGGGCAGGCCCTCGCCGCCGCGCGCGAACTGGCGGCCCGGGTCGCCGCCAACGGTCCGCTCGCCGTCCGGGCCACGAAACAGGTCGTCGCGATGTCGGCCGCCTACACCGACCCCGACGCGTTCGCCGGGCAACGCCGCTTCCTCGATCCGGTGTTCGCCTCCGAGGACGCCCAGGAGGGTGCGCGTGCGTTCGCGGAGAAGCGCCCCCCGGTGTGGCGTGGCCGATAGCCGCATGACCGGCACGGCCCGCGTCACAGCTTCCGTACGATGACGGCGTGGACCTGCATCTCGTCACCTACTTCGTCGCGGTAGTCGATCACGGCGGGATCACCAGGGCCGCGCAGTCCCTCTACATCTCGCAACCGTCCCTTTCGCAGGCGATCCGCACACTCGAACGCCGCCTCGGTGTCACCCTGTTCGACCGCACCGGGCGACGTCTCGAACTGACCGAGGACGGCCGCACGCTCGACGTCGCCGCCCGGCGCATCCTCGCCGACGTCGAGCGGGCCAAGGCCAAGGTCGCCGCGGTGCGCGAACTCGTGTCCGGCCGCGTCGACGTCGTCACGTACGCGGCGTTCTCGATCGATCCGATCGTCGACCTGGTGCGCCGGTTCCGCGAGCAGTACCCCCGGGTGACGGTCCGCGTCATCGACGCCGACGGCCCCACCGGCGTCCTCGGTGCCCTGCGCCGCGGCGAGGCCGAACTCGGGGTGATCGATCTGTCCGTCGACCACAGTGCGCTGCACTCGGTCCCCATCGGCGATCAGGAACTGGTCCTGGCCCTGCCGAACGCGCTCGCCGAGACCCTCCCCGATCCGGTGCCCCGCTCGGCGGTCCGGGACATTCCCCTGATCCAGGATCTCGGGAACAAGAGCGACGCGTCCCTGATCACGGAACTGGTGGGCGATCCCACGAACGTCGTCGTCGACTGCACCCACCCTGGCGCCACGTGGGAACTGGTGATGCGCGGAGCAGGAGCCACCGTCCTGCCCCGACTGGTCGCCGAGGAACAGTTGCGCGGGGTCGCGATCCGGTCGATGACGCCGAAGCTGACCCGCCCCGTCGGTCTCGTCCAGCGGTCCGGCCCGGGATCACCGGCGGCCTCGGCGTTCGTGTCGATCGCGCAGGCCGCCCAGACCGCGGGCACTCGAGAGGGGAACTGACCACATGGAATTGCGTCAGGTCGAGTACTTCCTCGCCGTCGTGGAACACGAGGGCATCAACGGGGCCGCCGCGTCGCTCGGCGTCGCACAACCCACCATCTCGCAGGCACTGCGCGGGCTCGAGCGGGAACTGGGCGTGCAACTGTTCCACCGCATCGGCCGCGGCATGGTGCTCAGCGCCGCAGGCCGCAGCCTTGTCGGGCCGAGCAGGCAGATCCTGCGCGACGTCACCGCCGTCGAAGACCTCCTCGCCACCTCCGACGGCGCGCTCGCCGGCCGACTCGACGTCATGGCGTTTCCGGCGCTGGCGATCGGGCCCCTCGTCGACCTCGTCACCGAATTCCGGCGGACCCACCCGAATGTGCTGGTGCGCTTGGGCGAATTGAAAGACGAGGCCCAGGCCGGGTCGCTGATCGAGGACGGGCACTGCGAATTCGTGGTGGCCCACCTTCCGCTCGACGACGCCCGTCTGGACGTCCTCGAACTCGGCGAACAGGAGTACTGGCTCGTGTACCCGCCGGGCACCGACCTGCCGGAGGGACCCGTTCCGCTCGCCGACCTCCCCGACGTCCCGATGGTGTTCGTTCCCCGCGGTCACTCCGTCGCGGACGAGATCGAGGAATCGATCCGTCACGCCGGAGCCCGCCCGCACCTCGCGGCGCTGTCCGACCATCGCGAAGCGCGACTTCCCTTGGTACTCGCGGGGATCGGCGGAACCCTGCTGGAACGGTCGATCGCGGAGGCGGCCCGGGACCGCGCCGTGGTCCGCCGGGCGGAGCCGACGTTCGCCCGCACATTCGGGATCGCGTTCGACCCCGACATGCTCTCCCCCGTCGGGCACGCGTTCGTCGAACTGGTGCGGGCGCACACCTCGAACACTGAACACAGTTCATAGGTTTCGCCTCATCCTGTGTGTCCCAGAACGACATTGCGGCGGAACGTCTCCGGTGATCGACTGACTGGGAGCGGCACGGCGCCGGCCACCCGGGGCGTCGCCGAGAACCGCGCCCACGTCTGGAGCCGCGCATGAGCATCGAATCCCTCCCCTCCACCGCAGGGGCCGCATCCGCAGAATCCGACGT
This sequence comes from Rhodococcus sp. NCIMB 12038, assembly GCF_002165735.1. NCBI lineage: Bacteria > Bacillati > Actinomycetota > Actinomycetes > Mycobacteriales > Nocardiaceae > Rhodococcus > Rhodococcus sp. NCIMB 12038. The sequence continues at coordinate 103,026 of NZ_NHML01000015.1, forward strand.
CCTGATCAGCCGGGACGGCGCGGTCGCGACGATCACGCTGAACCGGCCCACCCGGCGTAATGCGATGACCCTCGACTCGTGGATCGCGTTGCGTGAGGCGCTCGCCGAACTCGCCCTCGACGACGCCACCCGCGTCGTGGTCCTCACCGGTGCGGGCAGCGACTTCTGCACCGGCGCAGACCTCGACAAACGCGCGCCGATGCATCCGCTGACCCGAATGCGGCAGATCAACGCGACAGCGCTGGCGGTCGCGGAGTTCCCCAAGCCGCTGATCGCGAAGGTCCGCGGCTACGCCGTCGGAGCCGGCTGGAACCTGGCGCTGCTGTGCGACCTGCTCATCGCCTCGCGCGACGCACAGTTCAGCCAGATCTTCGCCAAACGCGGCCTGTCCGTGGACTTCGGCGGCTCCTGGCTCCTGCCGCGCATGGTGGGACTGCACCGGGCGAAACGCTTGGTCATGCTCGCCGAGATGATCGACGCCGAGCAGGCAGACGCGCTGGGACTGGTCAGCGAACTCGCCGAACCGGAAGAACTGGACGCCACGGTCGCCCGGTTCGCCGCCGGCCTCGCCGCGTCACCGACCGTGGCGGTCATGCAGTCGGCCCGACTGATCGAGGACGGCACGACGTCGTCGCTGCGGGACGCACTCGAGAACGAGGCCCGTTCGCAGGCGGTCAACTTCGCGACCGACGCACCGGCCGCATTGCGCGCCTTCGTGGAGAAGCGTCCCCCCGCCTTCAGCGGCGAATGGCAGGTGCCGCAACCGTCGTAGGGAGTGGATTCGAATTGATCGTGTCGCCGGGCTACGCGTTGTACTCCTCGTCGGTGACGTGACTCAGCCACGTAGTCGTCGTAGCGGGGTCTTCCCCGTTCTCCAGCATTGCGAGGTGCTCCATGAACCGGTCGGGGCAGGCGCCGTGCCAGTGTTCTTCACCGGGTGGGGTGTAGACGGTCTGGCCGGGGTGGACCTCGATGATTTCCCCGCCGCGCGACTGCATTAACGCGATCCCCTCGGTTACGTGCAGCGTCTGGCCGTTGGCGTGAGAGTGCCACGCGGTGCGAGCGCCGGGGGCGAAACGCACTTTCGCGACCACCATCTTCTGGCCGCCGTCCTGTGGGGTAGCGATGGCGTCGACCCAGACGTCGCCGGTGAAATTCTCCGGCGGGTTCTTCCCAGTCGGCGCGGGGTTCACAATCTTCATCTTGTTCTCCTTCTATGGGTGATTCGGCTGACCGCGATTGCCGGCGTAGGCGGCTCTCGGTATCTGCATCGATCTTTGCCGCGGTCTCGAAATCCGGGGTGTTGTTGCGCTCGCCAAACTCTCTGTGGGTCACACTTGGCGGAAGCCGAATCAGTCGGTCCGCAATTCGAACACCTCCCGAACGACGGGCAGGGCGGAAAACACATTCGGCCACCCGGCGTAAAATGCCAACTGTGTCAGCGCTTCTCCCGCTTCTTCTTGTGTGAGCCCGTTGTCCATGGCGCGGCCGAGGTGGAACGGGATCTGCGCCACCTGACCGGATGCGACGAGCGCGCTGACGGTGACCAGGCTCCGATCCCGAGGTGCGAGTTCCCAACGCAGCCACAGGTCGCGGAACAAGACGTCGGTCGTGTACTGCACGACACCGGGTGCAACGGCCCCGAAGCCTGCCTCGACGGCGGTCTCGCGTCGGCCCTCGGAGGCTTCGTCCAAAGGAAGTGGAAACCGATCGGCGACGGCCAGTTGTGCGGTGTCAATGCCGCGTTCGGCGTAGATGTCCTTGGTGACCGCTACCGCCGACATCGCGTTGCCCCAGCCCGAGTAGAACGCGAGATGGGTGATGATCTCGGATACTTCTCGGGCCTCCACACCGTTGTCGAGGGCGGCGTTGATCTGCTGCGTCATCTCGGCGGTCTGGTTCCGCGCGATGAGCGCGGCGACGGTCACGATGCTGCGGTCCCGAAGCGACAGGCCGGGGCGGGTCCACAGGTCGTGTGTGATGACGTCGTCGGCGTACCGCTTCAGAGCGGGGGCGACGGCGCCGAGATCTTCGCCGCTGATCAGGCGGGATCGGCTGAGGGGCACTGGCCGTTCCTTCGTGGGACATCGTGTCGCGTCGGTGGTTCGAGGATGGTGGGCTTGTCGCGTTCGTCGACGCGGATATCGCCCGGACCGTAAATGACGGCTCCCTGCATGGTGTTTCACTCTCTTTCCGGCACGGAGCCCCGTGCCCGTTCAATTGTGCGGTGAGGGTTCCAAGTCCGCCGAACACCGCGACCGCGAGCGCGCCGCCGACCGAACCGATGTCTCGGTCCGCTCGTGTGGCACGGTAGCCGAATCGAGCACGACGGGACTCCCTCCACGATTTCAGAAGACTGTGCGCAGCGGCGAGCTGCGCACGCCCGCCGAAACCGAGGTGGCCGCCGGGTGACGAGAACCCATGCAACACGCGTTTCCACAGGTGCGGGAGGGCGCGTTTATGGGGGTACAAACACAACCTCCCACGACAGCGCCGGTCGACGTACCGTCGATGACGTGGACAATCGAGCCGAAATCCGTGACTTCCTGGCGACCCGGTGCGCCAAGATCACCCCGGAACAAGTCGGTCTCCCGGCCGGCGGTGGGCGCCGACGTGTACCCGGCCTGCGGCGCGAAGAAGTCGCGGTCCTCGCCGGGGTCAGCACCGACTGGTACATCCGCCTCGAGAAAGGTCACATCGCGGGGGTATCCGAGGACGTTCTCGACGCAGTAGCGGGTGCACTCCAACTCGACGAGGCCGAACGCACACACCTGTTCGCCTTGGCCCGCGCAGCCAAGCCCGCCAGGAGGCCGCGGGCCCGGCGACCCCACACCCCACAGGTGTCATCCAGCCTGCAACGCGTCCTGGATTCGATGACCACGACGGCCGCATTCGTCCGCAACGGACGCCTGGACATCCTCGCCGCCAACCCCCTCGGGCGCGCCTTGTACGCGCCGGTCCTCGATAATCCCGCCCTGTCCGGCAACATCGCCCGGTTCCACTTCCTCGACCCGCGGTCCGAAGACTTCTTCCCCGACTGGGACGCCGCCGCCGACACCGCTGTGGAACTGCTCCGCACCGACGCCGGCCGCGACCCCCACAACCCCGAGCTCACCACGCTGATCGGTGAACTCGCCACTCACAGTGACGCCTTCCGCACCCGATGGGCCGCCCACAACGTGCGAACTCACCGCACCGGAACGAAGCACTTCCATCACCCGGTCGTGGGAGATCTCGAGCTCGACTTCGACGCCATGCAGGTCCCGGGGCCGGACCAATCGGCCCTGACACTCACCGCGTACACCGCCGAACCCGGCTCCCCCTCCGCGGATGCGCTCGCCATGCTCGCCAGCTGGGCGGCGACAAACGCTGCACACGAAAAACACGACACCACACAAGACCAGCAAGCCCGATAAACCCCGGGAAGCCGTCCTGGTTGAACGAGCACCCGGTCGGGACCGTCATCGCCGTCAGGGCGCCGAACACGCCGATCGGTGCGACGGATGACCAGTTCGAGGACCTCGAACAGGAAATCCCACCAGTCCTTGTGCTCACCCTCGCCGATAAATACGAAAACGTACACAAATGGATCGCCGGTGTGACTCATCTGACCTTTGACTTCAAGTACTCGAAGTTCTTAGCGTCTATTGGGTGAGTGCACGAACCACCCCCCGCGACTACACCATCAAGGACGTCGCCGCTCTGACCGGCCTTCCGGCCAGCACGCTGCGGTACTACGAGTCGGTCGGGGTGATCGCGCCGATCAACCGAGGGGAGAGCAGTAGGCACAGGGTCTACGACGAGAACGACCTGGGCCAACTGCTGGCAGTCGCGTGCCTGGCGGCCACCGGGATGTCGGTGCACGACATGAAGGAGTACGTCGCCAACGGACAGCTCGGGGCCGCAGCCGCTCCCTCACAGATCGAGTTGCTGACCGAACGCCGGCAGCAACTCGCCCTCGAGGCCCGGCAGGTCGCACTCCGGCAACGCTACGTCGACATCAAGATCGACTACTGGCGCGCGATCGACGCAGGCGACGAGCCCCGGGCGGCGCTCCTTGCGGCCGAGGCGAGCGCAGTGGCTGACGAACTCAAGAACACCAAGAGGCGTTAACCCACCCACCTCGCCCGGTGACCCGATCGACTGATGCGTCACCGGTCGCTCAGCCGTGCCCTGCTCACTCCCGAAATAACCACCTGAGAAGAAGGAAGATCTGCTATGCATGTCCACGCGTACGCCGCCCCCGCCGCGGGCCAGCCACTGGTCCCCACGACCATCGAGCGCCGCGACGTCGGCCCGCACGACATCCTCATCGAGATCCAGTACGCCGGAATCTGCCACTCCGACATCCACACCGTCAACGGCGACTGGGGTCCCCAAACCTTCCCGGTCGTGCCCGGCCACGAGATCGTCGGCGTCGTCGCCGAGGTCGGTGCCGACGTCACCCGCCACACGGTCGGTGACCGCGTCGGCGTCGGCTGCATGGTCAACTCCTGCGGCGATTGCGCCCACTGCCGAAACGGCGACGAGCAGTACTGCGCCAACGGCATGGTCCCCACCTATGCCGGCGTCGACCGTGACGGCACCACCACCCAGGGCGGCTACTCCACCCACGTCGTCGTCGACGCCGACTACGTCCTGTCGGTCCCGCAGAGCCTGGACCCGGCCGCCGCGGCCCCGCTGCTGTGTGCCGGCATCACCACCTACGCCCCGCTGCGCCGCTGGGGCGCCGGCCCCGGCAAGAAGGTCGCCGTCGTCGGACTCGGCGGGCTCGGGCACATGGCCGTCAAGATCGCCCACGCCATGGGCGCCGAGGTCACCGTGCTGTCCCAGTCACTGAAGAAGCAGGAGGACGGACTCCGCCTCGGCGCCGACGAGTACTACGCCACCTCCGACCCGAACACGTTCGAACAGCTCGCCGGCCGGTTCGACCTCATCATCAACACGGTCAGCGCCGGCATCGACCTCAACGCCTACCTCGGCCTCCTCACCGTCGACGGCACCCTCGTCAACGTCGGCGCCCCAGCCGAGCCGCTCAGCCTGAACGCGATGACGCTGATCTCCGGACGCCGCAACTTCGCCGGGTCGATGATCGGCGGCATTGCACTGACCCAGGAGATGCTCGACTTCTGCGCCACCCACAACATCGGATCCGAAATCGAGGTGATCCCCGCCGACCGGATCAACCAGGCCTACGAACGCGTCCTCGCCTCCGACGTCCGATACCGCTTCGTCATCGACACCGCCACCCTGAACTGACCCCTCCGGCGACACCCGCCGCGGACAGATCTCCGAGGGCGTCGACCTCGTGTGGCAGTCGGTTCGTTGACAACTCGGACTCGGCAGTCCGTCTCAACCCCGATCACATCGACGATGGTGTCGATGTGGTCGGGCACGGGTTCGGTTCGCGAGCGCGGTTCCGTCAGCAATTCAGTGAATCCAGGTAGGTCAGGACGGCCGTGATCGCTATGGCCATACCGATCGCGATCGTTCCTGCTCGATCGTGGTTGTCGGCACTACCTTTCCCGGTCATCGGTGTCCTTCCGCCCTTCTGTACCCGGTCTGCGCGGACGACAGTTGATATGGACATGCCGGCGTGCGTAATCGGCGCACGCCGGCATATCCGTGGCCCATCGGCCGGACGCGAGAACGCACCGAGCCCTGGGTGAGTTCTCACACGCCGCTAGGTCAGGTTCTGGGTGAAGAACGTGGTCAACCTGTCGAACGGGATCATGTCGACCCGGTCGTAGAGGTCGACGTGCCCGGCACCCGGAACGATCACCAGTTCCTTGCGGTCACCGGCGAGTCGGTAGGCCTCTTCGCTGAATTCGCGAGAGTGCGCATTCTCTCCGGCGACGAACAGCATCGGGCGGGGCGAGATGGTCTCGATGTCGGCGAACGGGTAGAAGTTCATGAACTTGACGTTGCTCGACAGCGTCGGGTGCGTGGTGGTGTCGGGACTGTTTCCGCGTGCGGTGCGGTAGAAGTCGTAGAACTCACGCTCGATCGGACCCGACTGGTCCGTCAATTCCTCCGGCGTGCCACCGGTGTACGCGGTAGCACCGTCGGCGAACTCCACATCGCGCTGCTCCGCCGCCTGCGCCAGAGCGGCTCGACGCTGTTCCAGGGTGACCGAATGGCCCAGCCCGTTGCGGGTGGCGCCGCCCATGTCGTACATGCTGACCGTGGCGACGGCCTTGATGCGCGGGTCGATCTTGGCGGCGCTGATGACGAAACTGCCACTGCCGCAGACCCCGATCGCGCCGATCCGTTCCCGGTCGACGAACGGCTGGGTGCGCAGGAAGTCCACGCCGGCGCTGAAGTCCTCGGCGTAGATGTCGGGGGCGACGGCATTGCGGGGCTCGCCCTCGCTTTCACCCCAGAACGACAGATCCAGCGACAGGGCGACGAAACCCTGCTCGGCCATCTTGGTCGCGTACAGGTTGGCGCTCTGCTCCTTGACCGCACCCATCGGATGCCCGACCACCATCGCCGGATGCGTCGCATTACGGTCCAGGTCCCGCGGGACGAACAGGTTGCCGGTGACATTCATCCGGTATTGGTTCTGGAAGGTCACCTTCTCGACGGTGACCCGGGGGGCGCAGGCGGAGGCTGCGAGGACGCCGACAACGGCGATGCCGGTGCGGGCCAGACTCATCAGGCCGCGGCGGTTGACGCCCGGCTGCGGGAAGAGGGTGTTCATCGTTGCTTGACTCCAGGTGGTTGTGATTGTCGGTCAGAGGGTGAGCAGGGTCTTGATGGCACGGCGGTCGTCCATCGCCTGGTAGCCCTTGTCGGGCAGGGCGACACCGTCGTGGGCGACGCCGAACTCCCGAGCCAACTCCTGCCGGTCGTCGTGGCGGGACATGGCGATGATCCGGTCGGCTCCCCGCTGTTTGGCGGCCGGCACACCCATCAAGCCGACGGCGCCGTCACCGACGACGGTGACGGTCTTTCCGGGGCCGGCCTCGGCGGCGACGGCCGCGAACCAGCCCGTTCCCAGGACGTCCGACGCCGCCAGCAGGGAGGGCACCAGATCGGGGTCCGGCTGACCGGGGTTGCGACGAGGGTGCCGTCGGCGTACGGGATGCGGGCACGCTCCGCCTGAGTTCCAATGGTGCCGGCCACGAATTAACCTTGTGCGCAGCGGGATTGGTACCCGGCACGGCAGATCTCGCAGGTGTTGTCGGAGACGCAGAACGAACCGACGACGAAATCCCCGACCGTGAGGGTCTGCACGGCGTCCCCGATTTCCTCGACGATTCCGACGTACTCGTGGCCCATCAAATACCCCACGCATAGTGGTGGTCCTTTTCTGTCGTCGGGGTGGTCAGTCGGTGACGGTGAACGTGGCGTTGTCGCCGGCAATGGTGATGGCGTCGAGTCCGGTCTCGATCTTCGTCGTGGCCCGGGTGGTGGCGAGCACAGCGACCGGGAGCAGCGCTGCTCCGGTCACAGCGGCGCCGAGCACCGCCGGGCCGGCCAGACCCAGCGAGGACGACAGGGTGGTCGCGGCGAGGGCCGACCCTCCGGCGGTACCGAGGTTGAACGCCGCGGTCGCCAGCGACGACGCCAACCGCGACCCGTCGCCTGCGAACCGAAGGACCTGGGCGATCAGCACGGGGTTCGCACCGAGCCCGCACGCACCGAGCAGCACGACTACCGCGACCACTATCGTCGAGTGGCTCGCGGTCGCGGCGAGCACGAGAAGCAGGGCAGCGGTGCACGACACCGCCACGGCGATCGTGACCAGGGGACGGCGGTCGCCGACCCGACCACCGAGCGCCGTGCCCGCCAGCGCACCGACCCCGAATCCGACCAGCACCACCGGCACCAGCACGGTGGGGATGCCGGCGCGGTCGGTCAGCAGCGGGCTGATGAAGCTGTACGCGCCGAGGAACCCGGCCTGCGCGAGCGCGATCGCCCCCAGCATCACCCACACCCGCCACGGCCGCACCGCCGACAACTCCGCACCGACCGAGACCCTGGCCCGGCCGTCACCGGCCGTGGTCGGCGCGTACCGCAACACCACCACGATCGCCGGAACCGCCAGCACGGCCAGCATCCAGAACGGTCCCCGCCAGCCACTGAACTGCCCGGCGAAGGTCCCCACCGGCACTCCCGCGACGACGGCCAGGCTCAGCCCGCCCGACATCACCGCCAGCGCGCGTGCGCTCGCCCCGGGCCCGGCGACGGTCGTGGCCACGATGGCGCCGGTCGCCCAGAAGGTGCCGGTGGCCAGCGCCGTCACCACTCGCGACACGGTCACGACGGTGAACGAATCGCTCACCGCCGCGACGACGTGCCCGGCGGCGAACACCGTCAGCGCACCGACCAGGGTGGCCCGCGCGGGCAGCCGCACCGTGGCCAGCGCCATCACCGGCGGACCGATGATCATGCCGACCGCGAACGCCGTGACCAGCAACCCGGCCCGGGCGATATCCACACCCAGATCCGCGGCAACGTCGGGCAACAGCCCGGCGACCATGAACTCGGTCGTGCCCATCAGAAAGATCCCGGCCGCCAGCACATACACCAGTGCAGGCAACCGAGTACTCGGTGTTGTTCGGATATCTGGTTGCGTGCTCATGTCACCTTCGTCGATCTCGAAACACTTTGCTCGGGCGTCGGAGCACCTCCGTGCTCGCAGCATCCATGCAACGCCGCAGACAGCCGCCGTGGGAGGCGAAGATGAGAGGGGTGCCGGCAGCACCCCCCTCACAGCACCTGGCACCCACCACGGGGCAGGTCGTAGCCTCGCCTCTATGGAGTCCACTAACCGAGCGGCCGCGATCGGCCAGTTCCTGGCGTCACGGCGGGCCAAGATCACCCCCGAACACGTCGGGCTACCGGTCTACGACGCCGCCAAACGCCGCGTCCCGGGCCTGCGCCGTCAAGAAGTCGCCACCCTGGCCGGGCTCTCGGTCGACTACTACACGCAGATCGAACGCGGCAAGGTCAACAACATCTCCGAACAGGTCCTCGACGCCATCGCCCGCGCCCTCGAACTCGACGACGCCGAACGCTCCCACCTGTTCGACCTGCACCGCAGCGCCCTGACCCGCCCGCAACGGACCCGGCCACGCCGCGCCGGCAAGCCGGTCAGACCGATGGTGCAGCGACTACTCGACGCCTACACCGGGCCCGCGTTCGTGCGCAACGCCCGCCACGACCTCGTCGCCGCCAACCCACTCGCCTACGCCTTCTACAGCCCGCTCTACCCCGACCCGCTGCACCCCGAGCCGGCCGTACCGGTCAACTTCGTCCGCTTCTGTTTCCTCGACCCCCGCGCCCACGAGTTCTACCCCAACTGGGACCACGCCGCCGACGGCGCGGTCAACCTGCTGCGCACCGACGCCGGCCGCGACCCCTACGACCGCGGCATCTCGGACCTCGTCGGCGAACTATCAACCCGCAGCGAAGAATTCCGCACCCGATGGGCCAAACACAATGTGCGCCTGCACTACACCGGAACGAAGACCTTCCATCACCCCGTCGTCGGCGACATCACCATCGGCTACGAAACGATGCCAGTGCCCGCCGACCCCGGCCTGGTCCTGACCTTCTACAGCGCCGAACCCGCCACCCCGTCCGCCGACGCGATGACCCTGCTCGCCAACTGGGCCACCACCCACCTCGACCCGGCACCCGACCGATCCCAACCCCACCACCAATAATTAGATGATCGCCCCGTCGATCACGCAGAAGCTGTGGCAGAGCCGGGTGACGATCCGCGGCCCGCGTTCGGGATCGAACCACCGATCGATGTGCGCCCAGTGGTAGGGGTGCGTCATGTACGGCCCGGACAGTCCGTCGAGGTCGGCGTATTCCTGCTCCCAGACGTGGGTCCACCGAGCCGAACCGGCCGACTCGTGGACCCGGCTCAGCTGCGACGTCCCGATGGTGCGGATGTAGTTCGGCATCGCCCGCGTCTCGGATTCGAACTGCTCCATCACCGCCGGGTCGGCCGAATTGTCGACCGAGACGAGGAGCGTCCGGTACACGGCCGGTTCGAGGGCGCGTGGGGCGGGAGTGGGCACGCCTGCGTAGCCGACGCTGTCGACGTGCCCGATCCCGTGGGCGGACAGCTGCGCGACGATGCCGGGTTCGACGGCGCGCCAGTCGGATTCGTCGTCGAAGTGGAGGTGCGCGATCACGTCGCCGCCGTTGATGCCGCCGGGCAGGGTCGGTGCCACGAGAACGCGCCGGGCCCGGGGAGCCGCGACGTCCTGCAGCCTGCCTGCCAGCGACGCAGCGGCGGTGCCGTCGGAGTCGGCGCCGAGGTGAATCAGCTTGGTCACCTTAAACATCGGTCGCGACCTCCACGTCCGCGGGCGCGCAGGAGACGGTGCGTCGCCGGGTGGTGAGGAGCTCGTCGGCGTCCTCCCACCAGCGCAGCACGTCCGCGTCGTGGCGTGCGAGAAGACTGTGGTGCCACCAGGCGCGAGCGCCGCGCAGGGTCCAGCTGACACTGACGGTGTTGGACTGGTCCTCGAGCCATACCGGCGGCGAGACCAGCACGCGGTCGAGGGTCAGGCCACGCGCAATCGCGCCGGGCGCATAGCGTTCCAGGTAGGCGGTGAGAAACGCGCGCGCCCGGCCGGGCGTCACCACCATCTCGTCGACGATGTACACGATCGGTTCTGCCGCAACCATCAGCGCTCCCTCCTTCCCCGCTACCAGGACGGTAGGGGATGGAGGGAGCGCGTCACAGGGTTGCGTCCACCCAGCGGGAGCTACGTCGCCGCGGTCGCGAGTTGCTCGCGCAGCTTCGTCTTGAGGATCTTCCCGGCCGCCGAGGTCGGCAACTGCTCGACCACCACCACGTCGCGTACCTTCTTGTACGGCAGCACCCGCTCGGCGACGAACGCGGACACCGCATCCCCGTCGATCGTCACTCCAGGCATCGGCACCACGAACGCCACCGGCTCCTGGCCGACGCTGCCTGCCTCGCGGCCGACGACGGCGGCGGAGGACACGTCCGGGTGCGAGACGAGGATCTCCTCGAGCTCACGCGGATACACGTTGTAGCCCTTGTAGATCAGCATGTCCTTGGTGCGATCGCAGATGAACAGGTATCCGTCCTCGTCGAGGTAGGCGATGTCGCCGGTGTCGAGCCAGCCGTCGACGAACTGCTGCGCCGTGATCTCCGGATGGTTCAGGTAGCCGTCCGTGACCTGCGGTCCCCGGACCCACAGCTTGCCGCGGGCGCCGGCGTCCAGTACGGCATTGGAGTCGTCCTGGGCGCGGATCTGCACCTCGGTGTCGAAGACCGGCAACCCCACGCTGCCGAGTTTGTAGGCGACGGCCCCGGTCAGCGGTGCGGACGCGACCAGGCAGGTTCCCTCCGTCAGCCCGTACCCCTCGACCACGCTCGCCGACGGGAACGCCCGCCCCAGCGCCTCGAGGGTCACGTGGTCGATCGGCGCGGCGCCCGAGGAGACCACCCGTACCGAATCGGTGTCCCGGGTCGCGGCGTCTGGATGCGTGGCGACGGCGTGCCACATCGCCGGGCTCCCGGTGATGTACGTGGCGCGGTTCGTCTCGATCAACTCCAGCATCCGGCCGGGCTCGAAGCGCCCGGCGAACACCTGCGTCGCCCCGCACAGCAGCAGGAACGACATGTTGATCAGCGCGTGCGCGTGGAACAGCGGCGACACGACGACGGTCGCGCCGGCGCCGGGCACCACACCGCGGTCGCCGAGACTCTCGATGGGACGCAGTTCGATACCGCCGTCGGCGGTGGCCCGCACCTCGTGGCCCGCGCGCCACGCAATCATCTGGGTCACGTTGGCGAGAACGTTGCGGTGCAGCACCCGCACGCCCTTGGACAACCCGGTGGTGCCGCCCGTATAGGCGAGGTGGGCGACGTCGTCCCCGGACACCGCCGGGGTGAACGGCGCGGTGGCATACCCGCGGACGAACTCCTCGAACCCGAATTGACCGCGCCCGACGCCCGCCGGGAGTCCGGCCACCACGATGGTGCGGACGGTGGTGCCGCGCGCAGCCTCGGCGAGCGTGTCCAGCTGCCCGGGCTGGGTGACGGCGGCGACCGCCGCGGTGTCGAGGATCTGCGAGCGCAGTCCGGGGGCGGGCTGGAGAGGGTTGACCAGGGTGACGGTCGCCCCTGCCCGCAGCGCGCCGTAGTAGGCCACGACGAACTCGATGCAGTTGCCGAGGTGCAGGAGCACCACGTCGCGCTCGGTCACGCCCGCATCCCGCAGCGCGGCGGCGAACGCTCCCGACCGATCGTCGAGTTCGCGGTAGGTGCACACGGCGTCGCCGTCGACCACCGCGGGCCGGTCGCCGTAGAGGAGTGCCATGCTCGACGGGAACGCCGCCATCGTCAGTTCCGGATAGTGCAGTGCCGGTGCGGGATTGTTCACGTTCGGTCCCCTACTCGTCAGCGGGGTGCCATGCGGATGGCACCGTCCAGGCGGATGGTTTCGCCGTTGAGGTAGCCGTTCTCGAGGATCTGGCAGGCGAGCTGCCCGAACTCGCTCGGCTTGCCCAGACGCGACGGGTTCGGCACCGACTTCTCCAGCGACGCGCGCACGTCGTCGCGCAGCCGGGCGAGGAGCGGGGTGTCCATGATCCCCGGGGCGATGGTGCACACCCGGATGTTACGGCTGGCGAGGTCCCGGGCCGCGGTGACCGTCATGCCCACGATGCCGGCCTTCGACGCGGTGTAGTTGATCTGGCCGATCTGGCCTTCGAATGCGGCGACGGACGCCGTCAGCACGACCGCGCCGCGCTCGCCGTCGATCTCCTCCTGCCGCGCCATCCGCTCCGCCCCGAGCCGCAGGGCGTTGAACGACCCGACGAGGTTGAGCCGGATCACGAACTCGAAGTCCTCGACGGAGCCCGCCTTGCCGTCGGAGTCGAGGATGCGCATCCGGCGTCCGGCGCCCGCGCAGTGCACGAGGCCGCGCAGTCCGCCACGCTCGTCGGCGACGTCGAGTGCGGCCGCGAACTGCTCGGAATCGGTCACGTCGGCGGGAGCGAACTGCGCGGCGCTGCCCAATTCCTTCGCCGCCGCCTCACCGTCGGAGTTCGGCAGGTCGATGAGCGTGACCTGAGCACCCGCGTCGACGAGCCGGCGGGCCGTCGCCAGACCGAGACCGGACGCGCCGCCGGTGACCGCGGTCGAAATTCCCTTGAGTTCCATCGTGCGTGTGTTCCCTTCGAAAGATGTTGCCGGATCAGAGAAGTTCGAGAATGGTGGCGTTGGCGAGGCCACCCGCCTCACACATCGTCTGCAGTCCGTACCGAATGCCGTTGTCCCGCATGTGGTGGACGAGCCTGGTCATCAGGATCGCCCCGGAACCGCCGAGCGGGTGCCCGACCGCGATGGCGCCGCCGAGCGGATTGAGCCGGTCCGTCGCGGCGCCGGTCTCCGCCTGCCACGCCATCGGGACGGGAGCGAACGCCTCGTTCACCTCGAAGGCGCCGATGTCGTCGATCTTCAGTCCGGAGCGGGACAGTGCCTTCTCCGTCGCGGCGATGGGTCCGGTCAGCATGATCACCGGGTCGTCGCCCGCGACGGCGCACGTGTGGATGCGGGCCATCGGGGTCAGGCCCAGTTGGGCGGCCTTCTCGCTCGTCGTGACGAGCAGCGCACCGGCGCCGTCGGAGATCTGCGAGGAGTTGCCGGCGTGGATCACGCCGTCCTCCTTGAAGACGGTCTTCAGCTTGCCGAGGGATTCGAGGGTGCCGCCCCGGCGGATCCCCTCGTCCCCGGCGAGGACGTCGGAGAGCGGCGCGAGTTGCCCGTCGAATGCGCCCCGGTCCGCGGCGGCGGCCGCGAGTGCGTGCGATCGCAGCGCGTACTCGTCGAGCGCCTGTCGGGAGAGCCCCCACTTCTCGGCCATCATCTCGGCGCCGGTGCCCTGGCTGAACCCGCCGACGCCGTACCGGTCGAGGACGGCCGCCGGGAAGTGCTCACCGTTCGTGCTCGCGCTGCCCATGGGGACCCGGCTCATCGACTCCACGCCACCGGCGACGACGATGTCCTCGTGGCCCGCGATGACGGTGGCGGCGGCGAAGCTCAGGGCCTGCTGGCTCGACCCGCACGCCCGGGTGAGGGTGGTGCCCGGCACTGATTCGGGCCAGCCGGCGGCGAGGACGGCGGTGCGGGCGACGTTGCCCGCCTGCTCCCCCACCTGGCTGACGCAGCCCCAGACGACGTCGCCGACCTGATCCGGGGAGACGCCGGTGCGCGCCGCGAGGGCCTCGAGGACGTGCGCCGACAGATTTGCGGGGTGGATTCCGGACAGGGACCCGCCACGCCGCCCGATGGGCGTGCGGACGGCGTCGACGATCACTGCATCGCGCATGGTGTGTTCCTTCGATCTGAGGGGGTGACTCGAATCAATCACGGGCGAAGTTGTCAGCACAACGACTTTCGGCCGATCGCAGCGTTAGTTCGTGCCTATGACCGCAGCGTCGCCCCGGACCAGCTTCTTGTCGCGCTCGGGGTTCGCGAAGAGCAGCGCACCGACGGCGCACACGGCGGCGACGAGTCCGAGGGCCTGGAACGCGGTGGCGTACCCCTCGGCGGGCGAGGCGGCCGCGTCGACGATCAGACCCGTCGCGTAGGGGGCGACGAGTCCGCCGATCGCCATGACGGCGAGGAAGACACCCAGGGTGCCCGCGGTCTGGCGGGGCGGGCAGATCTCCGAGATCGCCGCGTTGAGCAGCGGGAACACCGACGCGGCGAAGCCGTAGCCGACGGAGACGACGAGGACGGCCACCGCGGGTGCCGTGATGGACGGGAGGGCCAGCAGGATCGCACCGCAGATCAGCACCCCGACGGCGGGGACGACGACGCGGACGACGCGGGACGTTGAGCCGCGTGCGAGCAGACGGTCGCCGATCACGGACGACAGCAGCATCAGGATCAGCCCGGCGATGCTCGGGAACGCGAACATGGAGCCGGCCTGCAAGCGGCTGTACCCGAGGCCCACTTCGAAGTACGACGGCAGCCACGTCAGAACCACGGCCACCAGGGCGTACACGCTCATGACGAGAAGCGCACCGCTGATGAACGTGCGGGTCCGGAAGATGCGACCCCACGGCACCGCCGGTTCACCGGCGACCGCGGAATCGGCGCCCTTCCCGCTGCGGATGTACGGGCCTTCGCTCCAGACGGTCAGCCAGACGACGCACCACAGCACTCCGATGGCGGCCAGCGCGACCAGTGCATAGCGCCACCCGAACGTGACGGTCACGAACGCGAGAGCGGGCGCGACGGCGATCTTCGCGATCGATGCGGCGCCGGCGAGCAGTGCGCTCGGCAGTCCGCGCTTGGCGGGGGCGTGCCACGAGTACGCCCCCGTGTGGAGCAGAGCGGAACTCGGGCCCTCCGCGAGCCCGAGCAGCAGGCGACTTACCAGCAGGACCGCGAAACTCGCGACGACCACGAGCGGAAGAATTGCGACGGACCAGGCGATCGCGAGCAGCAGCAGCGCCCATCGGAGCGACATCCAGCGGTTCAGCGCGCCGGCGAAGAAGCCGCCGACGGTGAAGGTCAGGAAGAAGAGGCTGCCCACCAGCCCGATCTGCGAGGCGCTCAGCCCCAGTTCGTGGGCGAGGGGCTGGGCGATGATGCCGAGGACGGCCTTGTCGGCGTAGTTGACGACGTAGAGCAGCACGAGGAGCGCGGTCAGGCCCCAAGCGCGGCTGCGGGACTCGGAACCGATGGCGACGGCCCGGTCGAGGGTGGCAGAGGAGCGGGTCACGTGGTGATCCCTTCGAAGTATGTCGTGGCGTGGGTCACAGTGTCTCGATTCATTGAACGGACCGGGAAGCCGTCGATCAATACGTACTCGGCGAAGGCACCGGCTACGTCAGCCTATGGGTCGCCGGGCGGCGGGTGCATTGGACTGCGCTATCCGACAGATAGCCCGAACACCTCTAGAAGGGCACCCGCGGATCGGGCATTCTGAGTTCTATGAGCCGCCTCGCCCACACTCTCGATCTGACCGAGTTCCAGACCGAGATCGTCGACACCGTGCGCACTTTCGTCGATCGCGACATCATCCCGGCCGCACAGGAACTCGAACACTCCGACACCTACCCCCAGGCCATCGTCGACAAGATGCGCGACATGGGCCTGTTCGGGCTGATGATCCCCGAGGAGTACGGCGGGCTGGGCGAATCCCTGCTCACGTACGCGTTGTGCGTCGAAGAACTCGCCCGCGGCTGGATGAGCGTGTCGGGTGTGATCAACACCCACTTCATCGTCGCGTACATGATCCGTCAGCACGGCACCGACGCCCAGAAGAACTACTACCTGCCGCGGATGGCGACCGGTGAGGTGCGCGGCGCGTTCTCGATGTCCGAGCCCGAGCTGGGTTCCGACGTCGCCGCGATCCGCACCAAGGCCAAGCGCGACGCCGACGGCAACTACGTGATCAACGGCCAGAAGATGTGGCTCACCAACGGTGGCAGCTCGACGCTCGTCGCCGCACTGGTGCGCACCGAGGAGGGTGCCGCCAAGCCGCACGACAACCTGACCACCTTCCTGATCGAGAAGCCCGCCGGGTTCGGTGAGGTCCTCCCCGGACTCACCATCCCGGGGAAGATCGACAAGATGGGCTACAAGGGCATCGACACCACCGAGTTGCTGTTCGACAACTACCACGCGGCCGCCGGCGACGTCCTCGGCGGAACCCCGGGCCGCGGGTTCTCCCAGATGATGGACGGCGTCGAGGTCGGCCGGGTCAACGTCTCCGCCCGCGCGTGCGGGGTCGCGATCCGGGCGTTCGAGCTCGCCGCCCGGTACGCGCAGCAACGCAGCACGTTCGGCAAGCCGATCGCCGAACACCAGGCGGTCGCGTTCAGCCTCGCCGAGATGGCGACGAAAGTGGAAGCCGCGCATCTGATGATGGTCAACGCCGCCCGCCTGAAGGACTCCGGGGAACGCAACGACGTCGCCGCGGGCATGGCCAAATACCTCACCAGCGAGTACTGCTCCGAGGTGACCCAGGCCAGCTTCCGCATCCACGGCGGCTACGGCTACTCGAAGGAATACGAGATCGAGCGCCTGATGCGCGAGGCACCGTTCCTCCTCATCGGCGAGGGCACCAGCGAGATTCAGAAGATGATCATCAGCAAGGGCGTACTGCGCAGTTACGCACTGTAATCCGAAGGAGAAAACCCGTGCAGCGTACGGTGTTCAACGAAGATCACGACGCGTTCCGGAAGACGATCCGCGATTTCATCGCCAAGGAAGTCGCGCCCGTCCACCACGACTGGGAGGGCGAAGGGCATCCGCCGCGCGACTTCTACCGCCGCCTCGGTGAGCTCGGTGTGCTCGGGATCCAGGTGCCGGAGGAGTTCGGCGGCGCCGGTGAGAAGAGCTTCAAGTTCGCCGCGGTGGTCGGCGAGGAGACGGCGGCCGCAGGCGTCACGTTCGGCAGCTACTCCGTGCACACCAACCTGATCCTGCCGTACCTGCTCGAGTACGCCAGCGACGAGCAGAAGCAGCGGTGGCTCCCCGGATTCGCCTCCGGCGACATCATGTTCGCCATTGCGATGACCGAGCCGGGCACCGGTTCCGACCTGGCAAGCATCGCGACGTCGGCGAAGCTGTCGGCGGACGGGTCGCACTACGTCCTCAACGGCGCGAAGACGTTCATCACCGGCGGCGCGCTCGCCGACCGGATCCTCGTGGTGTGCCGCACCGCGCCCAGCACCCCGGAGGACCGCCGGGCCGGTCTGACCATCCTCGTCGTCGACACCACAGCCGAGGGTTTCGCGGTGGGCCGCAAGATCGAGAAGATCGGCCTGAAGGCGTCGGACACCGCCGAACTGTCCTTCACCGACGTGCAGGTGCCGGTGGCGGACCGCCTCGGCGAGGAGGGGGCCGGGTTCAGCTACCTCACCCACAACCTCGCGCAGGAGCGTCTGTCCATCGCGCTCGGCGGATCGGCGACTTCGGCCGCGGCGTTGCAGCACGCGATCGCGTACGTCAAGGAACGCAAGGTGTTCGGCAAGCCCGTCGCGGCGTTCCAGAACACCAAGTTCGTGCTCGCCGAGTGCGCCACCGAGGTCGAGGCGATCCAGCTGATGGCCGACCGCGCACTCGAACTGCACGACGCGGGCGAACTGATGGTCGCCGACGCCGCGAAGGCGAAACTGTTCTGCACCGAGGCCGCGGGACGGGTCATCGACAAGTGCCTGCAACTGCACGGCGGTTACGGCTACATCCTCGAATACCCCATCGCACGCCTGTACGCGGACACCCGGGTGTCCCGCATCTACGGCGGAACGAGCGAGGTCATGAAGACGATCATCGCGAAGGATCTCGGCCTCTGACCCCACACACCAACAGTATGGGCGTACCGTTTGGAGGCGTGGACGACATCTGGGATCCGGACAAGTACCTCGCCTTCGCGGACCATCGCGGGCGCCCGTTCTACGAGTTGCTGTCGCGCGTCGACACGCGGTCACCCCGCCGCGTCGTCGACCTCGGCTGCGGCCCGGGAAATTTGACCGTCAGCCTCGCCCAGCGGTGGCCGGACGCCGTCCTGGAGGCGTCCGACAGCTCAGCCGAGATGGTCCGGGCCGCGCGTGACCGCGGACTCGACGCCGCCCGGCTGGACGTGCGCGACTGGACGCCGCAGCCCGACACCGACGTCGTCGTCTCCAACGCCGCCCTGCAGTGGGTGCCCGAGCACCGGGAGTTGCTTCGCCGCTGGCCGGGACAACTGCCGTCGGGGGCGTGGATCGCGGTGCAGGTCCCCGGCAACTTCGACGCGCCCTCGCACGCGATCGTCCGGGACCTCGCCGGGGCCGAGCGGTGGTCCCGGTGGTTGGCGGACGTGCCGTTCCGGGCGACGAACGTCGTCGACGATCCCGTCGGGTACGCGGGCCTGCTCGCGGACGCCGGGTGCGTCGTCGACGCCTGGGAGACCACGTACGTCCAGCAGTTGACCGGAGAGAACCCGGTACTGGAGTGGATCACCGGAACGGCGCTCCGACCGGTCAAGGATGCCCTCTCCGCGCCGGACTGGGAGCGCTTCCGGGAGGAACTCGTCCCGCTCCTCGACGAGGCGTATCCCCGGCGACCGGACGGGAGCACGTTCTTCCCGTTCCGACGCATCTTCGTCGTCGCCCGGGTGCACTAAGGGACCGGTCAGCCGTGGTGCCTGCGGTACGCCGCGGCCGCTCCGGGGTGCAGCGGCACGCCGGCGGTGACGATCAGCGACTGCCGGTCCAGGAACTGGCTGCCGGTAGCCTGATCCGGCACCAGTTCCGCCGCGTGGTCGATGAGCACCTCGACGATGGCACCCGCGGCGTCGTCGGACACGGCCTGGTCGGCGAGGAGCAGGTTCGCGAGACCGATCGTCGCGACCGACGTCTGCTGTCCGTACGTGCCGGGCGGAATCAGCACCGGCTCGTAGCGCGGACCGAACCGCACCCGTAGTAATTCCAGTTCGGCGGACAGGTCGAGCAGTCGCAGCGGGATCCCGAGATCCGCGAACGACGGCGTCGGCACCCCGCCCGCCCACAGAACCGCATCGACCGTGCCGTCCCGCAGGGCCTTCCCCGCATCGGTCATCGAGAGGTGCAGTCGCGTCACGTCTCCCGGACCCGCCAGGCCCAGGACGTCGAGGATGCGTTCGCCCGTCAATTCCGCACCGGAGCCTGTGGCGCCCAGACTGATTCGGGCGCCCCGCAACTGCGCGGTGTCCGTGATCCCGGAATCGGCGCGCACCGCGAGCTGCATGTAGTTCTCGTACACCTTGCCGAGAGCGGTGAATGCGGCCCCGGCCTCCATCGCCGACACGGCGGCGTCGGCGAGGCTCAGGGCCAGTTCCGCGTCGCCGGACGCCAGCGCCGCCAGATTCTCCATCGACCCGGCGGTCCGGACGGGGACGATCCGCACCGGCAGTGCGGCACGTTCGGCGGCCGCGGCCGTCAACTGGGCGAACTCCCAGAAGAATCCGCCCTCCTCACCGGCGGCGAGTCGCAGCGGATCGGTACCGCTGTCCGAGCATGCGGCGAGAACCGCACCCGTGGCCGCGGTCGCGCCCGCCGCGAGGACGCCGCGCAGCAGTGTTCGTCGCGTGATCACGCCGGCACCGCCGGTTCCGGAAGCGTCAGCGTGACCTGCAGCCCGTGCGGCCGGGCCGCAGCGACCGTCAGCGTTCCGCCGCCGCCCTCGACCAGTGCGGTCGCGATGGACAGTCCGAGGCCGGTGCCCTGCTGCGCCGCCCCTGACCCGCGGAAGAACCGCGAAGACAGTTTGCCGATCTCGTCCTCGCTCACCCCGACGCCGTCGTCGCTGACCCGGATCTCGATTCCCGAGACGGACTTTCCGGTGTCGATCCGGACCGTCGACCCGCGGCCGGCGTACGCGTGGGCGTTGCTGAGCAGGACGTCCAGGACCTGGGACAGGTTACTGTCCCGGAAGTCGGCGACCAGCGGCTCCGCCGGTGGCCGGAACGCGAGGGTCATCCCCGATTCCCCGAGGGCCTCCGTCCAGGCGTCGGCACGGTCCGCGAGGACGGCACCGATGTCGCAGCCGCCGCGCGCGGACTCGTCCTCACCGGTGTCGGCGGGTGATTCGGCGACGGCGAGCGCCAGCAGTCCGTCCAGGATTCCGCCGAGCCGATCGACCTCCATCCCCGTCCGGCGGTAGGTTTCGGCACCGGCCTCGGCGACGTGCGGGCCGAGGGAATCAAGCCGGATGTGCAGGGCCGCGAGGGGGTTTCGGAGCTGATGGGCGGTGTCGGCGATCAGCTGGCGCTGCGCCTGACCCGACGCCTGGACGGCGCCCGACATGGTATCGAACGCTTTCGCGAGTTCCTGCACCTCCGGCGGTCCGCTGTACCGGCCGGACGGCCGCCCGGAGGTGCGACCCGCCCGCGGACGCGGGGACGGGACCGCCTCGGTGAGGGCTCCGACCCTGGCGGTGAGCGCCCCGAGCGGGCGAACCGTCCACCGGGACAGCGCGATCGCGACGGCCGTGACCGCTGCCAGCGCGCCGAGCGCCCCCGCGACGATCACCAGCCACGACATCCGGATGGATTCCCGTGCGGCGCGAGTGGACACGTCCAGCACGACAGCGCCGTCCACCTGCGCCCCGGTGCCGACGGGCACGGCCGACAGCACCCGGTTCGCCGACCACGGGGTCAGCGAACCGCTGATGCCCTGCTTCTGGTTGCGCAGTCCCGCCGTGATCGCCGCGGCGACGTCGGAGTCGTCCGGCGACAGTCCCGCCCCGGCGCGGACGTTGCCCCTGGCGTCGACGATGAGGACGCCCTCGCCGTACAACTCGTGGTAGCGGGCCACCTCTTCGCGCAGCAGTGTGGTACTTCCGGGGGCCTGGGTCTGCCCGGCGAGGCTCGCGAAATGCGTCGCGTCCGCCTCCCGGCTCAGCCTCAGTGCCTGGGTCCGCCCGGCACTGGTCGCCAGCGCCAGCGGGACCGCGAACGCCACCACCGCGACGGCCGCGAACACCAGCAGGACGGCGAGCACCCGGCGGCGCACGTCACGCGCCCCAGCGGTAGCCGTACCCGCGGATGGTCGAAATCAGCCCGGGACGGCCCAGTTTCGCGCGCAGCCCCGTCATGTGCACGTCGAGGGTGCGGGAGATCGCCACATACGCGTCGCCCCAGACGGCGTCCATCAACTGCTGGCGGCTCACCGCGGCGCCGGGACGGGTGACCAGCACCTCGAGAAGCTCGAACTCCTTGGCCGTCAACGCAACCGGTGCACCGCCGACTTCCACCTCGCGCGCCGCCAGATCGACCACCACGTCACCCTCGGTGACCGTCTGCTCGGCCGAAGGTCCGGTCGCGCGCCTGCGCTGGGTCACGACGTCGAGCCGGGCCAGCAGTTCCGCGAGCCGCGCCGGTTTGACGAGGTAGTCGTCCGCCCCGCCGCGCAGTCCCCGCACCACCGACCGTTCGTCGTCGCGGGCCGTGAGGATCACCACCGGAACGTCGCTGACGGCCCGCAGCTGCCGGAGCACCTGCAGGCCGTCCGCGTCGGGGAGACCGAGGTCGAGGATCACCGCGTCCATACCGCGATGGCCGAGAAGGAGATCGGAGCCGCGGCGCATGCGCACCGCCTCGTGGCCGTGGGTTCCCAGCGCCTCCACAAGTGCGTCGCCGACTCCGTCGTCGTCTTCGACCACCGCGATCTGCACGTCACTTCCCTTCGATCAGCTCCGCGAGTCGACCAGCTCGACGTCGTCGTCCGGGGTGTCCTCCCGGCTGGACGGCCGGTCGAGGGGCGAGCCGTTCGAAGTCTCACGCATGAAGACGTAGACGACGAGCGAGATGGCGATACACCCGGTCACGTAGTAGAAGAATAGCGATTCGTGGCCTGCCCGCTTCAGGGCGAGGGCGACGGTCTCGACGGTTCCGCCGAAGATCGCCAGCGTGAGGGCGTACGGCAACCCGACGCCGAGCGCGCGGACCTTCGTCGGGAACAGCTCCGTCTTCACGATCGCGTTCACCGACGTGTAGCCGGTGACGACGATCAATCCCAGCATCATCAGCGCGAACGCGACCAGCGGGTTCGTCGTCTTCCCGAGCACGGTCATCAGCGGCACGGTGAGGACGGTTCCGCCCACGCCGAAGAAGATGAGCAGCTTGCGGCGGCCGATGCGGTCGGACAGAGCGCCGCCGATCGGCTGCAACACGATGAACACCAGCAGGGCCGCGAAGTTGATCCACGCCACCGTGTCCTTGGAGATGCCGGAGGTGTTGATCATGTACTTCTGCATGTACGTGGTGTACGTGTAGAATGCCACGCACCCACCCAGCGTCAGGGCGCACACCAGCAGGCATTCGCGGGGGTACTGCAGCAGCATTCGCAGCGAACCCTCCTTCGGCCCATTCGCCGGCGCGTCGTCGTCACGCTTGGCCTCCACCTCTTCGGTGAACGCCTCCGACTCGTCCATCGTGCGACGCAGCCACATCACCGCGACGGCACCGGCCGCGCCGATGAGGAACGGGATCCGCCAGCCCCACGACTGCATGGCCTCCGCAGGCAGCGTCAACTGCAGGACGATCTGCACACCCAGCGCGATCAGCTGTCCGGCGACAAGCGTGACGTACTGGAAGCTCGAGTAGAACCCGCGCCGGCCGGGCGACGCGACCTCGGCCAGGTACGTGGCGCTGGTGGCGTACTCGCCGCCCACCGACAGTCCCTGCAGCATCCGGGCGATCACCAGCAGCACCGGTGCCACGATCCCGATGCTCGCGTAGGACGGCGTGACGGCGATGACGAGCGAACCCGCCGCCATCACCGTCACCGACAGGGTGAGCGCCGACCGGCGACCGTGCCGGTCGGCGTACCGGCCCATGATCCAGCCGCCGATCGGCCGCATGAGGAACCCGACCGCGAAAACGGCTGCCGTGGACAGCAACTGCGCGGTGGTGTCGCCCTCGGGGAAGAACTCCTTCGCGAAGTACACGCTGAACGCCGCGTAGACGTACCAGTCGTACCATTCGATCAGGTTGCCGACCGAACCCTTCAAAACATTGCCGATGACTCGGCGCTCACCCGTCGATGTGATGCTCACGCGGGACTCCTCTCGATGCCCTGGATCTCTGCGTTCACACCACAGTGGGTCACGTCACATCGATTCGGAAGGGCCACGGAGCCTTCCTAACACTCCCTTAGGAAAGAGCCCCCTGTGAGTACTTGTTAACCGCGGGACGTTAACAAGTACTCACGGCTGGGGTGTCCTCGCCCAGCCGCGGCGGGGCGCTGCGATAGCTCGCCGGGGTGGCGCTGAGCCGGATCGGGTTCGCCACCTGCCGCACCGGCCGGTCCCTGCGCGGATCGTCGATCTCGACCACCGGGTTCAGCCCGAGCCGCTCGGCGAGCGCCACCGCGTCGGCGATGTCGTTGAGCGGCCCGCACGGGACACCCTGCTCGGTCAGCTTCTCGAACCACACGTCCGCGGAGTCCGCGGACAGCGCGTCGGTGATGTCCCGGACCAGTTGCTCGCGGTGCGCGACCCGTTGCGTGTTGGTCGCGTACCGCTCGTCGCCGGCGAGTTCGGGCACACCGAGAACCTCGACGAGAGAGGCGAACTGACGGTTGTTCCCCACCGCCAGCACCAGCGGACGGTCGCCGGTCCGGAACACCTCGTACGGCGCGATGCTGGGATGCCGGTTGCCCATCGCCTGCGGGACGACACCGGCGCCCACATACCCCGACGTCTGGTTCGCGAGGGCGGACAGCAGCGACGACAGCAGGTTCACCTCGACGCGCTGCCCCTCCCCGCTCCGGTCGCGGTGCCGCAGCGCCGCCAGTATCCCGACCGCGGCGTGCAGTCCGGTGACGACGTCGACGACGGCCACCCCGACCTTCGTCGGGACGCCGGGTTCGGGACCGGTGATGCTCATCAACCCGCCGACGGCCTGGATGAGCAGGTCGTATCCGGGCAGGTTGTTCTGGCCGCCGAAACCCGTCACCGAGCAGTAGACGACGTCGGGGTTGATCTCTCGAACGGCGTCGTAGCCGAGCCCGAGCCGGTCCATCGTGCCGGGCAGGAAGTTCTCCACCACAACGTCGGCCCGGGCGGCCAGTTCCCGCGCCTGCTCCAGGTCGACGGGGTCGCGCAGGTCCCACGCGAAGGACCGCTTGTTGCGGTTGACGGACTGGAAGTAGGTGGACTCGTCGCCCACCCACGGCGGACCCCACTGCCGCGTGTCGTCACCGACGCCGGCGCGTTCGATCTTTACGACCTCGGCGCCGAGATCGGCGAGCAGCATCGTGGCGTACGGCCCGGCGAGCACCCGCCCGAAGTCGGCGATCAGCAGGCCCTCCAGCGAAGCAGTCACCGGAACGCTGCCTCGCCCGTCAGCGCACGGCCGATCACCAGCTGGTGCACCTCGGACGTTCCCTCGTAGGTGAGCACGGACTCGAGGTTGTTGGCGTGCCGGATCACGGGGTATTCCAACGTGATTCCGTTGGCGCCGAGAATCGTGCGGCACTCGCGGGCGATGGCGATGGCCTCGCGCACGTTGTTCAGCTTGCCCGTGCTGACCTGCTCGGGGCGTGCCTCGCCGCGATCCTTCAGACGTCCGAGGTGGTAGGCGAGGAGGTGCCCCTTGCCGACCTCGAGGGCCATGTCGGCGATCTTGACCTGAGTGATCTGGTAGGCGGCGAGCGACTTGTCGAACACCTGACGGTCCTGCGCGTAGGAGATCGCGGACTCGAGGCAGTCGCGGGCGGCGCCCATCGCACCGAAGATGATGCCGAACCGGGCCTCGTTGAGGCAGCCCAGCGGGCCGCCCAGCCCCTTGGCCTCGGGCAGCATCGCGGATTCGGGCAGCCGGACGTCCTCGAGCACGAGTTCCGAGGTGACGGACGCGCGCAGCGACATCTTGTGCTTGATCTCGGGCGCCGAGAAGCCGGGGGTGTCGGTGGGCACGACGAATCCGCGGATGCCGTCGTCGGTGCGCGCCCACACGACGGCGACGTCGGCGACGGATCCGTTGGTGATCCACATCTTCGTGCCGTTGAGGATCCAGTCGTCGCCGTCCCTCTTGGCGCCCGTGCGCATGCCCGCGGGGTTGGAGCCGAAGTCGGGCTCGGTCAGACCGAAGCAGCCGATCGCCTTGCCCGCGGCCATGCGGGGCAGCCACTCCTGCTTCTGGTCCTCGCTGCCGTAGTGGTGAATCGCGAACATGGCCAGCGAGCCCTGCACCGACACGAGGCTGCGGATTCCGGAGTCGACGGCCTCGAGCTCCAGGCAGGCCAGGCCGTAGGCCGTGGCGCTCATGCCGGCGCAGCCGTAACCGTCGAGGTGCATCCCGAGGACACCGAGTTCGCCCAGCCCCTCCGCGAGTTCGCGCACGGGCAGTGCCGCCGCCTCGAACCATTCGCCGATGTGGGGCCGGATCTTCTCGTCCGCGAAGCGGCGCACGGTGTCGCGGATCGCGATCTCCTCGGTGTCGAGCAGCGAGTCGAGGGCGAACAGCTGGGACAGGGACTGCGAGTCGGACATTGTTCCTCCACGGGGCCGGTGGGGCTGGTGTGCAAACGTTCGCGAGAACGATTGCACGAACGATTTCGTCACGTAGACTAGGGCGCGTTCCGGCGGACGTCAACCACGAGGCCGCCGGGTCCCCGACCCCGACCGCGAGGATTGCTTGTGAACCTGCCGGACCGCCCGACACGCACCTCCGGGCGTCCGCCGACCCTCCGCGAGATCGCCGAACGCGCCGGTGTCCACGTGTCGACGGCGTCCCGGGTGCTCCGGCAGCCCGAGCCCGCCGACGGCTGGTCCGAGGCCGCACTACGGGTGCGCGAGGTGGCGGTCGAACTCGGCTACCAGCCCAATCTGTGGGCCGCGAGCCTGCGGACCCGGAAGACCACCACCCTCGGCGTCGTCATGCCGCGACTCACCGACGGGGTGGTCGCGACAATGTTCCAGGGCATCGAGGAGACGGCCACGCAGGCCGGCTACTCGGTGCTGCTGTCGAGCCCACCCGACGACCTGGACGCCCAGCGCCGCGCCATCGAGTTCCTCGTCAGCAGGCAGGTCGACGGCCTCCTGCTCAGCAGCCTCCACAGCCCCGGCCGCGAATTCGTCGACTCGCTGTCGGTGGGGTCGCTGCCGATGCTGCAACTCAACCGGCACGCCGACGTCGGTCTGCCGTTCGTGTCCGGCGACGACCACCGAGGCGGCTACCTCGCCGGACGCCATCTCCTCGACCGCGGTTTCACCGAGATCGCCGCCATCGCCGGCCCCGACCACGCGAGCACCTCCCGCGACCGGCTCGCCGGATTCCGGGACGCGCTGGCCGAGAACGGCATCGAGCTGGGAGCGGACCGCGTCGTCCGCTCCGACTTCGACGTGTCCGGCGGCGTCGCCGCGGCCACCGTTCTCCTGGAGTCGGATTCGCGCCCCGAGGCGATCTTCACCGTCAGCGACACCATTGCGATCGGCGTCCTCGGCGTCGCCCGCGACCTCGGACTGCGCATCCCTGACGACCTCGCACTGGTCGGGTACAACGACATTCCGGTGGTCGCCCAGCTTCCGGTGCCGCTGACCACCGTCCGGTCACCCGCCCGCCTCATCGGCGCGACGGGTGTGCGTCATCTCCTGTCGATCATCGCCGGCAACGACGTCGAATCGGTGAAGCTTCCGGTCGAACTGATCGAGCGAGCGTCGACACGGAAATAGTCAGAGCTTGGCGCGCAGTTCGCGTTTGAGCAGCTTGCCGCTCTGGTTGCGGGGCAATTCGTCCACGAACACCACCTGCTTGGGCACCTTGAACGGCGCGATGCGCTCCTTGACGTGGGCGATCAACCCGTCCGGGGACGCGTCCTCGCGCAGCACCACCACCGCGGTGATCGCCTCGATCCACTTGTCGTCCGGCGTCCCGATGACGGCGACCTCGGCGACGTCCGGGTGCGTGTAGACGGCGTCCTCGACCTCCCGCGATGCCACCAGGATGCCGCCGGTGTTGATGACGTCCTTGATGCGGTCGACGACGGTGATGTACCCCTCCGCGTCCCGCGTCACCAGATCGCCCGAGTGGAACCAGCCGTCGCGGAACGCCTCCGCGGTGGCGCCGGGGTTGTCCCAGTACCCCAGGCACAGTTGGGGCGAACGGTAGAGCACCTCGCCCGGCGCGCCGTCCGGAACGTCGTTGCCGTCCGGATCCACCACCCGGGTCTCGACGAAGAACACGGCCTTGCCGCACGACGACGGCCGCGCCTCGTGCTCGGCGGGCTGCAGCACCGTGGCGAGCGGCCCGATCTCGGACTGTCCGAAGCAGTTGTAGAAGCCGAGGTCGGGGTAGCGTTCGCGCAGCCGGTTCAGCACCGTCACCGGCATGATCGACGCACCGTACTGTGCCTTCTTCAGCGAGGACAGGTCGCGGGTCTCGAGGTCGGGATATCCGGCGAGCGGCACCCACACGGTCGGGGCCAGGAACAGCGAGCCGATGCGATCGGTTTCGATGCGCCGCAGGATCTCCGGAATGTCGGGAGTCTGCATCAGATTCACCGAGGCGCCCACCGACAGGTACGGCAGCATGAACACGTGCATGCCCGCCGAGTGGTACAGCGGCATGCAGATCAGCGGATTGTCCCCCTCACTCAACGCGAGGGCGATCACGGAGGACACGTACTCGTGCACGAGCCCGCCGTGAGTCATCATGGCGCCCTTCGGCTTCGACGTCGTCCCCGACGTGTACAGCAGTTGCGCCAGGTCGGTGGACGCGACCGGCACGGCCACGGCGGGCACGTCGCCGGAGCCGCTGTGGGCGAGCAGGGAACCCTCGGCGTCGCGCAACGGCACCACGTGGCGGAGGTCCAGCCCGTCCCGGATCGAGTCGAGGGTGCCCCGCAGCGCCGGATCGACCAGCACCGCGGCGCTCCCGGACTGCGACACCAGGTAGGTCAGCTCTTCGCCCTTGAGCGCATAGTTGACGGGGACGTGCACGAGACCCGCACGCGCGCAGGCCAGGAACCCGATCGTGTACGCGTCCGAGTTGGTGCCGTACGCGGCGACGCGCTCACCGGCCGACAGTCCCAGCGACTGCAGGTAGGCGGCGGCGCGGCTGACCGCGTCGTCGAGTTCCCGGTACGTCCACGTGCGGTCCTCGAACGTCAGCGCCCTGCGGTCGGGGAACTTGGCGGCCGAGCGCCGCAGCACTCCGTCGACGGTATCGGTGCGCGCATCCAGACTCATGCACGAAGGTTATAGGACGTCCAATTACCTCGCCAGAGGTTCGCTACCGCCCAGCCGACACCAGCATCGGCGAATGCATGTCGTAGTACGTCACGTCGTCGGTCAACCGGCCCTCCTCCTCGAACAACGACCTCAGGTCGTCCGGTATCTCCAACTTCTCGTGGGAACGGGCCTCCGCTTCGGACGTGAAGTACACCGCCTCGACGTACCCGCCGTCGCCGTACGTGCACAGCGTTCCACCGAGGATCTCCGGTCGCAGCTCGTGCACCCGGTCGGCGGACTCGTCCAGCAACTCCCGCATCCGGTGCGCGTCCGTCGTGTGGCCCTCCATGACCTGCACGAACGTCGCGTCGTCCGAACCGCCACCCATCCACTCGGCCACGTCGGGGCAGTCCATGAAGGACACCGGGCCGTCGAAGCACCGCTCGGTCTCCGCCCACCAGGCGCCCTGCTCGGGACGCTCGCTGTTGAGCCGGGCCGCCTCGGCCGATTCGAATCGCGCCAGTGCGATGAACGTTCCGTCGTCGCACAATCCCTGAGTGCATCCGAGGAAGCCCGTCGCCCCCGGGCGGATGTCCTCGGTCCAGCGGTCCATGCACCGGACGAGGCCGGCCTCGTCCGACACCTTTCCTTGAATGATCTGAATGAACATCGATGTCACCTCCCGCGGGACAGTCGCCCCGCAGTGAGAACATTCTCGGTGGCCGGCCTGTCGCGGTCCACCGTCGGCGGGCGCCGACGGCCCGCGGCCGCAGCCACTGCACCCCTGATCTTTCGCCGGTTCGCGACACCATGCAATGCGAGGCGAGGCCCGTGGCGTGAGCGGCTATTTTCCCTGCCACTGCGGGGTGCGCTTCTCGACGAAGGCCTGCATGCCTTCCTGCGCGTCGCAGGTGACGGCGTTGGCGGCCATCGTTTCGGCCATCGCCGCGTACGCCTCGTCCTGGGGAAGCTCGATCTGGCGGTAGAACGCCTGCTTGCCGATCTTCACGGTGAGCGGGCTGGCCTTCGTGATCTTCGCGGCGAGCGCCCGGGTCTGTGCGTCGAGGTCCTCCGGCGCGACCACCAGGTTCACCAGACCCCAGTCGGCCGCGGTCTCGGCATCGATCGTCTCGCCGGTGAGCAGCATCTGCAGTGCGCGCTTACGTCCGATCGCACGGCTGAGCGCCACCATCGGGGTGGAGCAGAACAGGCCGATCTTCACTCCCGGCGTCCCGAACACGGCGTTCGACGACGCCACCACGAGGTCGCACGACGCCGCGAGCTGACAGCCCGCCGCGACCGCCGCGCCCTGCACGGACGCGATGACCGGCTGCGGAATGTCCTGCACGGCCTGCATCATCTCGACGCAGGTGTCGAAGATGGCCTGCTCGTCCTCGAGTGTGCGGCCGATCATCTCCTTCAGGTCGTGACCCGCGGAGAACACCGGTCCTGCAGCCCTGATGACGACGACGCGGGTGGTGTCGTCGTCGCCCAGCTTCCGAAGCGCTGCGGTGACATCCCGCATGGCCTCGGACGACAGCGGATTGCGCTGGTCCGGGCGGTTCAGGGTGAGGAACGCGACGCCGGTGTCCGGCAAGGCAGTGGTCTCGACGAAGTTCTCGGTCATGACTACTGCCTACCACCCGTGAGTACTTGTTAACCGCCGGCGGTTAAGAAGTACTCACAGGGGGAGCAATGCGGGCCCGCACCTCACCGAAGCCGATGCGGGTGCCGTTCGGGCCCGGTGCGGTGGCGGAGATGGCGATCTCGTCGCCGTCCTCGAGGAACGTGCGCTTCTCGTCCCCCACGACGACCGGATCCTGCCCACCCCAGGTCAGTTCGATGAAAGCCCCGCGCTGGTCCTTCTCAGGTCCGGAGATGGTGCCCGACGCGAACAGATCACCCGTGCTGGCGGCGGCGCCGTTGACCGTGGTGTGCGCGAGCATCTGCGCCGGCGACCAGTACATCTGCGCGTACGGCGGCCGCGACACGACGTGCCCGTTCCATTCGACGGCCAGGTCGATGTCCAGACCCCACTTCTCTTCGCCGCGCAGGTACGGCAGCGGCTGCGGATCCTGCGTCGGGGTGTCGATGCGGGCCGCCTCGAGGGCCGCCAGCGGCACCACCCACGGGGAGATGGACGTCGCGAAACTCTTCCCGAGGAACGGGCCGAGCGGAACGTACTCCCAGGCCTGGATGTCGCGGGCCGACCAGTCGTTGACGACGACCGCGCCGAACACGTGGTCCGCGAACCGATCCGGGGTGATGGTCTCCCCCAGCTTCGTCGGGACGCCGACGAGGAAGCCCATCTCGGCCTCGATGTCGAGGCGGCGGGACGGCCCGAAGTCGGGGGCGTCCTGATTCGGGGCCTTGCGCTGCCCGCACGGCCGGATCACGTCGACGCCCGACACGATGACGGTGCTCGACCGCCCGTGGTACCCGACCGGCAGGTGCTTCCAGTTGGGCATCAGCGGTTCGGAGTCGGGGCGGAACAGTCGTCCGAGGTTGGTGGCGTGATTCTCGGACGCGTAGAAGTCGACGTAGTCGGCGACGGCCACCGGCAGGTGCATCGTCACGTCCTCGACCGCGAACACCGCGGTGTCGGCGACGTCGCCCCGGACGAGTTCGGTGATCTGCCGGCGAACCTCGCTCCAGCGGTCCGGGCCCTGCGCCATGAATGCGTTGAGGGTGGGCTGCGCGAAGACGTCGTCACCCAGAGTGGCGGCGAGATCCACCACGGAGTCTCCCACCCGCACACCGACCCGGGGGGCCGAGTCCGCGGTCGAGAACACGCCGTACGGAAGGTTCTCCAACCCGAACAGGGAATCGGCGGGAATGTCGAGGACGGTCATGCGTGGGCTCCTTCATCGGCGGAAGCGTGTTCATCGGCGAGGGCGGACGTCGGCACGAGGTGCAGTGCGACGAGATCCTCGAGGGGCTCGAGGATGCTGCACGTGCCGAAGGATCGGAAGGCGGTGCGGACGGCGCCGACGACGTCGGCGGGGAGGTCGCTCAGTTCGCGGGCGATCCGGGTACCGTCACGCTCGGAGAGGGTCGCGGCCACCCGGTCGGTGTCGGCGCCGTCGAGTGCGTGCCGGGTGGCGAGAAGCACGTTGAGGAATCCGTGCTGCTCGAAACCGGTGTGCGGATCGGTGTTGCGCACGGCGTGGTGCAGTCCGGCGGTGGCCTTGAACGGGACGCGCGTCGTGACGGCGGCGCGCACGGCGGACGCGAGTTCACTCTCGTCCGGGTAGGCCTCGGCGACAACGCCTCCCGTGCGGAACTTGGCCGCGAACGGGCCGCCGACGAGTGCGGCGAGGAAGCCGGCCCGGCGCTCGCCACGCGGGACCTCGACGAACACCTCACAACCGGAGGTCAGGTCCGCCGCGGCCTCCAATGCGGCAAAGAACTCCGCGGCCGTCTGTTCGACGGGCGCCGCGATCTCGAGCGCCACCGCGGTGGCACCGTCGATCCGCGCGAGACGGTCGAGTGCGGGTTCGAGAGTGGCCGGGCCACCGGGCAGCGTCAGGCTCAACTCGATCGCACCGGTTGTCAGTTCGTCCAGCCGGGCGACGGGGAACACGAAAGGTCCGAGGAGATCCCCGTACGTCGCCGACAGATGCCGGGCGTGCGCGGGCAGAGCATCGGGGAGCGGCGCGTTTCCGGGCGGAAACAGGGCGGCGTCGTCGCAGAGACCGGAGAAGAGAGCGGGGATCACTGCTTCGGCCCCCGCCCTGCCCAGGTCCACGCGTAGCCCGAGTCCTCGCACGCGAGTGCGCCCTCGCCGAGTTCGAGCGGACGGAACGTGTCGACCATGACGGCCAGTTCGTCGAAGAACTCGGCGCCGATGCTGCGTTCGTACGCACCCGGCTGCGGTCCGTGCGCGTGGCCGCCGGGGTGAATCGAGATGGACCCCTGGCTGATGCCGGAACCCTTGCGCGCCTCGTAGTCTCCGCCGCAGTAGAACATGATCTCGTCGGAATCGACGTTCGAGTGGTAGTACGGCACCGGAATTGACAGCGGGTGGTAGTCGACCTTGCGGGGCACGAAGTTGCAGATGACGAAGTTGTTGCCCTCGAACGCCTGATGCGCCGGCGGCGGCTGGTGCACGCGCCCGGTGATGGGTTCGTAGTCGGAGATGTTGAACGTATACGGGTACAGGCAGCCGTCCCACCCCACGACATCGAAGGGATGCTGCGGGTACACCATTCGCGTGCCGACGATGCCGTGCGACGTCCGGTGCTTGACGAGCACCTCGACGTCCGTACCCTCGGACTGCAGCGCGTCGGACGGTCCGTGCAGGTCGCGCTCGCAGTAGGGCGCATTCTCGAGCAGCTGGCCGAACCGGGACAGGTAGCGCTTCGGCGGGACGATGTGACTGTTGGCTTCCATCGCGTAGGCGCGCAACGGTTCCGGGCCCCGCGGAATCCAGCGGTGTGTGGTCGACATCGGAATCAGGACGTAGTCGCCCTGCTTCGCCTCCAGGGCACCGAACACGGTTTCGACGGTGGCGGCACCGGATTCGACGTACACCATCTCGTCGCCGATCGCGTTGCGGTACAGCGGCGACTCCTTGGCTGCAACCACGTAGGAGATGCGGACGTCGGCGTTGCCGAGGATCAGCCGGCGCCCGGTGACCACGTCGGTGTCGGCCCAGACCGTCTCCGGGAAGAGGTCGTGCAGCTTCAGGTGGCGCGGCTTGAGCGGGTGATTGGGGGTGGTGCTCTGATCGGGCAGCTCCCACACCGTGGCGTCGACGATCGCCGACGGGATGTGGCGGTGGTAGAGCAGCGAGGAGTCCGAGGAGAAGCCCTCTTCGCCCATCAACTCCTCGAAGTAGAGCTGACCGTTGTCGTCACGGTGCTGCGTGTGCCGCTTGGGCGGAATGTTGCCCACGTGCCGATAGAACGCCATGACCGGCCTCCCTAGAAGTGCGTGTCCGTAGTAGTAAACACATTAACTAAATTGGGGGCGTGATGGCAAGCACAGGTTTCTCGAGGAGGCACAGCAGGGTCAGTTACGGCCGCGGACGTCGAACTGGCTGCGGTTGGTGATCAGCTTGTCGAGCAGCATGACGAGAATGCGCTGCTCCGGCTCGGTGAGGACACTCGCCCACGCGTGTTCGCGCTCGTTCTGCTCGCGGTAGATTTCACCGATCTCGCTGCGCCCTTTCTCCGTGAGCGACAACTGGACCGACCGGCCGTCCCGCTCGTCCGGAGCCCGCTCCATCAGACCACCGCTGACCAGCGTTTTCGTCAGATTCGACACGGCGGCCCGGCTCATACCGGTGAGCTTGGCGGCAGTCTTCGACTCGACCGGCCCCGCCAGCCACGTTACGAACATCAGCCGGAACGCCGACCACGACAACCCGCGCGGCCGGTGGATCGACGACTCCAGGTCGTACGTCACCACATTCGACGCGCGGTTCAACGTCAGGAGCACCTGCGTGGCGAGTTCGTGCGTCGAACCGTATTCGGTGCTCAGACGCCTGTTCGCCAGTTCGATGAACGACCAGAAGTCGAGGCTCTCGGGCACCTCGACAGGCACCGGCGCTACGTCATCGGTCATGAGGGAACCCTATCGCGAGCCGGTGGCGGGCCCAGCGCCCGCCACCTCCGCTTTTAGTATATCCATGAACTAGTTGCGCTGACGCGCCCGTGAGTACTTATTAACGTCGGGGGGTTAATAAGTACTCACGGGCCGAAGGCATGTCACCGCTCGTAGCCCTTCCGCATGTCGTCGACGATGCGCGGACGGTCGAGGGTCGAGGGCTCGAGTTCGCGGCGGGGGCGGTCGCGCGGGAAGATCGCGGACGCGGCGAGGGTCGGTTCGTCGAGGAAGCGGAGTTCGGGGACGTCGCGGGGCAGGCGCAGTGCCGGCGGTTCGGGACCGCGCCGGGCGAGGACGTACCCCCAGTCCCCGAAGCTGGGCACGAGCACGTGGTACGGCGTGACGGCCAGACCCGCCGACGCGACGGTCGACGTGGTGCGCCAGAACGCGTCGGGCGTCGAATAGGGACTGCCCGACTGCACGACCATCAGTCCGCCGGGGTTGAGAGCGGCGGCGGCGAGACCGTAGAACTCGGTGGAGTACAGGCGGCCGAGCGCCGGGGTGTCCGGGTCGGGGAGATCGACGATGACGGCGTCGAATCCCGAGTCGGGTGCGTCGCGCAGCCACCGGAACGCGTCGTCCAGGACCACGTGCACCCGCGGGTCCTGCAGCGCACCATGGTTCAGCCCGGACAGTCGCGTGTTCGCGAGTTCGACGACCGCCGGGTCGAGTTCGACCTGCACGATGTCCTCGACGCCGGGCAGTCGCAGGACCTCGCGGGCGGCGAGGCCGTCGCCGCCGCCGAGGATCAGTACCCGCTTGGGGTCGTCGGCCATCGCGGGGTAGACCAGCGATTCGGTGTACCGGTGTTCGTCGACGCTGGAGAACTGGAGGTCGCCGTCGAGGAAGAGCCGCACGTCTCCCCCACGTTCGGTAACCACGATCTCCTGGTACTGCGACCTTTCCGCTGCGACGACGGGGTCGGTGTAGAGGCGTTGCCGGGACGTGGTCTCGATGCCGTCGGCGCGGACCAGCAGCACCGCGATGCAGGCGGCGGCGACGAGCAGCGCCACGACTGCGAGGAGCCGCGTCCGCAGGCTCAGCTGCCAGCGCAGCAGGATCAGCGCCACGACGGCGGCGGCCGCGAGGTTGATGATGCCGGTGATGGCGGCGCCGCGGATCATCCCGGCGACGGGCAGCAGGACGAACGGCCAGAGGAGGCCACCGACCAGGGCGCCTGCGTAGTCGGCGGCGTTGAGGTTCGCCAGCACCTTTCCGGTGCTTTCGGCGTCGGTGTCGCTGCGGCCCGACTGCAGCAGCGTCATCAGCAGCGGCACCTCGGCGCCCACGAGCACACCGATCAGCGCGGTGGCGAGCACCAGAACGATTGCGCTGGAACCGAAGAACGTGAACGTCACGTACAGGGTCACCGCACTGAATCCGCCGACGAGTCCGAGGACGATCTCGACCACCACGAACGACGCGGCGGCCGTGGAGAGCAACGGTTTGGCGGCGAGGGCACCGACCCCGAGCGCGGCCACGAAACCCGCGACGATCAGCGACGTCTGGGTGATCCCGCCGCCGGTCAGACTGACCGACAGCGTCAGCAGTGCCAGTTCGTAGATCAGCCCGCACGCCGCGCACGCGGCCACGGCGGCGAGCAGGAACGCCCTGGCGCGCCCGCCGAGAGCGCGGGTGGTGGAAGAATTCGGCTTTGCCGCTGTGGTGGTCACGTCGATCAGGTGAGTGCGGCGGCGTTCACCAGGCCGATGGCGAAGAGGCTCGCACCGACCGCCCAGGCGGCACCGCACATCTGCGGGTTCCCGACCAGTCCGACGAGTTGCCCCGGCAGCAGCACATTCATCAGGCGCAGCGCGATGACCTGCAGCAGCACCCCGAAGAGACCGTAGACCGCGGAGTCGGCGAGTCCCTGCGCGAATCCGTCGGAACTGGTGAGGATCGCGGTGACCACGACGACGGCGAGGGCGAGGTGGTTCGACGCCAGCAGGATCGCCGCGTTGGGGTTCTTGTCTACGTACACCTGGTGCCGGAGATTGCCGGGAGTGGCGAGGTCGAGGACGGCGAAGCCGACTCCGAGAACGGCGATGCCGATGACGAAGTACGCCAGGGTGCCGAGCATGCCGACGGCGAGCAATCCGACGTCGACGCTGCCGATTTCCATTGCTGCCGCCGTGTAGGTGGTGTTCACGCACTTCTCCCGAGTCGAGTGGTCTCTGTCATTTCGCGCTGCCGGATCCGCCGCTGCCGCCGGCGCCGCCCGCCGGTGAGCCGGGGTTGAAACCGGGCCCCAGATAGGCGAACCCGCCGCTTCGATAGCGTCCGTCGATGTCTTCGACGCGCACGAGGCTGCCGCCGCCCGGCGCGGCGCTGACCGTGACGATGTCGTCGTCGTAGCGCAGGTATTCGCTGCCGCCGTCGGCCTTCCGAGCCGCCGGGGGCTCGTCGGCGACGATCGACGAGACGGTGGTGCCCACCGGGTCTTTCGACCTGTACGTCTTCGCGTCGCCCGCGGTGTTCTGCAGGGCGTACGTGTCGGCGATGTAGTCGCGCACCCCGCCGCCGCATGCGGTCGCGGCCAACACCAGGAGCAGCATCGGGGCGAGCCGCACGCGTGTCCCGAACCTGCTCACGGCAGCCACCTGCTTCGTGTCTTCACGATCACCCCGCCCTTATCTCCCGGATACAGATGCCAGGTCCGCCAGGCCCATCCGCCGGAATGCTCACGCGTAGCCGTGAGCGCGGTCAGTGCGGTGTGGTCTCCGGGGAACGCCCCGCAGATCCACCTCTCCACCTCGGTGGCCTGCCGCCGCAGCCAGTCGGCGGTCTGCTCGAGGCGGGCGCGGTCGACGATGTCGGTGGTCGAGTCGAATCGGTACCCGCCCGCGCTGTCGGATACCGGTAGCGGTCTGCCGCCGGCGGCGATCGCGTCGCAGGACACCTGTTCGGTGATCCGACTGCCCGCCGCCGACGCCGTCACCGCGTGCGACGCCCCGAGCACTCCGAGAGTCACCCGTTCGTCACCATAGGTGATGGTGAGTTCGGCCAGCGCAAGCGGTGTTTCGGCGTTCACGACGAGACCGAGCGCCTCGGCCGTCACATCACGCGACTCGATGTCGAGGACGTGCAGTGTCACTGCGGCGGACCGGAATGGATCACGGTGAGTTCGCCCCGGGTGACGGCGCGGCCCGTGGAGACCTCCCACGACTGCGTCCGCGCCCAGCGCTCGAAGGACAGCAGGCCGGTCTTGTCGGCGGTCTCGTAGTCGGCGTAGTCCACGATGCCCTGGGGTGCGGTCCCGGTGGTGCCTTCCGCAGTGAACGAGGCGGTGCCGCGCTCGATCTGCCGGTGCACCCTGTCGTCGAGGATCACATCACCGCCCGGTTCGAGGCCCGTGCCCTCCCGGCGCATCCACAGCGTCATGTCGAGGTTGCCCTCGTCGTTCTCGACGGTGAGCCATCGCTGGCCGGTCGACCCGTCGAGGAGGTGTTCGTGCCAGATGTATCCCTCTTCGTCGAGGGTGATGGTTCCGCGCACGACGTGATCGATTCCGGCGTACGTGATGATGTCGCCGACGCCGATCTTGTACGGGTCGTAGACCTCCGGGTAGTCGGCGAGCGGATCGACCCTGGCAGCAGGAGTTTTGTTCGTCCCGGCCCGATTTCGCAGGATCAGCACGATGCCCACGATCACGACAACGATCAGCAGCAGTAACAGCAGCTTGGTCAACGGTCTCTCCTGGTCGGCGGCTCCGGCACGGGAGGCCAACGCCCGGCCCCCACCGGTCAGTCACCTTACTGTGCGCCGCACACCCCGCACACGTAGCGATTGCAGAGCCTGGTAGCAAAGGCTAGCCTAACCGAACGCGCGAGCGGTGGGGCGGAGCGCTGTCGTTCACCGAGATTCGCGCGGCACACGCCCAGAAGTCGACAGAACCGACAGTGAGGAACCATATGGCCATCCCACCCATTTCGACCTACACGATTCCGGAGATCCACGAGGTCCCCGAATCGAAGGTGTCCTGGCGCCTCGACCCCCGGCGCTCCGCACTGCTGGTCCACGACATGCAGAACTACTTCATCGACGCGTACGACGTGCGCGCGGAGCCGATGTCGACTGCGATGGCGAACATGGTCCGGATTCGCGAACTGTGCTCGGAAGCCGGGATTCCCGTGATCTACACGATGCAGCCGGGCGACCAGCACCCGTCGCGTCGTGGCATCCTCGCCGACTTCTGGGGCCCGGGACTGACGTCGGGTCGCGACACCCAGGTGGTCGAGCCGCTCGCCCCCCGCGACGGCGACATCCAGGTGACCAAATGGCGGTATTCGGCCTTCCAGCGCACCGACCTCCGGCAGTTGCTCGGCCACCACGGCCGCGACCAGCTGATCGTGACGGGCGTCTACACGCACATGGGCTGCATGCTGAGCGCCGCCGAGGCGTTCATGTCGGACGTCCAGCCGTTCCTGGTCTCCGACGCGACTGCGGATTTCAGCCGAGACGAGCACCTCATGGCTCTCACGTACGCGGCGAAGCGCTGCGGTTCGGTGACCACCACGGATGCGCTGGTCTCCGCGCTGTCCCCGCTCGAAGTCGGCTGAGCCGCGGCAGTCGGATCACCACAGCTTATGTGGTTAGGCTAACCTGACACGCTGAGTAGCTGAACGCCCGAAAGCCCCAAGCCCGAATGCCGAAAGCCGAAAGCATCAGGAGCGCCTGTCAGATGTCCCTTTCGATATCGTCGCCGTCCACCCTGCAGACCGGGGCGGACACCGGCGTCAGCTTGACCGCCGCCCAGCGCGAACTGTGGGCCGGGCACCATCTGGACCCGACCCGGTCGGCGTTCACGACAGCCGAATACGTGGAGGTCGCGGCTCCAGTCGACCTCGACGCGCTCGCCGCGGCGATACGCACGGTGACCGAGGAGGCCGACGTCCTCTCGATCCGCTTCGCTGCCGGCCCCGACGCTGATTCGGCCGATGTGGTCCAGGTGCACGATCGATATCACGCACCCGAACTCGAGTGCCTCGATCTCGACAGGGCCGCGGCCCTCGAATGGATGCGCGAGGACGTGCGCCGGCCACTCGACTTCGACACCGATCCCCTCGTGCGCACGGCACTCATCACGGCCGAATTCGGTGCGATCTGGTACCTCCGCGCCCCGCACGCGTTGCTGGACGCCTACGGGTACTCGCTGCTCACGCGCCGTGTGGCGGCGCTGTACGCGGCCCGGCTTGCCGGCACCGAACCCCGACCGGCCAAGTTCCCGCCGCTGCGCGAGCACGTCCGGGCGGCATACGAGTTCGACGCCGCGGCCCCCGACAGCGCGCCGCCTGCCGCGTCGCGTCCGGTCGGATTCAGTGACACGGTGCGCCGGCCGGCCCCCGGTCCCCATCGGTGCACGATCCCGATCGACCCCGAGGTCGCGCAGAGCCTGCGCGCCGCGGCCACCGCGCAGGCGACCACCTGGGCCGAAGCGGTGTACGCGGCCGCCGCCGCGTACCTGGGCGCCTGCACGGGAGCCGAGGAGGTGACGCTCCGGGTTCCGGTGCTCGCCCGCAACGGAATCGAGCTGGCGTCGCCCGTGACGGCCACGAACATCGTGCCGCTCCGCATTCCCCTCGACGCACGGCCGACGATCGCCGACGTGATCGACCGGGTGGCGGCAGCACTGTCCGACACCCGCCCGTTCCAGCGCGTCCGGGACGCCGGGAGCCGCGTCACCGGCGGTGCGGTGGTGAACGTCAAACCGTTCGCCGCCAGAATCGCTTTCGGTCCCACCTCCGGGTCGGTGCACCAACTGGCCACCGGTCCGGTGGAGGACGTGGTGATCTCCGTCTCGGGCGCCGGCGACGAACTCACGCTCGAATGGGCCGGAAACCCCGAGGTCTACACGGACGTCGAGATCCGGAACCATGCACACCGCTTCGCGCACTACCTCCGGACCGTCTCCGTCGCAACGGAACCCGTCACAGTCGTGGACGTCTGCGCCCCGGACGAGCTGCACCTGTGGCGGTCGGCGGCCGGGCTCGACCGGCGCGCGGCCGCAGCGGCACTTCCCGACAGCCTCGTCTCCGCCTTCCTCGCGCAGGTGCGCATCCACGCGGACCGCGTCGCGGTGAACGAACTGACGTACCGGGAACTCTCGGATCGCAGTGCCGCCCTTGCCCGTCAGCTGAGGTCGGCGGGTGCCGGACGCGGCACGGTCGTGGCCGTCAGCCTCCCCCGCGGCACCGATCTGATCGTCGCCGTCCTCGCGATTCTCCGCAGCGGCGCGACCTACCTGCCGATCGATCCGTCCTCCCCGGCCGAGCGTGCCCGGTTCATCCTGCGAGATGCGCAGCCGACCCTGGGCATCGGATCCGCCGATCTGCTCGGCGACCTCCCCCGCGTCGAGGAGGGCGCGCCGCAGTCCGGCGCCGGGGACCTCGAAAACCCGGTGCGCGCCGACGACATCGCGTACATCATCTACACGTCCGGATCCACGGGTGCGCCCAAGGGCGTTCCGATTCCGCACCGCAACGTGATGCGCCTGTTCGACGTGTCCCGGGAATGGTTCACGTTCACCGAGGACGACTGCTGGCCGCTGCTGCACTCGTATGCGTTCGATTTCTCAGTGTGGGAGATCTGGGGTGCGCTGCTGCACGGTGGCCGCCTCGTCACGGTCGACGAGACCACCCTCACGTCGCCGGCCGACCTCGCCGCCGTTCTCGTCGACGAGGGTGTCACCGTCCTGAACCAGACGCCGTCCGCGTTCGGGCATCTCGCCGACGCTCTCGTTCGCGCGGACTCGTTCGACCGGCTGCGACTGCGGTACGTCGTATTCGGCGGTGAGGCCCTCGATCCGGCCGTCCTGCGCGCCTGGTTCGCCGCCTCGGGTCCGGATTCGGGGACCGCCCTGGTCAACATGTACGGCATCACCGAGACCACCGTCCACGTCACCGCGACGAAGGTCACCGCCCCCGACGTCGTGGACATCGGGGTGCCGCTCGGCGACCTGTGCACGTACGTTCTCGGGCCGGGACTGCGCCCGGTGCCGCCCGGCGTCACCGGCGAGATCTACGTCTCCGGGCCCGGACTGTCCCCCGGCTACCTCGGGCGTCCCGACCTGACGTCGGCGCGCTTCGTCGCCGACCCGTTCGCCTCGACCGGGGCGCGCATGTACCGGACCGGTGACCTCGCCCGCTACGACGCGACCGGCACCCTCCACTATCACGGCCGGATCGACGACCAGATCCAATTGCGCGGTTACCGTGTCGAACTCGGCGAGATCACCGCCGCGATGACCGCGGTTCCCGACGTGCAGGCGGCGGTCGCGACGGTGCATGAGCAGGCCGGCGGCGACCAGCGGATCGTCGGGTACGTCGTTCCCCGTCCGGGCAGCACGCCCGACGCGGTCGAGGAGGACGTGCGAGCGCACCTCGTCCGCTCGCTCCCCGGATACATGACGCCGTCCGCGCTGGTGATGCTCGACCGGTTGCCGTTGACCCACAACGGCAAGGTCGACAAGAACGCGCTGCCCGCCCCCCGGTGGCTCGGACGGTCCGGCGACACACCCCGCACCGGCACCGAGGCCCGGATCCTCCCGCTGTTCACCTCGATCCTCGGCGCCGAGCAGGTCGGCGTCCACGACGACTTCTTCGCGCTGGGCGGGAACTCCCTCCTCGCCGCCGCCCTCGTGTCGGCGATCACCGCGGAACTCGGTGTGCCGCTGCGGGTCGCAACGGTCTTCGAAAATCCCACCGTGGCCGCGGTGGCCGCGCAACTCGAGGACGCCGGCGAGCGGGTGCAGGCGAGCGGGCCGTCCCCGCGGGACCTCCCCGAGGGCACGCCGGTGCCGTTGTCCCCCGCGCAGGAACGCCTGTGGTTCCTCGACAGCGCGGCCGGCGGCGGGACGTACCTGCTGGCGCTGGCCGTCGATTTCGGGGACGGCCTCGAACCCGGCGCCCTGTCCGCGGCTCTCGCGGACGTCGTGACCCGGCACCAGTCGTTGCGGACCGTGTTCCCCCTCGTCGACGCGGTGCCCCACCAGGTGGTGCTTCCCGCCGGGGACGCGAAGGTCCGGCTCGAGCGTGTCGACAACGTCGGCAACATCGAGGGGCACATCTCGGCGATGACGACGGTGGGCCTCGGACTCACCGAGCAGCCGCCGCTGCGGGCCGTGCTGTACGAACCGCAGCACACGCTGGTCCTGTTGATGCACCACATCATCGGCGACGAATGGTCGCAGTCGAAGCTGCTGGACGATCTCGCGTTCGCGTACAACGCGCGCCGCGCCGGGCGGGCACCGGCGTTCACGCCGCTGCCGTTGCAGTACCCGGACGTCGCCGTGTGGCAGCGCGAACGAATCGGCGCGGGACCGGACGACGCGACCCCGTTGCTGACCGGCCAGCTCGACTACTGGCGTGAGCAACTCGCCGGCCTGCCGCTAGAACTGGGCTGGCGCACCGACCGCCCGCGGCCGGCCCTGCCCACCAATCGCGGCGCGAGCGTCCACCGCACGCTGTCACCGTCGCTGCACGCGGCTGTCGATGCGCTGGCCACCGAGCGGCGCGCGAGCTTCTTCATGATCGTCCACGCCGCGGTGGCCGTGCTCCTCGAAAGGCTCGGCGCCGGAGAGGACATCGCCCTCGGTGTGCCCGTCGCCGGTCGCAGTCACCCCGACCTCGACGCCATGGTGGGCTGCTTCATCAACACGGTGGTCCTGCGGACCGACGTCTCGGGCGACCCGACCTTCGACCAGCTGCTGGACCGGGTCCGGGCCGTCGACCTCGACGCCGTCGACCACGCCGACGTGCCGTTCAACCGCATCGTGGAACTCGTCAATCCCCCACGGTCGTCGGCGCGCCACCCGCTGTTCCAGGTGATGCTCTCGCATTGGAAGGAGGACGGCACGACGGAGCGGTTCGACGGGACGACCGCGTCCGTGCGGATGCTCGACGCGACGTCCGCGAAATTCGATCTGGCGCTGC
The DNA here is from genome assembly GCF_002165735.1 of Rhodococcus sp. NCIMB 12038. NCBI lineage: Bacteria > Bacillati > Actinomycetota > Actinomycetes > Mycobacteriales > Nocardiaceae > Rhodococcus > Rhodococcus sp. NCIMB 12038. The sequence continues at coordinate 146,229 of NZ_NHML01000015.1, forward strand.
GCTTCCAGGAACGGCCGGACAGCGGCGGCGTCGACGTCACGTTCGAGTACTCCACCGAACTCTTCGACACCGCAACGGTCGAATCCCTCGCCGACCGCCTCGCCGTGGTGATCGAGCGACTCGTCGCGAATCACGAGCAGCGGATCGGTCTGCTCGACATCCTGACCCCGCAGGAGCGGGATCGGGTGCTCGGCGAGTGGTCCCACTCGGAGCACTCCATCCCGGCCCGCACGTTCGACGAGTACTTCTCGGAGCAGGTGGCCCGAACCCCCGACTCCGAGGCCCTCGCCGTCGGATCGAGCGTGCGGCCCGCCGTTTCGCTGACCTACCGGCAGCTGGACGAACGCGCGAACCGGATTGCGCACCTGCTGATCTCGCGGGGCGCAGGCCCCGGCGACGTGGTCGCGATCGCCCTCGACCGGTCCGCCGAGCTGATCATCAGTGTTCTCGCCGTGCTGAAGAGCGGTGCCGCATATCTTCCCGTCGACCCCACGTACCCGGCCGACCGGATCGCGCACATGCTCGCCGACGGCGCCCCGGTCGCGATCCTCACCTCGTCCGTCGGGGTGCCCGACCGCAGCCCGCTCGGCACCGGCGTGCCCATTCTCGACCTGGACGATCCGGACCTGCAGTCGCTGCTGGGCACCCAGCCGGTCAGCACCCCCACGGACGCCGACCGCAGCAGGCCGCTGCAACTCGACGACGCCGCGTACCTCATCTACACGTCCGGTTCGACGGGAGTCCCCAAGGGCGTCGTCGTCCCCCACCTCGGCATCGCGGACCTGCTGTCACTGCAGTCCGACGTGATCGGCATGGACCACCGCACGCGGGCGCTGCACTTCTCGTCCATCAGCTTCGACCTCGCGTTCTGGCAGATCATGTGGGGAGTGCTGTCGGGGGGAACGCTGGTGGTCGCGACGGACGCCGACCGCATCCCCGGTGAGCCGCTCGCCCGGGTCATCACCGAACACGACGTGAACTTCGTCGGTGTGCCACCGTCTTTCGCCGCCGCGTTCCCGCCGGAACACCCCATCCCCGACGGCGTCGACCTGATGCTCGGCGCCGAGAAGCTCACTCCGCAGCTGATCGAGCGGTACGCACCCGGCCGCCGGCTGTTCAACGCGTACGGGCCCACCGAGTGCACGGTCAACGCCACCCTGGCCCTCGTCGAACCGGGGCACGAAGGTCCCGTCCCCATCGGCGTCGTCGACCCGGGCAAGCACGCGTACGTCCTGGACCACGCGCTGCGGCCGGTGCCCCCGGGCGTATCCGGCGAGCTGTATCTCGCGGGCGACAGCGTCACCCGGGGATACCGCAACCAGAGCCCCAAGACGGCGGAGCGGTTCGTCGCCGACCCGTTCGCGGCGCCGGGCAGTCGGATGTACCGGACGTCGGACGTGGTGTGGTGGGGCCGCGATTGTCAGATCTACTTCACCGGCCGCGCCGACTCACAGGTCAAGGTGCGCGGGTTCCGCATCGAACTCAACGAGATCGAGGCCGTGCTGTCCGGTGACCCGGACGTCGAGCACATCGTCGTCGTGGTCCGCGAGGACCGGCCGGGCGATCAGCGGCTGGTCGCGTACGCCACGTCGGTGCCGGGCGGCCGGATCGACCCCGACCAGCTGCACCGCCGCGCCGCCAGCCGGTTGCCGGACTACATGATCCCGGCCGCGTTCATCGCCGTCGACGAGTTCCCGACCCTCCCCAACGGCAAGCTGGACCAGTCGTCGCTCCCCGTTCCGCACCTGTCCCTGCAGGTGTCCGAGCGGGGGCCGCGCACGGCCCGCGAAGAGGTGCTGTGCCAGTTGTTCGCAGAGACCCTCGGTATCGAGCGGGTCGGCATCGACGACAGCTTCTTCGACCTCGGTGGCCACTCGCTGATGGCGGCCGGACTGATGAGCGCGATCTCCTCCCGCCTGTCCGTCACCGCGACGGTGGCGTCCCTGTTCGCGGCGCCGACCGTGGCCCAGCTGGCGGGGCGCCTCGACGACGATCACGACGCCGACGCGCTGGCCGTGCTGCTTCCGTTCCGCACCGAGGGCTCCCGGCCGCCGGTGTTCTGCTTCCACCCCGCCGGTGGAATCAGCTGGGGCTACTCGGGTCTGCTGCGGCACATCGACGACGACTACCCGCTGTACGGCGTGCAGGCGTCCAACCTGTCGACGTCCAAGCGGCCGCCGGAAACGCTCGAGGACATGGCCGCCGAATACATCGAGCACATGCGGACCGTGCAGCCGACGGGCCCGTACCACCTCCTCGGATGGTCGCTGGGCGGCGTCGTCGCGCATGCCATCGCGGGCGCGCTGCAGAACCAGGGCGAGGAACTCGGCATGCTCGTCATGCTCGACTCCTTCCCGTCTGATGCATGGGCGTCGATGCCGACGGAGCAGGACGCGCTCGCCGCACTGCTGTACATGGTCGGCTACGACCCCGAACCGCTTCTCGCGGACGGACTCGACCGGCAGCAGGTGATCGACATCCTGCGCGGCGAGGGCAGTGCCCTCGCCGGGATCAACGAGCACACACCGGCCGCGATGATCGACAACTTCGCGAACGCCGTGCGTCTCGAATCCGAACCCTCACAGATCGTCGTGGACTCCGACATGCTCTTCTTCACCGCGGCCAGGAATCCTGCGACCGCGGCGACGTACGACTTGTGGCGGCCCTACCTGACCGGGACCATCGTCAACCACGACCTCGACTGCGAGCACAAGGACATGACTCAGCCGCGTTGGATCGGCGAAGTCGGCTCCGTCGTGAACGAGGCGCTCGCCTCGTTCGGCTCGCCCATGAACCCCATCAACAAAGAACAGGGAGATCGATGAGAACGTCCGGAAGATACTGGAGTAGAGCCGGAATCGTGATGATGGCGGCAACCGCGCTGTTCGCGGGTGCCTGCAGCGAGTCGACGTCCGACTCGACCGACACGGCGGGATCCGCCACCGGACAGGCCGACGCGTCGGCCTTCCCCGTCTCGATTCCGTCGGCGCTCGGCACCGCCGAGATCCCGGAGGCACCGGAACGGGTCGTCACGATCGGCTGGGGCAGCGAGGACGCGGCACTGTCGCTCGGCGTCGTGCCCGTGGCCGTGCAGAACATGAAGTCGGACACCGGAACCGACGACGGCCTGCTGCCGTGGTCGCGCGCGAAGCTCGAAGAGCTCGACCCGAACGCGGAACCCGCGTTGCTGACGGCGTCGAGCAAGGAGATGCCGTACGAGCAGATCGCGGCACTCGCCCCCGACGTGATCCTGGCCGTGCACTCCGGTGTGAACCAGGAGCAGTTCGACAAGCTGTCGGCGATCGCCCCCACCGTGGCGTACCCGGAGCGTCGCTGGGCGACCAGCTGGGAAGACCAGATCACCACGGTCGGTAAGGCTCTCGGCCGGTCGGCACAGGCCGAGGCGCTGGTGACGCAGACGCAGGACACGCTCACGCAGGCGAAGTCGCAGCACCCCGAGTTCGCCGGCAAGACGGTGGCCTTCGGCAGCGGCACCGAGCCGGGGTCGTACAACTTCTACTTCGACACCGATCCTCGCCTGAAGATGCTGGCAAGCCTCGGTTTCACGGTCGACCCGCTCGCCCAGAAGTTGCGGGAGAGCAGTGACCAGACCAAGTTCGCCGCTCCGGTCAGCATGGAACTGCTGCCGACGTACAACCCGGATGTGCTGCTCGCCTGGTACCTCTCGCCCGAACTGCAGAACGAGGTCCAGTCGAACCCGCTGTTCGCCGGCGTGAAGGCCGTGCGCGACAACGCCTACGTGGGTCTGACCGATCCGCCGCTGGTGTTCGCGTCGAGCTCGCCGAACGTGCTCAGCGTGCCGTGGCTGCTGGACAAGCTGCTCCCGCAGTTGTCGCAGGCCGCGAACAACGCTCAGGCCAGCTAGTTCCCACCTGACAGCGTCACTGTGCCGCTGCCGAGAGGTCGTCCTCTTCGGCAGCGGCACTGCTGTAGGTGCGCAGTCCCCTCAACGCCACCGCGAGAACCGCCAGCACCACGATGCCACCGGCTCCGTAGAGGAGGAACGCCTCCCGCGGTCCCACCGCGGCGCCGACGGCGCCCGCGACGAGCGCTCCGGCAGCCGAGCCGGTGGAGATCTGGGCGCCCCACACACCGGCGACGCGTCCGCGGTATTCCTCGGGGGTCTCCGTCTGAATGACCGCATATCGGAGGATGTCGCCGAGCACACGCCCGAAGCCGTGTGCGGCGAGACCGAGGAACGTGACCGCGATCATCGGGACCGCGCCGACGCCGATCAGCCCGGCCGACGCGATCATGGCCGCGAGGAACACGATCAGGCCACCGCGCCGAGCGGTACCCGTCCAGCCGCTCGTCAGCGACCCGGTGAGGGCGCCGACGGCGGGAGCGCTGTAGAGCAGTCCGGTGGCCGCCGGTCCGGCGTGCAGCACCTGACTCGCGTAGGCGGGCAGCAGCACGTTCCAGCCGGTCAGCATCATCGCGCAGAAGCCGACGAGCAGCGTCCCGCCGACCACGGAGTCCTTGGCGGCGTATGTGAAACCGCTGGCGATCGACCGCAGCGGACTCTCGGTGTTCTTGACCGGCGGCGGCAGCGACGGCAGCCTGGCGATGCAGTACGCGGTGATCCCCGAGGACACCGCGGCGAGAACGTAGTTGGTGCCCACGGACGTCGCAGCGATGATCACACCGCCGATGGCGGGCGACGCGACAGTGCCGAGATCGGCCATCACCGTCATCAGGGCGCCGGCGGCGGCCATCTTGTCATTGGGCAGCAGCGACGGGATCACCGCCATGAGTGCGGTTGCGGAGATGCCGCCTGCGAGGCCCTCGATCACGCCGCACAGGTAGATGATCCACAACTGGGGTGTGGGGAGGAACGCGTTGACCGCGAGGATCGCGAACGCCACACCCGCGGCGGCCCGGGCGAGCGAGATGACCGGCCTGCGGTCGTACCGGTCGGCGATCACGCCGCCGAACAGGGTGCCGACGAACACCGAGGAGCCGACGACGATGCTCGCCGCGCCCACTGCCAGTGTGGAATTCGTCATGTCGTACACCTGCAGTGGCACGGCCACCAGCAGCAGACCCAGACCGAAGATGGAGATCGTGCGGGCGATGAAGATGTATCGGAACTCGCGACTCGTCCGGAGAGGCGTCAAGTCGATTGCGTATCGCGATAATCCAGCCATTGTCATCCATTCACATTCGGTTGCAACAGCTCTCCGGTTCGCCGTTCGCGCGGAGAGCAACTATGCTTAGGCTTCACTAACCCAGCAACCTACCCCATGTGACCGAACCGGCTCAACGCGCCGCGTCCGGCCGACGCACCGGAGGATGACAGTGAGTTCCGCACCCAGCACAGTTCCGACCCGCGACCGAATCCGCGCCGACGTCGCCGACGTCCTCGACGTCCCCGTAGCCGAGATCGACGACGACGCGAACCTCCTCGACGAGGGAATGGACTCCGTGCGCGTGATGGCGCTGGTCGAACGCTGGCGGGCGGACGGCGTCCAGGTCGATCTCGTCGACCTCGTCGGGGAGCCGACGCTCGACGCCTGGTTCGAGGTCACCGCCGCGCGATGACCCGACCGGCCCGGTCGTCCACTCGGCCCTGAAATTCCCGCCTCACCGCCTACGCTTGACCGGGCTGGTCGATCTCAGGGTCGGCACGGACACGGGAGGACGCGAGGGGCCATGGCACACGAAACCAGCGATACCGGCAAGATGAGCGTGCTGCGGACACCACGGTTCTGGATAGCTCCCGTGCTCCTCGTCTCCGTCGTCATGTCCCTGCTCGCCGCGCTCTACATGGGCGGCATGCTCAATCCCCCCAAGCACCTCAACCACTTCCCCATCGCCCTCGTCAACCAGGACGAGGGCGACACCCTGCCCAACTCCGATCCGCCGCAGCAGCAGAACTTCGGCAGCCAGATCACCGCGGGCCTCCGCGAGGGCGTCGACCCGAACAAGATCGAACTGCGGCAGATCGGGATCGCACAGGCCCAGTCCGCACTGGACAACGGGGAAATCTACGGCGCCATCGTCATCCCGAGCGACTTCACGAAACGCACCTTCATCCTCGCCCAGGCGAGCGTGATCCCCGGGGACGTCGAGCGACCCGTGATCACCATCTACACGAACCCCCGCGCCGGCACGATCAGCGCGAACCTCGTCCAGAACATCGGTGAGATGGCGATGGACAAGGCCAACCAGACAATGGGCGAGCAGCTCACCACCCAGGTCACGCAGCAACTCCAGGCGACAGCCCCCGACCTCCAGTTGTCGGGGGCCAGCCGGCTCGTGCTCGACGACCCCATCGACGTGCGGGTCGTGGCGCACAACCCGCTGCCGGACGGCACCGGTTTCGGGCTGGCTGCGTTCTACTACGCGCTGCTGATCGTCCTGGCCGGATTCACCGGTGCGACCATCGCGAGCACGCTGATCGACGGCATGCTCGGATTCACCCCGACCGAGGTCGGGCCGCTGTACCTGCACAACGAGGCGGTCCCGATCTCCCGGTTCAACACCCTGCTGATCAAGTGGGCGGTGATGGTGGCGCTGGCGATGATCGTGTCGGGGTTGTACCTGTGGATCAGCTCCGCCCTCGGGCTGCCGATCACCGATCCGCTCGCGCTGTGGGAGTACGGCGCGTTCGCGATCGCCGCCGTCGGGATCACGGCGATGTCGGTGATGGCCGCGTTCGGGAACCTGGGCCTGCTCATCAACCTGATGGTCTTCGTCGTCCTGGCGCTCCCCTCGTCCGGGGGCACGATCCCGCTCGAGGCGGCGCCGCGGCTGTACAGCTGGCTCGGTGAGTTCGAGCCGATGCACCAGATCTACATCGGGGTGCGCGCCATCATGTTCTTCGGCGCGTCAGGCGACGCCGGCCTCATCCACGCCGTGTGGATGACCCTCGCCGGCCTGCTGATCGGCCTCGTCTTCGGTGCGGTCATCACCCGGTTCTACGACCGCAAGGGCCTGCACCGCCGTCACAAGGCACAGACCGAACCCGCACCGGTGGACGCGGCCGGGGCGTGAGTCACGCGGGCGCGGACGACCAGGCCGTGCCGAACTGTTCGTACCAGGGATGCGGGGCGGGCACCGCCGCCAGGATCCGCTCGACGAACCGATCGGGGTCGCCGAGTTCGGCGAGTCCGACTCCGCGGCGCTCGTAGTCGGCGAATCGGTCGTGCAGTCCGGCGATCACCTTGTCGGTCACCGTCTGCTCGAACTCTTCGATGGTTGCCATCGGATGCCCCTCCTTCCGGCGAGAAGCGTCTGCGTTCAGTGTAGTGCCGACCTGCGGATTCACCCCCGTCCGGCGGCGGATTATCGCCTGTCGGTGGCGCAGAGCAGACTGGGCCCGTGAGAGTGGTCATGGTTCCCGGCGCCGAGGGTGGCGCGACGACCGTTCGCACCGATCCCGCGGGAGTTCCGGTCGAGTCGCCGCGTCGGCACTCCGACGCCGTGGCCGCGGTCCGCGACATCGAAGCAGCCGAACACCCCCGCTGGGTGTGGACGAGTACCGCCGCCGCCTATCCGGCGCTGCTGCGGGCCGGGGTGCGGGTGCGGCGCTGCCACGACCTCGCGCTCACCCACGCCGTCCTCAGCATGCGCGACGGTGTTCCCGCGCCGCCCGCCGACGAACCCGTCGACGAACGCCCCGGCCTCTTCGACACCGCACCCGCCACGGATCCGGCGCAGGTGGTCGCCGACTTCGCGGAACAGCGGAAGACGATCGGTGACGACGCGAAACTCGACCTGCTGGTGGCCGCCGAGTCCGCGGGAGCGCTGGCCGCCGCGGAGATGAGTTTCGACGGTCTGCCGTTCTCCACCGCCGCCCACCGCGCGTTCCTCGAGACGACGCTCGGGCCCCGGCCCGCCGGGTACGACCTGCCGCAGCGCATCCAGGACGTCACCGTGGAGATCGGGGCGGCGTTCGGCCGTCGTATCAACCCGGCGTCCCACGTCGAGGTCGTCGACGCCTTTCGCCGGGAGGGCATCGAACTCGCGTCGACCCGCAAACACCTGCTGCGCGACGTCGATCACCCTGCCGTCCCGCTGCTGCTGCACCATCGGGATCTGTCCAAACTGTTCAGCACGAACGGCTGGCAATGGATGGAGAGCTGGGTCCGCGACGACCGGTTCCGCCCCGTCTACGTTCCCGGCGGCGTGGTGTCGGGCCGCTGGGCGAGCCGCGGCGGCGGCGCACTGCAGATTCCGAAACCGCTGCGCTCGAGCGTGATCGCCGACCCGGGTCACACGTTCGTCATCGCCGACGCCGGCCAACTCGAACCGCGCATCCTGGCCGCCATGTCGGGTGACGCCCGGATGGTCGCCGCCGCGGGCGCCGACGACTTGTACGCACCGGTCGCGGCGGAGACGTTCGACGGCGACCGCGGCAAGGCCAAGGTCGCGATCCTCGGTGTGCTGTACGGCGCCACCGCCGGCGAGGCGCGTTCCCTGCTCACGCTGCTGCGCACCCGCTTTCCCGTCGCCGTCGAATACGTCGAGCGGGCGGCCCGCGCCGGTGAACGCGGCGAGGTCGTGCACTCGTGGCTCGGCCGCGCCTGCCCACCGCCGTCCCCCGACTTCTGGTCCCACGGCGATGCGCGTTCCCGCGGCCGGTTCACCCGAAACTTCGTGGTGCAGGCCACGGCATCCGAGTGGGCGCTGTGCGTGCTCGCCGATCTGCGGCGCCGCCTGGCCGACGAACCGGACAGCGAACTGGTCTTCTTCCAGCACGACGAGGTGATGGTCCACACCCGGGACCCGGAGTCGGCGACGCGGCACGTTCTGGGTGCGGTCGACGTAGCCACCCGGTTGCTGTTCGGCGAGACACGGGTGCGGTTTCCGATGGATGTGGCGGTGCGGGACTGCTACGCGGAAACCTCCGACGAGGCCTGACGGGCGCAGGTTTCCGGTGTCGCGGGTGCGCCCGGCATGGTGTACTGGGACGCACTGCTGGCGGGGGCGGCGAAGGAGAACCCATGACGAAGTTGGATTCGACGGACTCGAGCACGAGCGGCGAGAAGTCGCGCAGATTTCGCTGGCCCGCGTTCACCATCGTGGCCATCGCGATCGCCGCGTTCTTCGCGGGCGGATTCGGGGGGACGTTCCAGGGGAAGCTCACCGAGGTCCAGAAGAACGACAACGCCGCCTACCTGTCGAGTTCCGCCGAATCGACGATCGTCACCAACGAAGCGTCCAAGTTCCTCACCGTCGAAACCATCCCCGGTTTCGTGCTGTTCCACGGCGACGCACCGCTCACCGATCAGGACAAGGCCGCCGTCGCGCAGGCGCACGACGCCATCGCGGCCGTCGACGGCGTCGACGCCGAAGGCATGTCCCAGCCACAGTTCTCGGAGGACGGCACCACGGCGTCGATCTTCGTTCCCCTCGTCGCGAAGGAGGACGGCACGGCGGTCGCCGGCGACGTGCTCGCCGCCACCGAGGAGAACGTCCTCACGGCCGCGAAGGACGCGGCCACCGGGCTCGAGGTGCTCCCCGCCGGTCCCGGCGGCCTGCTGGTGGCGTTCATCGACGCGTTCGCCGGACTCGACGGCGCACTGCTGGGCGCCGCACTGCTCGTGGTGGTCCTGATCCTGCTGGTGGTGTACCGCTCCCCGGTGCTGTGGTTCTTCCCGCTCTTCTCGGCTCTGCTCGCGCTCGGTCTGGCGTCGATGGTCATCTACTTCCTCGCCAAGGCCGACGTGCTCACGCTCACCGGGCAGAGTCAGGGCATCCTGTTCGTCCTCGTGATCGGGGCAGGCACCGACTATGCGCTGCTCCTGATCTCCCGCTATCGGGAAGAACTGCATTTCTATCCCAGCCGGTTCGACGCCATGATCAAGGCCTGGAAGGAATCGGCTCCCGCCATCACGGCGTCGGCGGTCACCGTCATCCTCGGTCTGCTGTGCCTGACGTTCTCCGAACTGAACTCCAACAAGAGCCTCGGGCCGGTCGCCGCGATCGGCATCGCGTGCACGTATCTCGTGATGATGACGTTCCTGCCGGCGGCACTGTCCGCGGCGGGACGGTGGGTGTTCTGGCCGCGGAAACCCAAGGTGGATCAGGCCGCCGACCTCACCACGCACGGCCTGTGGGGCAAGATCGCCGCCCAGGTCGGAAGCAAGGACCGCTCCCTCTGGATCGGGACGACGGTGCTGCTGGCCGTGCTGTTCCTGGTCGGTATCGGCAGTCTGAAGACGGACGGGCTGTCGTCTTCGGAGAACTTCACCAACCGGCCCGACGCCGTCGTCGGCCAGGAGTTGTACGACTCCAAATTCGATCCGGGCGCCGGCGCGCCCGCCGTCATCGTCACCAACGCCGACCAGACGGACGCCGTCATCGCGGCCGTGAGCGGCGTGGAGGGCGTGTCGACGGACCCCGGCGCGGTGTGCCCGCAGGTCGACGTCGAGAAGCTGTCCGCCCTCGTCAAGTCGAACCCGGCGGCGGTGGCCTCGGCGGCCGGGCAGGGGTGCGCACCCGACTTCCTCACCGCCGCACCGATCGACGGGCGAATGGTCGTCAACGTGACCCTCGCCGACTCGTACGATTCCCCGGAAGCCCTCAAGACGGTGACACGACTGCGGGACGCCGCGCACGCCGTGCCCGGCGCCGACGCGCTGGTCGGTGGCAGCACGGCAACGACCCTCGATGTGCAGACGGCGTCGGTGCACGACCGGAACCTGATCATCCCGATCGTTCTCGTCGTCATCTTCGTCGTGCTGTCCCTCCTGCTCCGCGCGTTGCTCACCCCGATCATCCTCATCGCCACCGTGGTGTTGTCGTTCGCGGCCACACTCGGGGTGTGCGGGCTCTTCTTCACCCACGTCTTCCATTTCGCGAACGCGGATCCCGCGTTCCCGCTGTTCGCGTTCGTGTTCCTCGTGGCCCTCGGCATCGACTACAACATCTTCCTGATGACGCGGGTCCGCGAGGAAACCGAGGAACACGGCACCAAATCCGGTGTGCTGCGCGGACTGGCGGTGACCGGTGGGGTCATCACGTCGGCCGGTGTGGTGCTCGCCGCGACGTTCGCGGTGCTGGGTGTGCTGCCGCTGGTGTTCCTCGCCGAGGTCGGCTTCGCGGTCGCGTTCGGCGTGCTGCTCGACACGATCATCGTGCGCAGCATCCTCGTCCCGGCCCTCTCCCACGACATCGGCAAGAAGATCTGGTGGCCTTCGGCGCTGGCGAAGGCCAAGGACTAATACGCTTCGTCCGTCCACAGATGGAACAGGGCGTACGCCCGCCACGGACGCCACGCCTCGGCGAGTTCTGCTGCCTGCCTGCCGGTCTTGACGCCGAGCGCCCGTTTGAGGACGAGGTCGTCGGGTGTGAACGCGTCCGGGTCGCCCAGTACCCGCACCGTCAGATAGTCCGCCGTCCACGGACCGATACCGGGCAGCGCGAGCAGACCGGCCCGGAACTCGGCCGGGTCGGTGTCCGCGCCGAGGCGCAGGCCGTTCGACGCGGCCTCGGCGAGTGCGAGCACCGTCCTGGCCCGGGCCCCGGTGAGACCGAGGGTGGAGCGGAACTGCTCGGGGGGGAGCGCCGCCAGCGTCTCCGGTTCGGGGAACGCGAAGAAGCCGTCGCGGACCGGAAGGCCGTACGCGGCCACGAGGCGGCTGCCGAACGTCCGGGCAGCGGCCAGCGAAACCTGTTGCCCGAGAATGGTCAAGACCGCCGTCTCGAACCCGTCCACGCTGCCCAGGCGCCGCAGTCCCGGCCGTTGCGCCACCAGCGGAGCAAGCTGCGGGTGGCGGCTCAGCGCGGCGTCGATCGGCAGCGGATCCGCGTCGAGGTCGAGCCAGCGCCGGAGCGTCGCGATCAACGCCTCGACGTCGTCCGGGTCCGCCGGTGTCAGGTGCGCCTCGACATACCCGTCGGCGGGTCGCACGAGAACGGACGCCAGCGCAGGCCCGTGCGGTCCGTCCACCACCCGGGTGTGGGTTCCGTCGGGGTCGTGCCGCTCGAGCCCGGACACGGTGTGCGCGCGGAGCGCACCCCACAGCGGTGCATGGGTGAACGGACCCCGATACGGCAATTGCACTCTCATCCGTCCTCGAGACCCGTCACCCGCAGCGTGATGTTCAGTCGCCCCGCGGTCAACCCGCAGTCCGGATCACTCGTGCCGGGAAACACTTTCGGCACTCCGTGATACGCGAAGCGGGACTCGCCGCCGAACACGAACAGGTCGCCGGACAGCAGTTCGACGTCGGTGTACGGCTTGGTGCGGGTGGCGGTGTTCCCGAACCGGAACGTGCAGGTGTCGCCGATGCTCAACGACACCACCGGCGCGTCGGACCGTTCCTCCTTGTCCTGGTGCATGCCCATCTTCGCGGCGTCGTCGTAGAAGTTGATCAGCGCGGCATCGGGTGTGTACCCGTCGGCGGGCTCCCCGTAGGCCTCGCCGACCGCCCGCCGGCCGAGTTCGATCAGCCAGTCGGGCACCGGCGCGACGCGACCACCGCCCGCGTCCTCAGCGGTCCGCGAGTAGGAATACGGCTTCCAGTGCCAGCCGAGGCACACCGTCTGCACCGACATGCGGTGCCCCGTCGGCAGTTGCGCGGCCCGCATCGGGACCGGCGCGGTGGCCCATCCCCGGCATGCGGCCACCAGGTGGCGTTGCTCCGCCAGCGTGAGCCAGTCGGGGACGTGGACGGCGCCGGGCGCCACCACGGTCCGGGGTCGGGGTATCAGGGCGGACATCACGGTCACTCCGCGTCGTGCAGGACCAGGCCGAGGGTCCGGCGGGTGCCGCGTCTGATGGTGCTGACACCGTGCCGTACCGGTCCCGTCGACCAGCCGCGGGTCGACCGCACGGGCCGGTCCCGGGTGGTGAAGATCAGCGCGTGGCCCTGCCGCAGCGTCGTCACCGTGCCTCGCGACTGGGCGCGGGGCCGCTGCTCGACGAGCATGAACTCGCCACCCTCGTGATCCACCCCCGGTCGGTCGAGGCCGATCACCACCTGCAGCGGGAACACCAGGTCGCCGTAGAGGTCGCGGTGCAGGGCGTTCCAGTCGTTCGCGCGGTAGCTGAGCAGGATCGGCGTCGCCCGTTTCTGGCCTGCGTCGTGGCACAGGTCCAGCCATTCGTCGAGGGTGTCCGGCCACGGCGACGGCTGCCTCAGCTTGACCGCCCAGTCCCGTGCCACGGGAAGCAGTTTCGGGTAGAAGGCGGCGCGGAGTTCGGCCACGACTTCCGGTAGCGGATAGTCGAAGTACCGGTACTGTCCCGAGCCGAAGCGGTGCCGGGCCATGTCGACGGTGGACCGGAAACGTTCGGCCTCCTCGTACATGTCCGCGATCTGCCCGCATTCCTCCGCGGTCAGGATCTGCTCCGATTGCGCGCATCCCGCGGCGTCGGTCTCGGCGTGCAGTGTCGGCCAGTCCAGAGCGTTCACACGTTGCGTCACGGTGGTCATGCCGCCGCCTCCAATGTCAGCAGAATCGACTTGGCCTCCGGCCCACCGGCGTACTGGCCCATGCTGCCGTCGCTGCGGACCACCCGGTGGCAGGGCACCACGACGGGCAGCGGATTGAGCGCGCACGCGGTGCCGACCGCACGCACTGCTTTCGGACTGCCCGCGGCGACCGCGACCGCCGCGTAACTGGCGGTGTGCCCGTAGTCGATGTCGGGGAGATGGCGCAGCACTTCGAGCCGGAACCCCTTGGACAGCCGGAAGTCCAGTGGGACGTCGAAGCTCGTGCGCCTGCCGAGGAAGTACTCGTCGATCTCGTGGGCGACCCGGTCGAGCCGGGCCGGTGCGCGCAGGATCCGGGGACTGATCTGTTCGGCGAGGGTCTGCAGCACGGCATCGTGATCCTGGCTGGGGAAGGCGACCCGCACCAGCCCGCGATCGGTGGCGGCGAGCAGCAGCGAACCGACCGGGGTGTCGAGTGTCCGGTATGCGACGTCGAGGAGCCCGGCTTCGGCGGCGGCGACGGCCAGACGCTCCCGCAGTTTCTGCTCCACCGGGGAGTCCAACGGGTACAGGGAATAGACGATGTCGGGCATGTTCATGTGATGTCTCCACTCACAGAGATCGAGAGGGTCTTGCGCAGCGCCGCAACGCCGTCCGCGGCCGCCCGCCGCGACGCGGCCGGGGAGTTGCCCAGGATCACCGCGATCTCGGTGTACGGCAGCCCGGCCAGGTAGTGATACGCCACCGCTGCCCGCTGCTTCATCGGCAGGGCGCCGACCGCCTTCCACAATTCCGGGTCGTGGCCGCCGGGAAGCCCGCGGTCGGTGGTCTGCTCCGGCAGTTCGTCGGTGGGAACGGGCCGCCGGTCACGTGCACGGATGTGGTCGAGCGCCTTCCGGTGCGCGATCGTCACCAACCACGCCTCGACGTTGCTCTCCGGACTCAGGTCGGGGTACGCGCGCATCGCGGCGATGAACGTCTCCGACCAGGCGTCCTCGGCGTCCACCGGACCGACCACGGCCCGGCAGACGCGCAGGACCGTCGGGCCGTGCTCGGCCACGACATTTTCGAACGGCTTCAGGGTCATCGGCTCAGCCGGAGCCCCGCCCGTTCCGCTTCGCGTTCGAGCAGGAACCGTTTGCGGTCGAGACCGCCCGCATACCCCGTCAGGCTGCCGTTGCTCCCGACCACCCGGTGGCACGGGATGATGATGCTGATCGGATTCCTGCCGTTCGCCGCCGCCACCGCGCGAACGGCGGTCGGGGTGCCGAGCGAATCGGCCAGCTGACCGTACGTCCACGTGTCGCCGTACGGGATGGTGCGCAGTGCGTCCCACACCCGTTTCTGGAACGGGGTGCCCCGCGCGGCGAGCGGAACGGTGAAATCGGCGCGCCGTCCGTCGAAGTATTCGGCGAGCTGAGTGGTTGCCTCGTCGAACCCTGAAGTGTCGCGGTCGCCGAACGTCGCGGGATTCGGCTGGTGCCGGTGTTCGACCATGTAGATGCCGCTCAGCACCCCGTCGACGCTCACCAGCGTCAGGGGGCCGATCGGCGAATCGATGAGAGTGTGTGCTGCTCGGTCGGCATTCACGGTGCCAATCCTTCCAGGTGTACGGGCCTCTGAAAGGTAGACGTCTGCCACGACCGAAACGTGAGATGCGAATCCATCAGGCAGGATGGGCCGATGTCTCTCGTACAACTCGGCACCCGCGACCTGGTGCGTACCGTCACCGGTATCGCCCGATGGTCGGCGGACACCGCTGAACTCGTCGTCTCCCTTCCCGGCCGGATCGGAGTCCTCCTCGACCAGGTCGAGGTGCTGATCTCCCGCATCGAGGCGATCAGCGACGGCGCCGAGATCGCGGTGACGCGAGCGAACGCGGTTGCAGAAGCGGCGGCCACCGTCGTCGCCACGGCAGGAACCACGTCCGCGTCGGCGCAGACCCTGATCGACCTGTACCAGCCGCTCGCGACGAAGGCCGCCCCACTCGCGCAGCGGTTCGTCGACGACCTCACCGAGGAGGAGATTCACGCCGCGATCGGGTTGGTGGACCACCTGCCCGAGCTGACGATGCGCATGGAGGGACTCCTGCCCATCCTGGCGACCCTCGACACCGTGTCGCCGGAGATCCACCAGCTCCTCGAGGAGGTCCAGGGGGTGCGTCAGGCGATCCAGGGCGTCCCCGGGTTCAAGTTCTTCCGCAAGCGCGGCGAGGCGCAGGAGGACGAGGACTAGGCGCGGTAGCCGTCCGTTCCGGCCCGTCCGACGACGATCTTCGGGACCACCGCGCGCGAGGACAGCCGCAGCACGGCGTCGACGAGTTCGACGATGTCGTTTACCTCGATCATCGTCTCGGGCGGAATCGTGTCGTGCTTCCACGTTGCCATGTCGGTGTCGACGTACGCCGGGGCCAGGGCGGTCGCGGAGATCCCGTTACCGGACTCCTCCACGTTCAGTGTCTCGGTGAGCGAGATCAGCGCGGCCTTGGTCGCCCCGTAGACGGCAAGCCCTGCCTCGGCGTAGACGCCGGTGATCGATGCCAGGGCGACGACCTTGGATCCGCGGCCCGGGTTCTCCGCCGCACCCGTCCGGAGCAGCGGCAGCGACTGCTGCAACAGGCTGAACGGTGCCCGCAGGTTGACGCCCAGGCTCTTGTCGAATCGGTGCATGGGGAATTCGCCGATGGCGCCGGCGGTGCCCACCCCGGCATTGAGTACCAGTGCGTTCAGCGAACCGAAGGCGTCGGCGTGCGCCTCGACGACCCGTCCCGCTGATTCCTCGTCTGCGAGATCCCCCGCGACCACGACGACGTCCTTCGCGCCGGCGGTCCGAAGGTCGGCGGCCACCGTTTCGAGCCGCTCGCGGTCGCGGGCCGTGATCGTCAGCCCGTACCCCTGCTCCGCGAGGCGGGTGGCGATGCCGAGTCCGATGCCACGCGAGGCGCCGGTGATCAGTGCGCTGCGGCTCATACCGTCTGTCCTTTCAGGGCGCGCAGGCCCGCTGTGATGAATTCGGGCACCGCATCGCCCGCCTTGTCGAAACCGTCACCGACGGTGGCACCGGCCCGGTAGCGGTGGTTGATGCCCTCGGCGATGACGGCGAGCTTGAAGTTCGCGAGCGCCAGGTAGAAGTTCCAGTGCACCAGTTCACGCCCCGACGCCACGGTGTAGCGCTGCGCGAGATCGTCGGCCGACGGCAGTCGCGGGCTCGTCCACGCCGCGGGTTCGCCGAGCACCAGGTCGAGAGCCGGATGCCGGTAGACGCACATCAGGGCGACGTCGGTGAGCGGGTCACCGAGGGTGGAGAGTTCCCAGTCGACGACGGCCGCCACAGTGCTCACGTCCCCGGGCGCGAGGATCGTGTTGTCGATGCGGTAGTCGCCGTGCACGATCGACGACTCCGTCTGCTGCGGGATCGACTCGGCGAGCGCGGCGTGGAGGCGGTCGACGTCGGCGGAATCCGTCGTCTTCACCCGCCCCCATTGACTGGCCCACAACTTCACCTGCCGCGCCACGTACCCGTCCGGACGGCCGAGTTCGCCCAGGCCGACGGCGTCGTAGTCGACGTTGTGCAGTGCGCCGAGCACGCGGACCAGTTCGTCGGTACACGAGTCGATGTCCGCGTCGGACAGCGCATCGAGGTCCGACTTGGTCCGGATCACCTGGCCGGTCACGTGTTCCACCACGGTGAACGACGCGCCCATGACGCTGTCGTCCTCACACAACACGACGGTCGCGGCGACCGGCACGTCGGTGCCCTGCAGCGCCGAGGTGATGCGGAACTCGCGGGCCACGTCGTGCGCCGAGGGTGTGAGCCCCGCGGTGGGCGGCCTTCGCAGCACCCACCGCGAGGAGTCGTCGTGAATGGCGTACGTGAGGTTGGACTTGCCGCCCGAGATCAGGTCGGCCCGCAACTCGCCATTCAGAGGGACATTCGAATCGGACAGGAACTTCTGCAGGGCAACGAGATCGAGCCCGCGGTGTTCGCTCATGCGCCGGCCTCCCGCGCGGCCTTCTTCGCGGCACCCACCACGCGCTTGGCGATGGCCCAGCGGTGCACCTCGGACGGGCCGTCGTACACCCGGAACGGCCGCACCTCGCGGGACAGCCGGGCGAGGGGCAGGTCGCCGGACACGCCGAGACCGCCACACATCTGCACGGAGTTGTCGACGATCCGGAAGATCGCCTCCGCGGCATAGGTCTTCGCGATGGACGTCGAGTTGCTCGCGTGGCCGCCCTGGTCGAGTTCCCAGCAGGCCCGCGTCAGCAACGCCCGGGTGGCGGCGATGTCGATCTCGTTGTCCGCGATCATCTTCTGGACCATGCCGAGATCGCCCAGCTTGCCGCCGAAACCGTCCCGCTGCGCCACGTGCGCCACGGCGACGTCGTGGCCGCGGCGCGCGGCACCCAGCCAGCGCATGACGTGCGTCATCCGGGCGGGCCCGAGCCGGACCTGCGCGTAGGCGAATCCCTGGTCCACCTCGCCGAGGACCCCGCTGTCCGGAACGAACAGATCCTCGAAGAACACCTCACAGTGCCCACCGATCATCGCCCGGTCGAGGGTGTCGATGTGACGGCCCACCGTCAGCCCCTCGGCGTCGGCAGGCGTGAGGAACATCGTGGCGCCGCCGCGGTCGCCGGGCACACCGGACGTGCGGGCGAAGATGATGAAGAATCCGGCGCCGTCGGCTCCGGTGATGAAGTACTTGTGGCCGTTGATCTTCCACCCGCCCGGCACCTTCTCGGCGCGCGTGGTCAGCGCGGACGGGTCGGAGCCGGCTCCGGGCGACGGCTCGGTCATGGCGAACGCCGACCGCATGTCGCCGTGCGCCAGCGGAGCGAGGAACCGCTCCTTCTGCTCGGGGCTCGCGATGTGCGCGAGCATGTGGACGTTGCCCTCGTCGGGTGCGCCGATGTTCAGTGCCGTCGGGCCGAACAGCGAGTAGCCGGCGGCCTCGAAGACGGGCGCGCGATCGGTCATGTTCAGGCCGTGTCCGCCGTACTCGACGGGTGCGTGCGGGACGAAGATTCCGGCGTCCTTCGCCGCCTTCTGCATCTGCACGCGCAGGGTGTCGCCCCCGGCGGCGGTGATGTCGCCGCCGTGCTCGTCCTCGATGGGGAGCACGACTTCGCGGATGAACGCCTCGGTCTTCTCGACGAGTGCGGTCACCTCGGGTGCATAGGACAGATCGATCGCCACAACTACCTCCAGTCAGTACGGCGACTCCGGTACCGACCGATCACTCGCTCGGTCGAAGTCGTTCCCGAGGATCCCACAGGTTCGGAACGGGGTCAAGCCTCAGCCGGATGCGCCGACGGTGCTCCTCGCGATCACCAGGTACCGCTCGACCAGTTCGTCGGGCGACAGCGGCCCGTCCTCGCGGTACCAGGTGGACACCGCGACGCACATGGTGACCACGGCACGGCTCGCATCCTCCGGGAACGGTGTCCGGAAATGCCCGGCCGCCACCCCGTCGCGGACGATGTCGTCGAGCATCTCCTGCTGCTCGTCGCGCAGCGCGATGTACGCCTGCCTGCTCTCCGGTTCCATGCTCCGCGTCTCACGGGACGCGACGAAGGCCTGCTCGCGGCGGTACATGTGGAATCGCAGCAACGACTCGATGACCGCGTCGAACCGCTCCCCCGGTGTCGGGCCCGCCTCGGACACCGCCGCTCGACTGCGATCGAGGAGATCCCGCATCACGACATTCGTCAGCCCCACCAGCAACGCCTGCTTGGAGGGGTAATGGTGGTAGAGACCGGGGACTGAGAGCCCCGCACGTGAGGCGATCTCACGGATCGACGCGCCGTCGTACCCCTTCTCGACGAACGCCGCCAGCGCCGCGGCCAGAACCTTCGACAATCCCTGGTCGGTGTACTCGCGCCAGGAACTGCTGCGCTGGGTGCCCTCTACCGTCATGGGTCCTACGGTAGAACAGGTACCCGCCGCTCCCCTGCCGTGGTCGCGGGAGTTGACTAGAGTCGAACGAGGTCGCCCAGATCGACAGCCTTCTCCGACAGAGAGCCAGGGACCACCCGATGATCCATGTCCGTCACTCCGCGATCGCAGCCGTGCCCCTCCACGTGGCCTTCGCGTACATCGACGACTACCGGACGGTCCCCGACTGGATGTTCGGAGTCTCGGAATTCCGTCCGATCGGCGAATTCGACCAGGGGCTGGAGTCGACATTCGACGCCGCGATCCACATCGGCCCGAGCACCCTGCGGTCGCGCCTCGAGGTCACCGAGTGGGTGCAGGACCGGGTCATCACCCTGGCGTCGCTCGACGGCGCCGCCAACTCCTCCACCTGGGAGTTCGCCGCGCACGGTGAGGACAAGACCGAGATCAGCGTGGACTTCGCGTACAAACTCCCCGGCGGTCTCACCGGCAAGGCTCTCGGGCTCATCGTCGAACCGTTCGTCGAAACGGCCGTGAAGAACACCGAGGCCACCCTGCGGCAGAACCTCGAGGAGCTGTACGCGAAGCGCGCCCGCTAGCGTCCCGGCAGGAACGCCAGCCGTCCGACCGTCGTCCCGTCGCCGAGGCGTCCGATTCCGTCCGCGACGTCGGTGAGCCCGAGCCGCTCGCTGATCATCGGTGTGATCTCGCCTGCCGCGGCCATCCTCGTCAGCTCCTCGTGACACTCCCGGATGGCGGCGGGGTCGTAGGCGTTGTACAGACCCCAGTGCAGCCCGATGATCGAGTAGTTCTTGATCAGCGCATGGTTCAACCCGGGTGACGGGATGGTGCCGCTCGCGAACCCGATCACGATGATGCGTCCCTCGAACGCGATGCACTTGGTCGACTTCGTGTAGGAGTCGCCGCCCACCGGATCGAACACGACGTCCGCACCGCGTCCGTCCGTGAAGTCCTTCACGGCCTGGACGAAGTCCTCGCTGTGCCGGTCGATCACGAGGTCGGCACCGAGTTCCCGCGTGTAGGCCGCCTTCTCGGGCCCGCCGACGACGCCGATCACCTTGGCGCCTGCCGCCTTGCCCAGTTGCACGGCTGCGCTGCCCACGCCTCCTGCCGCGGCCTGCACGAGCAGGGTTTCGCCGGGCCGGATCTGTGTTCTGCGGTGCAGCGCAAACCATCCCGTCTGGTACCCGATCGACAGTGCCGATGCTTCGGCGTCGTCGAGGGCCTCCGGGGCGGGGAACGCGGTCGCCGCCGACATGACGGCCAGCTCCGCGAATCCGCCGTTCGGCAGGCTCGGCATGCCGATCACCCGGTCGCCGACGGAGAACCCGGACACGCCCTCTCCCAGCTCCACCACCTCGCCGCACAACTCGACGCCGGGAGTGAACGGAAGCGGCGGCTTGATCTGGTACTCACCGCGGCACAACAGCACATCCGGGAAGTTGGCGGCCGCGGAGAGCACCTTGACCAGCACCTCTCCGGGCTTCGGCTCGAGGTCGGGGACGTCCTCGAACGTCAGGACGTCCCGCGGCTGACCCAGTTCGTGTACACGCCACGCCTTCATCGATCAGTCCTTCGGTCCACCGGCGACGTAAACGACCTGACCCGACACGAATCCGGCACCCTCGCTGACGAAGAACGACGCGGTGTGCGCGATGTCCTCGGGCTGTCCGACGCGGTTGACGGGGATCTGCGACGCCGCCGCCTTCTTGAAGTCCTCGAAGCCGACGCCCACCCGCTCGGCGGTCGCTGCGGTCATCTCGGTCTCGATGAATCCGGGCGCGATCGCGTTGGCGGTGACCCCGAACTTGCCGAGTTCGAAGGCCAGGGTCTTGGTGAAGCCCTGCATGCCGGCCTTCGCGGCCGAGTAGTTGACCTGACCGCGGTTGCCGAGCGCGGACGTGCTCGACAGGTTCACGATCCGGCCGAACCCCGCGTCCACCATGTGCTTCTGCACGGCCCGCGACATCAGGAACGCGCCACGCAGGTGCACGTTCATCACGGCGTCCCAGTCGTCGACGGTCATCTTGAACAGCAGGTTGTCGCGGGTGATTCCGGCGTTGTTGATCAGGATCGTCGGTGCGCCGAGTTCGGTCGCCACCCGTTCGACCGCCGCGGCGACGGACGCCTCGTCGGCGACGTTCGCGCCCACGGCCAGGGCTTCGCCGCCGGCGGCCTTGATCGCGTCGACGGTGCCGGCACACGCGGCCTCGTCCAGGTCGAGCACGGCGACGGCGTACCCGTCGCTCGCCAGCCGCTTCGCGACGGCGGCGCCGATACCCCTGGCCGACCCGGTGACGATGGCGGTTCTACGTTCCTGGCTCACTTGTTTCCTCCATGGTGGTTGTTCTCGGTCTTCGTACGGTATGTGCGCAGTTCGCTTCTCGGTCGGGTCAGGACGGCTCGGCCAGGAGCGTCGCCCGGTAGCGGCGCATGCCCCGGATCCATCGGTCGTAGTCGGCGCCCTTGTGCCGGTACATCTCCAGCACCTCGGGGTGCGGAAGGATCAGGAATTGCTCGGCTTCCATTGCGGCGAGCACGCATTCGGCTACCTCGGCCGGCTCGAGCACCGATCCCGCGGTGGTGACGGCGCGTGCGGCGATGGCCGACAGGGCGGCGTCGTCGGTGAGCAGTTTGGTGTTGACGCCCATCGGGCACAGGCAGCTGACACGGACGCCCTTGTCGCCGTAGGTGACCGACAGCCACTCGGCG
Source organism: Rhodococcus sp. NCIMB 12038 (assembly GCF_002165735.1). Lineage (NCBI taxonomy): Bacteria > Bacillati > Actinomycetota > Actinomycetes > Mycobacteriales > Nocardiaceae > Rhodococcus > Rhodococcus sp. NCIMB 12038. The sequence goes on from NZ_NHML01000015.1 coordinate 168,269, forward strand.
AATCCGACGGCGGCGTGCTTGGTCACCGAGTAGGGGGCGGAACCGATCTGAGTGAGCAACCCGGCGGCCGATGCCGTGCTGACGAAGTACCCCTCCCCGCGCTCGATCCAGCCGGGAACGAGGCGGCGGGCGGCCCGGACGTGCGCGCGGACGTTCACGTCGAGGGCGAGGTCCCACACGGCGTCGTCGGGTTCGAGCTGGTCGCCTGCCGCGACACCCGCATTGGCGAAGTAGAGGTCGACGGGCCCGAAGGCCTGTTCCGCGGCGTCGATGACCGACGCGATCTGAGCGTCGTCGGACGCATCTGCCTGCACTGCCAGCGCAGCGCCGGGATGCTCGGCGTCGATTCTCCGGACTACCGCATCCAGCCCGGTGCCGTCGAGGTCGGTGACGACGACCTTGGCACCCTCGGCGGCGAGCCGCTCCGCGAGTGCACTGCCGATTCCACCGCCGCCACCGGTGACGACGGCAACCTTCTGCGCAACCTGCACGAGATTCCTCCCTCGAGGGGACACGAACGTGGCCCCAGTCTTCCACAGAAACAACCTGAACCCGGTGTCGGATTCAGTTTTGTGGACCGAAGTGTCCCACACGCTCACGCCGCAGGCGAGAGCTCAGCTCCGCTCGGGGAACCTCAGTCCGTTCGCCCAGATCCGCGTCGTCGTGAACACGACGTCGTCGAAGTCGACAGGAGTGCCGTCGGTCCCGTTCACGCTGGCCACGAACACGTTGTACGCAAGCCGGCTGACCATCCCCGACAACGCCCGCGACGCCAGCATCGGGTCCAGTTCCTTGTCGGCGATGCCTCGCGCCTGCAACTCCGCGATGCCCCGCGCGTTGCGCGCGATGAACGCGTCGGCCCGCTGACGCCGCAGATCCGCGAACGCCGGGTCGATGTGGGCCACCTGCTCGAGCAGCCCCATCAGCTTGGCGTTGCGCCGGTAGGCCTCCAGGTAGGCACGGTTACTCGCCTCCAGCACCGCATAGGGGTCGTCGGTGTCCTGCACCCGCTTCATGCCCGGGTGCATCATGTCTTCCTGCGCCACCTCGAGCACGGCGGCGAAGATCTGCTCCTTGTTGTCGAAGTACGTGTAGAACGACCCCGTCGAGCAGTTCGCTTCCTTCGTGATGTCGGTGAGCCTGGCGTCGAGGTACCCGGACCGCTCGAACACCGTCCGCGCGGCCGCCACCAACGCCGCGCGCGTGCGTGCACCGCGAGGGGTCGCCGGAGGCTCCCGCAGCAGATCGGTGGCCGCCATCGACGGGGCGGGCTGGTCGTCCCACTCTTCATGGACGGTGCGCGTGGTCATTTCCTACTTATACGCCAGCACCGCAGCCCCGCCCAACCCGCGCTCAGGTGATCGTGATGCCACCGTCCACCGCGATCGTCTGACCGGTGACGTACGCCGCGGCGTCCGACGCGAGCCAGACCACGGTCGCAGCCAGCTCCTCGGGGTCACCGAGGCGACCGAGAACCAGTCGCGATTTCATCGATTCGAGGTACCCGTCCTGGTACTGGTCCGTCATCTCCGACTCGAAGAACCCGGGGGCGATCGCATTCACCCGGATGCCCTTGCGAGTGCCCCACTGCTGCGCCAGATCGCGGGTCAGACCGATGACGCCGGCCTTGCTCGCGGCGTACGCGGCCTGCGGAAGTCCCGCGGTCGTGAGGCCCAGCACGCTCGCAATGTTCACGATCGCGCTGCCCGGCTTCATGACCCGGCCCGCCGCCTGCGCCGCCCAATAGGAGCCGTTCAGATTGATGTCGACGACCTGCCGGAACTGCTCCGGAGTCTCCCTCGTCGCGGGGACGGCGGTACCGACGCCCGCGTTGTTGACGAGAACGTCCACGCGGCCGAACTTCTCCATCGCCGCGTCAATCATGTTCTGTGCCTGCGCCGGGTCGGCGATGTCCGTCGCGACGCACAGCGCCTCACGTCCCGCTGCCCGCACCAGTTCAGCGGTCTTCTCCAGACGATCGGTACGGCGCGCAGCCAGCACCACATCGGCGCCCGCCTCCGCCGCCGCCTGCGCGAACGCCACCCCGAGGCCCGACGACGCACCGGTCACGACGACCACCCGATCGGTCAAGCTGAACTTGTCGAGAACGGACATACGAAGCGACTCCTTTGTCGTCGGGCTGCAGGGGTGCGGACTCAGAGGCCGAGGTCGCGGCCGATCAGTTCCTTCATGATCTCGTTCGAACCGGCCCAGATCTTGGTGACACGAGCATCCATCCATGCACGCGCGGCACGGTATTCGGTCATGAACCCGTAGCCACCGTGCAGCTGCACGCAGTGGTCGAGGACCTCGTTCTGCACCTGAGCAGTCCACCACTTGGCCTTGGCGGCGTCCACTGCCGTCAGCTCGCCGTCGGCGTGTGCGGCGACGCAGTTGTCGACGTAGGCCTGGGTGACCTCGACACGTGTGACGAGGTCGGCGAGCAGGAACTTGTTCCACTGCAGCGACCCGATGGGCTGACCGAATGCCTTGCGGTCCTTGGCGTACTGGATCGTCTCCTCGAGAATCGGCGCGGCGTGCGCGATGTTCGAGACGGCGGCGCCGACACGCTCCTGCGGCAGCATCTCCATCATGTGAATGAATCCGCGGTCGATCTCACCGATGATGTTCGTCGACGGCACACGCACGTTCTCGAAGAACAGCTCGGCGGTGTCGGACTCGTGCTGGCCGACCTTGTCGAGCTTGCGTCCGCGCTCGAAACCCTCCATGCCCGTCTCCACGGCGAACAGGGTGATGCCCTTGGACTTCTTCTCGGGGCTGGTGCGGGCGGCGACGATCACCAGGTCGGCGTTGTAGCCGTTGGTGATGAACGTCTTGGAACCGTTGATGATCCAGCCGTCGCCGTCCTTGACCGCGGTGGTCTTGAGCGAGGCGAGGTCGGAACCGCCGGAGGGCTCGGTCATGCCGATCGCGGTGAGCAGCTCACCGGTGCAGAACTTGGGCAGCCAGCGCTGCTTCTGCTCCTCGGTCGTGAGTTGCACGAGGTACGGCGCGACGACGTCGGCGTGAATACCGAAGCTCGACGACACGGCGGCGCTTGCGCGTGCGAGTTCCTCCCCGAGGACGGCGTTGAACCGGTAGTCGCCGGCCTCGCTTCCGCCGTACGCCTCGGGGACCTCGAGGCCGAGGAAGCCGTTGCGGCCCGCTTCGAGCCAGATCTCGCGGTCGATGAACCGCTGGGCGATGAGCTTGTCTGCCACCGGCAGCAGGTTGCGGTTCACGAACTCCCGGACCGATTCGCGGAATGCCTCGTGATCGGGGCCGTACAGGGTGCGTCGCATGACCGCTCCTTCTGGATGTCGAGCTATTGATTGATTCACGCTTCGAGCATGTAAGCGTCTGCTTATTTTCTAAGCGCTTGCTTATACTGATGGCGTGACGCGGTATTGTCAACAGCCGCGCAGCCGAGGATGGAGAGAGACATGAGCGAATCACCCAGCCAGGTGATCAGCCCGTCCAAGGCTGCCGCCCGCATCCGAGCCGCAGCCGTCGACGCATTCGCTACCAGCGGATACGGAGGCACCACCACTCGCGAGATCGCCGCCCGCCTCGACATGAGCCCGGCCGCGATGTACCCGCACTACCGCTCCAAGGAAGAACTTCTCTTCGCGATCAGTTACGAAGGCCACACCGCCGCACTCGACGTCGTGAGGAACGCCGACCTACCCGACGAGTCCCCGTCGACGAGGCTGCAGGCACTGATCGGCGCGTTCGCGAGCTGGCAGGCCACCCACCACGCGCAGGCCCGTGTCGTGCAGTACGAACTCAATGCCCTCACGCCGGAGCACTACCGCGACGTGGTCAAACTGCGCCGCGACATCACCCACATCGTCCGCTCCGTCGTCGACGCCGGTGCGGCATCCGGCGAATTCACCGTCCCCGACGGCGAAGGCGTCACCCTCGCCCTCATGTCACTGTGCGTGGACATCTGCCGCTGGTTTCCCGCGGGCGCCTACACCGAACCGAAGGCCGTCGCGGACCTCTACGCCGGCCTCGCCATGCGACTGGTCGGAGCAGCGTAGGTATTGCTTTGGGTATTGCCGAGGTCCCGCGGTCGAGCTAGAATAGAATATACGTTCGATTCGGGGGTTTCGCCAGTCGTGGGGGGTCGGGGTGGATGCAGGGGCGGTAATCGCGTTTCTGGCCGAGTTGCCGGAACTCGATCGGGATATCGACGATGCGATGCGCATCGATGTACTCCGAACACTGGAAGAAGTGAAGGCCGCCTGCGCCGGCGTGCAGGCCCGGGTGACCGCAGACCTCGACGCCTCCATCCGAGCTGAACGAGCGAACCGCAATGTGCCGCTGCCGCAGCGAGGGCGCGGCATCGCCAACCAGGTGGCGCTGGCACGACGGGACTCACCATTTCGCGGTGGTCGCCACCTCGGCATGGCCACCGCGCTCGCCCACGAGATGCCCTGCACCCTGGCCCTGCTCGAACGGGGGTTGCTCAGCGAATGGCGAGCGACAATCCTGGTCCGCGAAACGGCATGCCTGACCCGGGACGATCGCACGGCACTCGATTACCTGCTGTGCGGTGACCCGGCCACACTGGACGGGCTCGGCGACGGGGCGGTGTGCGCGAAAGTCCGCGCGGCCGCCGCAGAGGTCGACGCCGAGGCCGTGGTGCGACGGGCCCGCAAAGCCGTGTCGGATCGGCGGGTCACCTCCCGTCCGGCCCCGGACACCATGGCCTACGTCAGCGCCCTGCTGCCGGTCGCGGAAGGCGTGGCCGTGCACGCCACCCTCGCCCGCGACGCCGATTCGATCCTCGCTGCCGGCGACGAACGCACGCGGTCGCAGATCATGGCCGATCTCCTCGTGTCCCGGGTCACGGGCACGCACCACACGGCGACGACACCGCCGATCACCGTGAACCTGGTGATCTCCGACCGTGCCCTCCTCGACAGCGGATCCGAACCCGCCTACGTGCAGGGATACGGTCCCGTTCCCGCCGAACTGGCGGGGCACTGGATTTCCGAGGCAGTCCAGGCCGCGATCGATCCGGCCACCGGGAATGCGACGCGGGTGAACCTGCGCCGTCTGTACGCCAACCCGCAGTCGGGAGCGCTGACCGCGACTGAGTCCCAGGCCCGCTGCTTCCCGACCGGGTTGGCGAGGCTGATCGATCTACGCGATCGCACCTGCCGGACACCGTGGTGCGATGCCCCGATCCGGCACCACGACCACATCCGACCCCGCGAATCCGAGGGTCCGACCACCGCGCACAACGGCGCCGGGCTGTGTGCAGCCTGCAACTACGCCAAACAAGGCGCAGGATGGCACGCCACCCCTCGCCAGCGGCCCGGAGGACTGCACCAGATCGAGGTCTACACCCCCACCGGACACCGGTACCGGTCGACGGCACCACCACTACCGAAACCATTGCCATTCCGCGAAGTTCAGACCGACTCACCCGTCGAGCGCATCCTCATCGAATTCCTCAACGCAGCCTGAACATTGCAGCGCCGCGCACTGGACCGAGTGACACACCCGTGCGGTAGCATCTCCGCACGCGGCCGAGGGGGTCCTGTCGAGCACTGGGGGGATGGGAATGAGCAAAACACTGCGTCTGGAAGATGACGCAATAGAGAAGTGTGTCGGCGTGTGCAACACGATGCTGGAGCAACTTGACGATGCGGTGATGTTGGCCGATCGACTGCGGTTCGTCAGCGGCTTCGGTGGGTTCGACTCGGCACAGGAACTCCAAGCTGGGTACACGAGAAAGTTCACCGGCGATGGCGGTTCAGTTCATGAACGATTGAACCAGTTTCGCGATGCAATCACCTTGATGCGAGACACGTTCTTGGCTGGAGGGGACGCATTCGCTGACGCTGACAGTGCGATTGGCAATGCCATTGTTGCGATCCGGGAGCAGATGGACAAATGAATCGCACAAGAGAAGTCATAGGCGTTGCGTCGGTCGCGTTGATCCTCGTTGGCTGCGGCACTCAGGCCACCACGGGGTCAGCCGGTTCGGACAATTCTGAAGTACAACCCACAATTCGAGTACCTCGGCATGTCGACAAATCCGATCGTCCGCAAGTCACTTTTGATCCATGCCTGGACATCCCCGACTCAGCGTTGATTGAGGCTGGCTACAACCCCGCGACCGAGAAGAACGCGGACTTCACTCCAGACGAGTACACATTCCTCGGTTGCAGCTATAAGACGCCTCAGCGGCTTTATGGGATGAACGCACTTTCAGGAAACATCACTTTTGCTGAGGAAGAAGAGAAGTCGAGAGAACACTCCACCCCGATCGAAATCAACGGGCGACGAGGACTCTTGAAGTTCAACAGTGGCGTCACAAATTCGTGCGATCTCAGCATGGAAACTTCATATGGAGTCTTCGGCCTCACCCGCAGCATATTTCCCGACTATTCAGGCGCCGCACCAGAAGCAGAATGGTGCGCTGGTTTGGAGGACACGGCCCGCATCTTCGAACGCTATATACCGAAGGAGAGCTAGGCGATGGCACCTAAGGACCCAATCTCCGTGATCCTTGACTCGCTGAGCCCTCACGGCGCAGACCATCAACGACGATCAAGCTTGCAGGATTCTGCCGACAAGCTCTCCCACGGTTCTCAGCCCGACGATCCGTACATCAACACCATGGAGAGCTTCCACGGCATGAGCCATGAGGAGATGTACGACAAAACACAGACCATGGTTCCCGACGCGATTGGTGATCTCGCCCAAGCCTGCCACAGCATCTCGAATTCGCTCCCTCTTGCATTCGGCTTCGCGATTCTTCGTAACACGATTTCCGAACGTTGGGAGGGTGCCGCGGCGGACGCCGCGGCACAAGCGACCGAGAAACTCGCTGCAACGAGTGGTCAGTTGACATCGAGTATCGCGGCAATCGCCGTCAAGCTCGACATCCTGAGCAGTGCGGCTGCGGATGTGAAAGCCTCTGTGCCTCAGCCGGCTAGTTCCGAAGGTGTCCTGACTCAACTCCCGCTGAGCCCGCTCGCGGCCGAAAGGTCCGAGACCGAGAGGGAAGCTGCACGTCTCGAGGCGGTTCGGAGGTTGGAAGCGATCTACGTGCCGAACTACCGGGATGTCGGCACGAACGTCCCGCAGTTGCCGGAGCCCTACAACCCATCTGGCGACGGTTCCGGCTCCGGCGACATGCCGAGTACGTACGGAACGGTGCCACAGGGTTCGAACCCCTGGAGCGCATCCGACAGCAATACCTCCTTCGCGTCGGGCGATGGCGATGCGTCTGCGAACGGTGGGACTCCTGGGGCCGAGGAGTCCGCGGGGGATGACGCCGCGACCACGTCTGCAGCGAATGCCGAGGCCGCTGCCAATCAGGCCGCCGCAAATCAGGGCGCCGGTGCCAACGCCGGATCCGGTTCGGGCGCACAGACTGCGGCTGCGAATGCGCAGAACGCTGCTGGTGCGGGCACCCAGGGCAGCGGCGCAAGCGGCGCAGGTTATGGCGGAATCGGCGGTCGTTCGGGGTCCGGTGCCGGTGGATCGGGCGTCGGGGGTTCGGCGTCGAGCACGCGCCGGAAGAACGACAAACGCGACTCCGAGTCCAACTCGGGCGGTGTGGTTCCAGGTGGTCCGATCCCGTCGGGCGGTGCCGCAGCAGGGGCCGGGGCGGCTGCCGCTGCCGCAGCGGCGACCCCGGTGAAGTCGAGCATGAGTCGTCCGGGGATGGGCATGTCACCCGGCATGATGGGTTCGCCCGGCCGGGCAGGCGGCAACGGTGAGGGCGACACGGAGCATCAGACGCCGAGCTATCTCATCACCGTCGACAACGGTAACGAACTGATCGGCAAACTCGACCCCGTCGCACCGCCGGTGATCGGCGCGTGAACTGGCGGCTGACGGCAGCCCAATTCATGTGCCTTTGGGATGCAACCGATCTCGACCGGATGCCGTACCCACTGAAGTACCGGTCCGCGGCGTCGACGGAAGACCGGTATGCAATCCAGCAACGTGAACTGGAGCAGTGGCGTTCCGCGCTCGACGAGCCGAAACTGGTCGCGGCGATCCAGGCACTGCGGAACCCGCAAGTGTCCGTCACGGTGCTCGCCCCCTCCCCCGAACTCGACTCCGGGATTCGGCGGAGGGGCAGCATCCGTGGCCGGCTCGCCGTCGTCGCCGAACAACTCCGCGGCGAACCGGGCCGCGGCGACATCCGGATCGACGCGGGCGCCGAGAACGTCGACGGGTTCACCGCCCGACTTCTGAGCGACCTGCCCGACTGCGCTCCCGGACGAACCCCGTCGCTGACCGCGCACCCCGACGACGTCCAGAACCGAGGCACCGGCACTTCTGTGCTGCAGAATGCCCGAGCCTCCGACGGCACTCGTCTGCGAGCGATCGTCGGCCGCCCGCGGAGCGGGATCGGGTACATCTGCATCCGTGGCGCGCGCAGCGGACTCGACGAGCCGGTTCTGGGTGAACTGACCTGGATCGACGTGGAATCGGATGGCCGCTACCTCTACCACCAGGACGACCGTGTTCACCTGCGGTCGGCGACGGTCCGGATGGTTCGCGACGAGCTGTCGAAACGCGTGTCTGGGGCCCTTGCCGACACCTCTGCCAACCCTTCGCCGACCCGCGGCTGAGCGTTACCCTTGTCCCATGACCGATCGGGACAGGGACGGGACGGGCAAGCCGCTCAATGCACGCCCCCGCGACGAGCTCGGCCGGCCCCTGCCCCACGACGCCGAGGGTGTGCCGCGCGTCCCCGACGACCTGCGGTTACCGCCCGACGAGGCGATCACCGAGGCTCAGCGGCTACTCGACCACGGCATGCCGTTCCACGCCCACGAAATCCTCGAGGGAACGTGGAAGATCGCCCCCGAGGACGAGCGGGAACTGTGGCAGGGGCTCGCACAGCTCGCGGTGGGGCTCACCCATCTGATGCGGGGCAACAAGACCGGTGCGCGGTCGTTGCTGCGCCAGGGCCACGACCGGATCCGGCATTACGAGGTGGAGGCGCCGCACGGCCTCGACATCGCCGGCCTCCTGACGTGGTCGGAACACCTGACGGACGAGATCGATCGCGTCGACCCGTTGCCGGCGACGCCCGTACCCCGATTGAGAATCCCCTGATGACTCTGCTTCCCATGTTCCCGCTGGGCTCGACGATGCTGCCCGGGCAGCAGCTTCCCCTCCACGTCTTCGAACCCCGCTACCAGGAACTGGTCCGCGACTGCCTGGACGCACCGGACGGTCCCCGATTCGGGGTGGTCCTCATTGCCCGCGGCAAAGAGGTGGGCGGCGGCGACGTGCGCCACGATGTGGGCACGATCGCGCGGATCGAGTCCCACGCGTCGATCGGCGACGGCCGGTACGAGTTGTTCTGCCGCACCGAGGAACGCATCAAGGTGTCGAAGTGGTTGCCGGACAATCCGTATCCGATCGCCGAGGTGGATGTGTGGCCGGATGAGAACACCGGCACCCAGACGGCGGATTACGAATTCCCGTCGCTGATCGAGAGACTCGAATTCCTGTACGGCCTCCTCCGCCGTCTCGCGGCGGAGACGGGAAACGTCCCGCCCGACGTTCCCGTCATCGGCGGGTTCCGCGGGTCGCTCGGTACGAGGCTTTACGAGATCGCCACCTACATTCCGATGGGCGACGCCGACCGCCTGCAGATTCTCGCGGCGGCCGGCGCGGACGAGCGCCTGCGGGAGGTGTCCGAGGCGATCGAGAACGCCATCGAAATGGTCCAGTTCCGGCTGATGTGACCTAGCCCTCCCCAGGGTTGGTCAAGAGCACTCCGGGAAGGGTGTAGTGTTGTCAATGCAACGCGGGGTGGAGCAGCTCGGTAGCTCGCTGGGCTCATAACCCAGAGGTCGCAGGTTCAAATCCTGTCCCCGCTACCAAGTGGAAACGGCTCCGGAGATTCAATTCTCCGGGGCCGTTTTCGTTGTCCCCACATCCTCCTGGACTAGAACGTATTCTCGTACGTGAGGCCTCAGGAGGGACCGTGCAGCTCGCCGACGTCGATCTCTACAACCCGGACACCTTCGTGCAGGGCGTGCCCCACGAGATGTTCGCCACGTTGCGGCGGGAGGCCCCCGTCTACCGGCATCTCGACGACCGAGGCGACCCGTTCTGGTGCGTCACCCGGCACTCCGACATCGTGACGGTGAACCGGGACGCCGAGACGTATTCGTCGTGGCGGGGCGCCACCTACATCGACGATCTGGCCCCCGACGACCTGGCGGGCCAGCAGTTGATGATGCTGAACATGGATCCACCGGACCACACGGCGCTGCGGAAGATCGTCAGCAAGGGCTTCACGCCCCGACGCATCGGCCAGCTGCACGAAATTCTCGCGCAGCGCGCCACGAGCATCGTCGACGCGGTGATCGAGCGTGGCGAGTGCGACTTCGTCGTCGACGTCGCGTCCGAACTGCCGCTGCAGGCGATCGCCGATTTCCTGGGCGTGCCCCAGGAGGACCGCAAGCTGATCTTCGACCTGACGAATCAGATGATCGGCTCGTCCGATCCCGAATTCCATCTCGAGGAAGGTCAGGAACGCGCGGCGGCCGGCCAGATGTTCGCCTACAGCCTCGCGATGTTCGAGGACCGCAAGCGGCACCCGCGCGACGACATCGCGACCGCTCTCATCCAGGCCGACGTGCACGGCGAGAAGCTCGGCGAACTCGATTTCAACATGTTCTTCATGCTGCTCGCGGTCGCAGGCAACGAGACCACCCGCAACGCCATCTCGCACACCCAGCTGGCGCTGATGGAGCACCCCGAGGAGCGCCGCAAGGTGCTCGAGGATCCGTCGAAGCTCGACGCCCTGATCGAGGAGGGGTTGCGGTGGGCCACACCGGTGATGCAGTTCCGCCGGACCGCGACCAGGGACACGGTGCTGCACGACGTCGAGATCGCCGAGGGCGACCGCGTGGTCATCTGGCACATGTCGGGGAACCGTGACGAGGCGGTGTTCGACGATCCGTATAAGTTCGACATCGATCGGCCCACCGGCCACTTCTCGCAGCACATCGCGTTCGGCGGCGGCGGTCACCATTTCTGCCTCGGCGCCAACCTCGCTCGCGCCGAGATGAAGGTGATGCTGAGTGAGATTCTGCGTCGGATGCCCGACATGGAGCAGACGGCGCCTGCCCAGCGGCTGCGATCCAACTTCATCAACGGGCTGAAGCACCTTCCGGTGACGTTCACACCGTCGTCCCTCTGAGCGGAGCGCCGTCTTTTCTGACAGCCTGGTCGGGTGAGCAACGTCGACGCAGTGGTCATCGGATCCGGTCCCAACGGGCTCGTCGCGGCCGCGACACTCGCCGATGCGGGCTGGGACGTCGCGGTCGTGGAGGCGCAGCCGACACCCGGCGGTGCGGTGAAGTCTGCCGAACTCGTCCCCGGCTTCACGTCGGACCTGTTCAGCGCGTTCTATCCCCTGTCGACCGTGTCCCCTGCAATCCGCGGGCTGGACCTCGAATCGCACGGGCTGCGGTGGAGTCACGCGCCCCACGCGGTCGGGCACGCCCGCTCGGCCTCCAACGAGGACGCGCCGGTGATTCATCCCGACCCGGCTGACACGGCCGCCGACCTCGAACGCAGGCAACCCGGCGACGGCGTCGCGTGGACGGCGCTGGTCGAGCAGTGGCACCACATCAAGGAACCGCTGCTGAGCACCCTGTTCAGCCCGTTCCCACCGGTGCGCGGCCCGAGCGCCCTGCTGCGCAGACTGGGCACCGCCGAGTCGCTGCGGGTGGCCCGATTCCTGCTCCTGCCTGCGCGGCGGATGGCGCACGAACTGTTCCGCGGCGAGGCAGCACGACTGCTGTTGCTGGGCAACGCGATGCACGCCGACACGCCTCCGGACGCACCGGGCAGCGGCGTCATGGGGTACATCCTGACGATGCTCGCCCAGGACGGCGGGTACCCGGTCCCGGTGGGCGGCGCCGGCGAGTTGTCGGCCGCGATGGTACGCCGGGCCGAGCACGCGGGCGCACATTTCCATTACGGCGACGCGGTGACCGGGATCGAGGTTCGGTCGGGTCGCGCCGTCGGCGTGCGGACCGCGTCGGGTGCGCGCTACACGGCACGCCGGGCGGTGATCGCCGACGTCTCGGCACCCGCGCTGTACGGGTCGCTGCTTCCGGACCACGCCGTCCCCGCCCGTGTGCGGGCGGACCTCGAGCATTTCGAGTGGGACACGCCGGTATTGAAGGTCAATTACGCCTTGTCGCAGAAGATTCCGTGGCGTTCGCCCAGCCTGGGCGGCGCGGGGACCGTCCACCTGGGCGCCGACGACAACGGCCTCGTCCGCTGGATGGCCGACCTGACCACCGGCACCGTCCCGGCCAGCCCGTTCCTGCTGTTCGGGCAGATGACGACCGCCGATCCCAGCAGGTCGCCGGAGGGCACCGAAAGCGCCTGGGCGTACACACATCTACCGCGCGATGTCACCGACAATGCATCTGCCGATCTGCTGGCCGCGCGGGTCGACGACGTCCTCGAGGCCCACGCACCGGGTTTCGCGGAGCGAGTCGTCGGGCGTGTCGTCCAGCGCCCGTCGGACCTCGAGGCGGCCGACGCGAATCTGGTGGGCGGCGCCGTCAACGGAGGGACTGCGCAACTCCATCAGCAGTTGGTCTTCCGGCCGGGGCCGGGCATCTCCCGCTCGGAAACCCCCGTTCAGGGCCTGTACCTGGGCAGCGCCTCGGCGCACCCGGGTGGCGGTGTGCACGGGGTGTCGGGCCTGAATGCCGCCCGCGCCGCGCTCGGCGAGGACGGACCCCGCGGATGGCTGCGGCGGCGCACCTCCCGCGCCGTGATCGACCTGTTGTCGAAGGGACCGATCCCCTAATTTTCCGCTTGTCGGGGTACCTCACCGTGCGATGATCTGAGTCGTCGAATTCGGACCACGAAGGGGCATCATGCAGCATCGAGAATCGTCCTTCGCCGGCGTCGGTGGAATTCCCATCGTCTACGACGTGTGGCTCCCCGAGCGGCGCCCGCGGGGCGTGCTGGTGCTGTGCCACGGCTTCGGCGAGCACGCCCGGCGCTACGACCACGTGATCGAGCGACTCGGCGAACTCGACCTCGCGATCTACGCGCCCGACCACCGCGGACACGGGCGGTCGGGCGGCAAACGGGTCCATCTGAAGGACTGGCGCGAATTCACCGACGACCTGCACCAGTTGTTCGGCATCGCGTCGACGGACTGGCCGGGCACCGACCGGTTCCTCCTCGGCCACAGCATGGGCGGTTCCATCGCACTGACGTACGCCCTCGACCACCAGCAGGATCTCAAGGCTCTCATGCTGTCCGGACCCGCGGTCGACGTGACGAGCGGAACACCGCGCGTGGTGGTCGAGATCGGCAAGCTGGTGGGCCGCTACCTCCCCGGAGTGCCCGTCGAGTCGCTCGACGCGAAGCTGGTGTCCCGCGATCCGGCGGTCGTGGCGGCCTACGAGGCGGATCCCCTCGTCCACCACGGGAAAGTGCCCGCGGGGATTGCGCGCGGAATGATTCTGGCTGCCGAACATCTGCCGGAGCGCCTGCCGTCGTTGAAAGTTCCCCTGCTGCTGCAGCACGGCCGGGACGACGGGCTCGCGAGCGTGCACGGCACGGAACTCATCGCGGAGTACGCCGGATCGGAGGATCTCACGGTGGAGATCTACGAAAACCTGTTCCACGAGGTGTTCAACGAACCGGAGAACGAGGAGGTACTCGACGATCTCGTCGAGTGGTTGCGGCCGCGCGTTCAGGCCTGACTCCGCCGGGGGATTCTGCACCCCCGGACGCGGGATGCCAGGATGGGCTGATGAAACGTCACGTCACCGCCACTCTGGACATCGAGGTCACCGACGCCACCAGTCTCGAATTCAAGATCGCGGTGGCCCGGACCCCCGGTTCGGGGTTGTCGGAGTCGCTGGCGTTCACCCTCGACGGCAATCCGGTCGAGGCACGAGAGATGGTGGCGGAGCACGGCACTCGCGTCCACCTGCTGGACAGCCCCCGCGGCTCGCTGCACGTCGAGTATTCGGCTTCGGTTGTGGGCAAGGCCGATCCGCCTCCCGTCACCGACTACGACCTCTCGAAGTATCTGCGCCCGAGCCGATATGCCGAGGCGGACAAGTTCTTCGGTTTCACCGGAGGGGAGTTCAACCTGTCCAAGCCGCACCCGGAACTGCTGCAGGACATCACCACGTGGGTGGGGTCGCGGCTGCTGTACCAGGCGGGGTCGAGCAGATCCACCGACAGTGCCGTCGACACGATGCTGTCCGGGGCCGGGGTGTGCCGTGACTTCGCCCACCTCACGGTGGCACTCTTGCGGGCCGTCACCATCCCGGCACGATTGGCAGCGGTGTATGCGCCGGGGTGCGATCCGATGGACTTCCACGCCGTCGTCGAGGCGTTCGTCGATTCCGAGTGGCGGGTGGTCGACGCCACCCGGCTGGCCCCGCGTTCGGCACTGCTGCGGATCGCGACGGGGCGCGACGCCGCGGACACCGCGTTCCTGGACAATCACGGCGGGGCGATCACGCTCGAGAACACGGTGGTGACCGCCGTCGTCGACGGCGAGTTCCCGTCCGACGACTACTCGACACCCACCTCGTTGACGTAACGAATCAGGTTGCTTCCGCAAGCCTTTCGGTGAGCACGCCCAACTGAATCTTCTTGGCGTCGGCGTGCACCTCGCGGCCGGCGTCGGTGACGTCGACGAAGACGCCCCGCCGGTCCGCCTCGCACAGCGCCCTGGCGACCAGGCCCGCCTTCTCCAGCCGGGCCACACTCCGGGACAGCGCGCTGGGGCTGAGGTACATCTCGGCCGCCAGGTCCTGCATCCGTGGCCGGTCGCACGTGGCGTCCATCAGTCGGTCGAGCGTCTCGAAGTCGCTCATGCTCAGGCCGTGTGCGTGTTGCATCTCACGATCCAACTCGCAGGCGATCGAGTTGTATCGGCTCGCGAGCAGCCGCCACGTGTCGCGCAGGTCCGCTTCTGAGCTCATGATCCGCACCCTAGCGCGCGCACGAAAAACGTGCAAGCGAATTAAATGCAAACGAAATTAGTGCTTGCGCATTGATTGCACGTGCATCTACATTCTCCCTGTGACTATCAGCGACGCCACCCCGGACCTCGCCACCTCGTCGGGCGCCACCACCGCCCCGCCGACCGACCAGGCCTGGACTCCCCGCCTCTGGGGCGTCCTGGCCGTGCTGTGCCTCGTGATGTTTCTCGACGGACTCGACGTCTCGATGGTGGGTGTTGCACTGCCCTCCATCGGAACCGAACTGGGGCTGTCGACCACCTCGCTGCAATGGATCATCAACGGATACGTCCTCGGATTCGGTGGTCTGCTGCTGCTGGGTGGGCGCACCGCCGATCTCCTCGGACGCCGCCGCGTCTTCCTGATCGCGCTGACCGTGTTCGCGATCGCGTCCCTGGTCGGCGGACTCGTCGACAACGGCACGCTGCTCATCGCGAGCCGTTTCGTGAAAGGACTCGCCGCCGCGTTCACCGCGCCGACCGCGATGTCGATCCTCACCACCACGTTCAAGGAGGGGCCCGCCCGCAACCGGGCGTTGTCGATCTTCTCGGTCTTCGGAGCGAGCGGATATTCGTCCGGCCTGATCCTGGGCGGGCTGCTGACCAGTGCCGGGTGGCGCTGGACGTTCCTGATGCCGGTGCCGTTCGCGGTGCTCGCCCTGGTCGCAGGCGCCGTCCTGATCCCCCGCGACCGTGCCGCCGACACCGGCGGCCACGACATCGTCGGAGCCGCGACGCTGGTGTCGGGCATGTTGCTCGCCGTCTACACCGTCGTGTCGGCGCCGGCCCGCGGCTGGGCCGATCCGCTCACGCTGGGATCGTTCGCACTGGCCGCCGCCCTGCTGGCGTCGTTCTTCGTCGTGGAGAACCGGGTGGCGCACCCACTGGTGCGGCTGAGCATTTTGCGGGTCGGCTCGATCGTGCGGGCCAACCTCAGCATCGTCGCACTCTTCGGCTCCTACCTGAGCTTCCAGTTCATGATGACGATCTTCCTGCAGTCGGTGCTCGGATGGTCGCCGCTGGAGATGGCGCTGGGCCTTCTCCCCGCGGGCATCATCGTGGCCTTCGGGTCGCCGTTCGTGGGACGACTGATCGACGCGTTCGGCACCGCCCGCATGATCATCGCGGCACTCACCTCGCTGAGCCTCGGCTACCTGTGGTTCCTCTTCGCCGGGAGCGATCAGCCGAACTACACGATCGCGATCCTGCCGAGCGTGATGCTGCTGGGCGTCGGCTTCGCACTGGGCTTCACGTCGATCATGGCCCAGGCCACGTCGGGTGTCGACGACTCCGAGCAGGGGCTGGCGTCGGGACTCGTGCAGACGTCCGCACAGGTCGGCGCCGCGCTGGTGCTGGCACTGACCACCGCGCTCGTCACCGCAGGCTCGCACACCGCCACCGGCATCAGCGGCGCCGGGTTCCACCAGTTCCACTCCGGCCTCGTGCTCGTCACGGGAGTCGCCCTGCTGGGACTGCTGATCACGGTGTCACCGCTGCTGCGCCGGGTGCTCAACCCCGCGTAACTCAGGCCGAGTGCCGCTTCGACTCCGTGAGTGCGCGGGACGCGAAGTCGACGGTGAGTCCGATGATCGTGCGGCTTTCCCGCAGCACCTTGCCGATCACCGGGAACGCGTGGATCTGCCCACTCCAGATGTGGGTCTCGATCTGTCGTCCCTCCCGGTCGAACCGGTCGGTGAGGATCTCGACGTCGGGCCGCATGATCTCGTACTCGGCGGCGGTGAGGAAGACCGGCGGGAACAGTGCCGGATCCGCGTTCACGGGCGACTGGGCACCCGGAATCTGGTCGGGCCCGGCCAGCCAGCGATCCTTCAGCTTCGCCACCTGCGACATCGGCAGGTACGCGTCGCACTTCATGAAATCGGGGTCGTGATCTTCGAGGTCGAGGTTGAGCAGCGGCGAGTATCCGATGACGGCCGCCGGCCGGGTGATGCCCCGCAGTGCGGCGACTTCGGCGACCTTCATCGCGAGGTACCCGCCCGCCGAGTCCCCCGCGACGATCACGCGGGTGGGGTCGTCGCAGACCTTCAGCACCTCGGTGTAGGCGGTCATGGCGTCCACCAGCGACGCCCCGATCGCCCCCTTGGGAAGCTGCCGGTACTCGACCGACACGACGGGCGCACCCGACCGCGCGGCGAGCAGACCGCACAGCGCCCGGTGGGTGGCGAGCCCGCAGAACACGAATCCGCCGCCGTGGAAGTAGAGGATGGTGGCGCCGTCCATCGAGGTGACGGTGGGTCGCGGGTGGGTGATCTTCTCGCACGGCACCCCGCCGAGCGAGATCGCCTCGATGTCGAGCCCCTTCGGCTTGGGTAGCCGGTCGATGAGTTCGTCGAGGGCCGCCAGCAGTTCGATGCCGCGGTCCGTCGTCGGCCAAATCGTGAACAGCGGTTTGACGAAAGCCCTGGCAAACCAGAACGTCATGCGCGCCCGCTGACTGACATCCCAGTGCCACACGATCGATCCTCGCGTTCGCATACTGCCCTCCGTTGTATCGGACGCTTGTCCAGCTCACTGGACACCCTAGGGCGATCCGGGTAGAAACGCACCCGCAACCCCCGAGACCTCACGCCACGGTAAGTCGAAGCCGCCCGTTACCGAGCGACTTCGACCGAATTTCCGTCCGATTACCGGAAGTTCACCGGCCGAGCCGCTGCTCCAGCCGAGCGATGATCTCCGTCGCCACCTGTGTCGGCGATCCACCCACGTCCACCACGATGGCGTCCTCGTCGGGCTCGATCGGCTCGAGCGTCGAGATCTGCGTGTCCAGCAACGACGGGGGCATGAAGTGGTCCAGCCGGGCGGTCAGCCGTTCCCCGATCTGCGCGCGCGACCCGGCGAGATGCACGAACACGACGTTGTCGCCGCGCAGGACGTCGCGGTAGCTGCGCTTGAGCGCGGAGCAGGTGATGACCCCGGGAAGACCGTTGTCCGTGTGGTCCCGGATCCATCCCGCAACGAGATCGAGCCACGGCCAGCGGTCCTCGTCGGCCAGCGGCTGCCCCGACGCCATCTTCGCGACATTCGCGGGAGGATGCAGGGCGTCCCCCTCCTGCAGGTCCCAGCCCATCGCGCCGGCGATGATTCCCGCGACCGTCGACTTCCCGGACCCGGACACGCCCATCAGCACCAGGACGGGATCCGCCGTCTGCGGCGTGCGTCCTACGGGTTCGCGCGTACTCACGTGCATCTCACCAACCTCACTCGACATTCTCGACCCCCTTTAGATGAACACGCTCAGCGCGAGGACACCGGCCAGACCGGTGACGGAGATGATGCACTCCATCACGGTCCACGTCTTCAGGTTCTGTACCACCGTGACGCCGAGGTATTCCTTCACCAGCCAGAATCCCGCGTCGTTGACGTGCGACAGGAACAGCGAGCCGGAGCCGATCGCGAGCACCATCAGCGAGACGTGCGTGGATGTCAGCTCGGCGGCGACGGGCGCGAGGATGCCGGAGGCGGTGACGGTCGCGACGGTGGCCGATCCGGTGGCGACCCGGATCAGGACGGCCACGAGCCAGGCGAGGAACAGGACGGGAAGGGCACTGCCGTTGATGGCTTCGGCGATCACGTCGGCGATGCCGGTGTCGATCAGGACCTGCTTGAATCCGCCGCCCGCACCGACGATGAGGAGGATTCCGGCGATCGGGGGCAGCGAACTCTCCAGAGAGGCCGCGATCGCCTTGCGGTCCATGCCACCGCCCCGGCCGAGGAGCAGCATTCCGGCGAGCACCGCGAATGCGAGGGCAACGACCGGCGTTCCGAGGAAGTCGAGCAGCGCCTTCGCGGGCGACTCCGAGTCGGCGGCGACGACGTCGGCGATCGCCTTGCCCAGCATCAGGACGACCGGGAGCAGGATGGCGCACAGGCTGGCCGCGAAGCTGGGGCGGCGACGCTCGGCGGCGGCTTCGGCGCCCACCCGCTCCTCTACGGTCACGTAGAGCTCGGGGACGGGGACGTCCACCCAGCGGGCGGCCAGGTTACTGAACAGCGGTCCGGCAATGATGACGGTCGGAATCGCGACGACGACGCCCAGCGCGAGGGTGAGTCCGAGGTTCGCGTTGAGGGCCGCCACCGCGACCAGCGGCCCGGGGTGCGGCGGAACGAGACCGTGCATCGCGGACAGGCCCGCCAGGGTGGGAATCGCGATGCGCATCAGCGACAGCCCCGAACGGCGCGCGACGAGAATGATGACCGGCATCAGCAGCACGAGGCCGATCTCGAAGAACATCGGCAGGCCGATCACCGCGCCGACCAGTGCCATCATCCAGGGCAGCGTCCGTGGTCCGGCGCGCCCGACGAGGGTGTCGACGACGCGGTCGGCGCCACCCGAATCGGCGAGCAGCTTGCCGAACATGGCACCGAATCCGATCAGGATTCCGACGCTGCCCATCGTGGCGCCGAAGCCTTCGACGAACGATTTCACCGAGTCCGTGGCGCCGAGACCTGCGCCGATGCCGACGCCGACGGCGCCGATCGACAGCGCGAGGAAAGGGTGGAGTTTGAGCCAGGTGATCAGCGCGATGATGACGGCGACGCCGACGACGGCAGCCGTGATCAACTGCGCGTCGGTGCCGGCGCTGTCGGCCGCTGCGAGTAGTGACGCGGTACTCATTCTGTTGCTCCAGGGAGATCGGTGTTGGAATGACCCTTGTTCGTGACTCAGGTCACTCTGCCTTATAAACCATACGATTTCAAGACCTAGCTCGAATAAGTACTACTTAGAAGTGCGATCCCGCGCCAACGTGTGTTCAGCGGGGGCAAGCGTGGGACCATCGGCGGATGACCAACGCAGAGGGCGCCGAGTACCGGCAATTGCACGAAACGGTGCTCGATCGGCTCGGCAGCGACATCGTGGCCGGAGTCCTGGCACCCGGCACCCGCATCTCCGCCGACGACGTGGTCACCCAGTACTCCGTCTCCCGCACCGTCGTCCGCGAGGTGGTCCGGGTTCTCGAATCCCTCGGACTCCTGGCCGTCCGCCGTCGCGTGGGGATCACCGTCCTCGGCGAGGAGCACTGGAATTCACTGGATCCGAGCGTGATTCGCTGGAAACTCGCCGGACCGCAGCGGTTCGAACAGCTGTCGAGCCTGAGCGAACTGCGGTCGGGCATCGAACCGCTCGCCGCGCGTCTCGCGGCGACACGGGCGACGCCGGAGCAGTGCGGGGCGCTCACGGCGGCCGTCATCGGAATGTCCTCGACGTCCCGTGCGGCCGACACGGACGCGTACCTGGCCCACGATTCCGACTTTCACCGCACACTACTGACCGCGTCCGGGAATCCGCTGCTGCGCGCGATGTCGCAGATCGTCGTGGAGGTGCTCGAGGGCCGCACCCGGCACTCGCTGATGCCGCACGTCGCGGAGACCGAAGCGATCCGCCTGCACGGCGTGGTGGCGTCGTCGATCCAGATGGGCGACGCGGACGCGGCGGAGGCGGCCATGCGCGCGATCGTCAGCGAATCCGCGACCGCCGTCGAGCAGATGAAGGACGACGAAGACACCCGCGAGTGAAATCCTCGCGGGTGTCGACGTCGTCGCGCTAAAGGGTCTACACGACCGAATCGGCGTGCATGGCTTCGAGTTCCACGCCCTTCGTCTCCTTGACCCAGCGCAGCACGAAGACGAGCGACAGCACCGCGCAGACCGCGTAGAAGCCATAGGAGATTCCGAGCGAGAAGTCCTTCATGGACGGGAACGTCACGGTGATCAGCCAGTTCGCCGCCCACTGGGCACCCGCGGCGAGCGACAGCGCGGCGGCCCGGATGCGGTTGGGGAACGCCTCACCGAGCAGGACCCACACCACCGGGCCCCAGGACATTCCGAAGGCCACCACGAACAGGTTGGCGGCAACGAGCGCGATCGGGCCCTGCAGCCCGGTGAGCTGCGGCGTCGTGACACCGTTCACGACGGTGGTGGAGGCGGTTCCGAAGATGAACGCCATGGTCGCGAGCGTCACGGCCATGCCGGCGGAGCCGATGATGAGCAGCGGCCGACGGCCCACCCGGTCGATGTACGCGATGGCGATGAGGGTGGTGGCGATGTTGACCACCGACGTGATGACCGTGATCTTCAGGGAGCTGCCCTCGTCGAAGCCGACGGCCTGCCACAGGACACTCGAGTAGTAGAAGATCACGTTGATACCGACGAACTGCTGGAAGACCGATAGTCCGATACCGATCCACACGATCGGCATCAGGCCGAACGCGGAGCCCTTCAGGTCGCGGATCGACGGCTGCGTCTCGCGGGCCAGCGTCGAACGGATGCTCTCGATCTTGAGGTCGAGGCCCTTCTCGCCGAGCAGGAACGCGAGGATGCCGCGGGCCTCGGCGATGCGCCCCTGAGCGATCAGGTAGCGGGGGGATTCGGGAATGGTCAGCGACAGCAGACCGTAGGCGAGCGCGGGCACACACATCGCGAGGAACATCCACCGCCACGCCTCGAGCCCGAACCACAGTTCTTCCTGCGATCCGCCGGCGAGCGCGGCGAGGGCGTAGTCCACCAGGAGCGAGACGAAGATGCCGGTGACGATCGCGAGTTGCTGCAGCGACCCGAGACGTCCACGCACCCGGGCGGGCGAGATCTCGGCGATGTAGGCGGGTGCGATGACCGAGGCCAGGCCCACACCGATGCCGCCGACGATCCGGAACGTCACCAGCATCTCGACGTTGGTCGCGAATCCGGTGCCGATGGCGCTCAGGAGGAACATCACCGCAGCCGCCCGCATGGTGACGAGGCGACCGTAGCGGTCGGCGATCCGCCCGGCCAGCATCGCTCCTGCCGCGGCACCGAGCAGTGCCGAGGCGATCGCGAATCCGAGGAGTGCGGACTCGACCTGGAACTTGCCCTCGATCGCCGACACGGCGCCGTTGATCACTGCGCTGTCGTAGCCGAACAGTAGGCCGCCGAGTGCGGCGACGGCCGCGATCCGGACGGGAACCGAAGTGCCCTCTGCGGTGTCGCCGGGCGCTTCCGCGCCGGGCAACAGGACGTGTTCAGTCATGGGACTCCTCGTGAGCAAGGGGTGATCGAGACTCGGATCGAGCCGAGGCCTACGCAGAGTGCGCAGTCGTTGTGGTGTGGAACACAGTAGGCAACGAAACCACGAATCGTCAAGACATGAACATACAAAGACTCATTTGTCCGCTTTACATTCACCAATGAACACAAGAACCGTGTCGGGCGCAGAGCTCAGCCTTTGAAACGGAGCGAGAATTCAGCGGCGAACGGTCAGGCGGGAAGCGCGGACCGCAGACCCAGCGCGACGGCGCCGAGCACCTGGGCGCGGGGGCCGAGTTCGGCGACCCGGATGTCCAGGGAACGGACCGCGCTGGGCACCGCGTAGCGGCCGACGACCTCACGCATCGGCCCCAGGAGCAGTTCGCCGGCCAGCGCGAGTTCGCCGCCGATGACGAGTCGTTCGGGATTGACGAGATTGCACAGGCTCGCTGCCGCGACGCCCACGTGCCGGCCGGTGTCGGCGAGCACCCGGATGCAGGCGGCGTCGCCGCCCTCGGCCATCGCGACGATGTCGGCGATGCTCAGATCGGGACCGCGGCTCGGGGCGAGCAGCCCGATCACGACGTGCGAGGCGACGAGGGTCTCGAGGCAGCCGCGGTTGCCGCAGCGGCACACCTGCCCGAACTCGTCGAGGGTCAGGTGGCCGATTTCGCCTGCGGTGCCGCCTCTTCCGCGGTACAGGCGGCCGTCGAGGACGAGACCGGCGCCCACACCGTCGGACAGTTTGATGTAGGCGAGATCGGTGGTTCCGCGACCCGCTCCCCACATGTGCTCGGCGAGCACACCGAGGTTCGCGTCGTTGTCGACGTGCACGGCGGTGCCTAGATACTCCGACGCGATGGCGGCCGCGTCGACACCGACCCAGCCGGGGAGGATGGACGGACCACCGACCTCGCCGGTGTCGGTCTCGAGCGGTGCGGGCAGACCCATCCCGACTGCGAGGACGGACTTGCGATCGCAGCCGAGTCGATCGAGGGCCGCGTCGAGAAGTGCGCCCGCCTGCACCACGCCGTCCTCCGCGCGGTGACCCGTACCGAGTTCGACGCGTTCCTCGGCGAGCACCTCGTGTGCCATGTCGGCGACTGCGACGGTGAGATGGCGGTGCCCGAAGTCGATCCCGACCGCAAGGCCCATCCGGCGGGTCAGTCGCACCGCACGGCCGCGCTGGCCGGGATGGTCGCCGCCCGGTACGGCGACCATCCCGGCCGCGGTCAATTCCTTGACCATGTTGGAGACGGTGGCGGGGGCCAATCCGGTGCGACGCGCGATCTCCGCCTGGGTGAGTTCACCCGACGTCTGGAGCGCGCGGACCACACGGTGCTGGTTGGCCGATTTCAGCGAGGACTGAGAACCCGGCCGCTGGGAATCACCGTTGTCACTGTCGCGCACGATTCACCGTACCGCGCCGCTTCACGCGTTACCGAGCGAGTGCCGCCGCCTCACGTGCGAGTCCGCTGATCCGGTCCCAGTCCTGCTGCTTCACTGCCTCGGCGGGCGTGAGCCAGGATCCGCCGACGCAGCCGACGTTCGGCAGCGACAGGTAGTCGCCGACGTTCGACGTCGAGATGCCGCCGGTGGGACAGAACCGCGCGGCCGGAACGGGTGAGTGGATCGAGCCGAGGAACTTCGCGCCGCCCGACGCCTCGGCGGGGAAGAACTTGAGTTCGCGGTAGCCGTGCTCGAGCAGGAAGAGCACCTCGGAGACGGTCGCCGCGCCGGGGAGGTGCGGCAGTCCGGTGTCCGTCATCGCCTTCAACAGGGTTTCGGTGCTGCCCGGCGAGACCAGGAACTGCGCTCCCGCCTCGGCCGCCTGCGCAGCCTGCACCGGTTCCACGATCGTGCCCGCGCCGACGCAGATCTCCGGCACCTCGCTCGCGATCGCCTTGATGGCGTCGAGGGCGCACGGCGTCCGCAGGGTCAGTTCGATCATCGGGATGCCGCCGGCCACCAGCGCGCGGGCCACCGGCACCGCGTCGCCGAGGTCGTCCACGACGACGACCGGGATGACCGGGACGCGGTCGAGGAGGGAGGGGCTGTTCGTCACTGAATACTCCTTAGACAGGTTGGGGGTGGAAAACGCTGGCGCCCTGGGTCGCCGGTCCGACGGCGGCACGCAGGCCGGCGAAGAGTTCGCGGCCCGTGCCGACCCATTCGTCGGCGCCCGGCGCACGACCGGTCGCCGGGCGGGCGGCCAGTTCTTCGTCGCCCAGGTGCACGTTCACGGATCCGGTCACCGCGTCGACGGTGAGGACGTCGCCGTCACGCACCCGCGCGAGCGGTCCGTCCGCGGCCGCCTCGGGGGTGAGGTGGATGGCCGCGGGCACCTTCCCGGACGCGCCGGACATCCGGCCGTCGGTGACCAGCGCGACCTTGCGGCCCTGATCCTGCAGAACACCGAGTACCGGTGTGAGCTTGTGCAATTCGGGCATGCCGTTGGCGCGCGGCCCCTGGTACCGGAGCACGGCAACGAAATCGCCGGTCAGCGTGCCCGCCTCGAACGCGGCGAGGAAGTCGAGCTGATCGTCGAACACCCGGGCCGGGGCCGTCACCACGCGGTGGTCCGGGTGGACGGCCGACGTCTTCATCACGCACGAACCCAGGTTTCCGGTCAGCATCTTGAGGCCGCCGTTGACGTCGAACGGATCTTCCGGTCCGCGCAAAACGTTGGTGTCGAGGCTGATTCCGGTGCCCGGCTGCCATTCGACGCCCTCACCGGACAGCTTCGGCTCCTCGGTGTACCGGCGGAGTCCGGCGCCGACGACGGTCTTCACGTCCTCGTGCAGCAGTCCCGCGTCCAGCATCGAGGACACGACGTAGCCGAGGCCACCCGCCGCGTGGAAGTGGTTCACGTCCGCCGAGCCGTTGGGGTAGATCCGGGCGAGCAGCGGCACCACCGCGGACAGGTCCGACAGGTCGTCCCACGTGAGGGTGATGCCTGCGGCGCGGGCGATCGCCACGAGGTGCATCGTGTGGTTGGTCGATCCGCCGGTCGCGAGCAGCGCGACGCAGCCGTTGACCACGGCCTTCTCGTCCACGACCTCACCGACCGGTGTGTAGTCGTCGCCGAGCGAGGTGAGACCGGTGACGCGTTTTCCGGCCTCCCACGTGAGGGCCTCACGCAGCGGGGTGCCCGGGTTCACGAAGCTCGACCCGGGCAGGTGCAGGCCCATGACCTCCATGAGCAGCTGGTTGGAGTTGGCTGTGCCGAAGAACGTGCAGGTGCCGACACCGTGGTACGACGCGGCCTCGGCGTCGAGCAGTTGCTCGCGGTCGGCCTTGCCCTCCGCGTACAGCTGGCGGACGCGCGACTTCTCGTTGTTGGGCAGACCGGACGTCATCGGCCCGGCGGGCACGAAGATCGTCGGCAGGTGGCCGAATCCGAGTGCACCGATGAGCATTCCCGGCACGATCTTGTCGCACACGCCGAGCATGAGGGCGCCGTCGAACATGTCGTGGGACAGGCCGATCGCCGTCGCCATCGCGATGACGTCGCGGCTGAACAGCGACAGCTGCATTCCGTCGCGGCCCTGGGTGATGCCGTCGCACATGGCGGGGACGCCGCCCGCGAACTGGGCGATGCCGCCCGCTTCCATGACCGCGGCCTTCAGCTGCCGGGGGAAGTGCTCGAACGGCTGGTGCGCCGACAGCATGTCGTTGTACGAGGAGACGATCGCGATGTTGGGCTTGACGAAGGCGCGCAGCGCCTTCTTGTCGGCCGGGCCGGACGCGGCGAAGCCGTGCGCCAGGTTCGCGCAGGCCAGCTTGCCGCGCGCCGGACCGCGGTCGGCGGCCTGCCGGATGCGGTCGAGGTAGACCGTGCGCTCGGGCCTGCTGCGCTCGATGATGCGTTCGGTGACGGCGGCGAGGACGGGGTGTACGTCGGCGGTGGGTGTGGGCGCGTCGGTCATGCGGTAACTCCTTCGTGCCAGGCGCGGCCGTCGCGCTCGATCAGGGTGGTCGCGTCGGTGGGTCCGTTGGTGCCGGCCGGGTACCGCCGCGGTGCGCGCTCGGACTTCTGCCACCCGACGAGGATCTGCTCGACCCATTCCCAGGCGGCCTCGACCTCGTCGCGGCGCATGAAAAGGGTCGGGTTGCCCCGGACCACGTCCATCAGCAGCCGCTCGTAGGCGTCGGGCGACGGACGCTTGAACGTTTCGATGTAGTTGAGGTCCAGCGACACCGGCTTGAGGCGGATGCCGCCGGGGCCGGGTTCCTTGGCCGTCATGTGCAGGCGCATGCCCTCGTGGGGCTGCAACTGGATGACCAGGCGGTTGGGTTCGCTGTGGCCCTCGCTGCCCGGGAACATGGGGTGCGGGACGGGCTTGAACTGCACGACGATCTCCGAGCAGCGCCGGTCCATGCGCTTGCCGGTGCGCAGGTAGAACGGCACGCCGGCCCATCGCCAGTTCTGGATCTCGGCCTTGACGGCGATGAACGTCTCGGTGGTGCTGTCCGGGTTCTCGACGTCGTCCTGGTATCCGGGGACGGCCTTGCCGTCGGCGAGCCCGGGGCCGTACTGGCCTGCGACCGTGCAGCGTTCGACGTCCTGCGGGCTCATCGGCTTGAGGGCCTGGAGCACCTTCAGCTTCTCGTCACGCACGGTCTCGCGGTCGACGTAGGTGGGCGGCTCCATCGCAACGAGGCAGAGCATCTGCAGCAGGTGGTTCTGCAGCATGTCGCGCAGCGCGCCCGCCGACTCGTAGTAGCCGCCGCGGCTGCCCACTCCGAGCGACTCGGCGACGTTGATCTGCACGTGGTCGATCGACGAGGAGTTCCACAGCGGCTCGAGGAACGTGTTGGCGAATCGAGTGACCAGCAGGTTCTGGACGCTCTCCTTGCCGAGGTAGTGGTCGATGCGGAAGATCTGCGATTCCTCGAACACTGCGCCGACCGCGTCGTTGACGGCGCGGGCCGAGGCGAGGTCGTGGCCGATGGGCTTCTCCAGCACGACGCGGGACTGCGCGTCGGCGAGATCGTTCAGGGCGAGGTTCTCGCAGATCGGCCCGAACAGGCCGGGTGCGCACGCCAGGTAGAACACCCGGATGGCACCTTCCCGGTCGGCGAGACAGTCCTGCAGGCCCGCCCAGTCCGCCGGGTCCGCGACGTCGACGGTGACGTATTCGAGGCGATTGAGAAATCGCTCACAGGTGTCCGAATCCAGCTGATCGCCGGAGACGAACCGCGCGAGTTCTCCTCGCACCTTGTCGCGGTAGCCGTCGGTGTCGAGACCGGCTCGCGAGGCACCGATCACGCGGGTTTCGGCGGGCAGCTGACCGTCCCTGTCGCGCAGGTAGAGCGCGGGAAGCAGCTTACGAACCGCCAGGTCGCCGGTGCCGCCGAACACGACGAAATCGCACGGTTCCACGGTGGTCGCTGGTGACATGTCATCTCCCTCTGAAAGCCGGATGTGTGGGCCATCACAGACGAGAGTAGGCGACCTTTGGCTTTCAATCAATACAAACTTAGGTATTTCGACGAACAAAGATCTGAACCTTACGTTGTCAGACGCGTGTCCGGTTGGTTGAATGGCCTGCATGCGGACGCCTCGCTCGACGACCTCCCCGGCGACGGGTGGCGACGTTTTCGCCCTCATTCGCGCAGGGCTAGCCACCACGCGCACCGAGATCGGCAACCTCACCGGGCTGTCCCGCACGGCCGTCGCAGCCCGGGTGTCGTCACTGCAGGCGTCGGGACTCGTCGTCGAACGCGAAGAGGGCGTGTCGACCGGCGGACGCCCGCCGGTGAAACTCTCGTTTCACGTGCAGGCCGGTGTGGTGCTGTCGGCCGCCATCGGCCGCAGCCGCACCCAGTTGGCCATCTGCGACCTCGCAGGCGACGTCATCGTCGCCGAGGACGTGGAGCAGGAGATCGGCACGAGCCCGGCCGAACTGATGCCCGTCATCGCGAGGCGCCTCCTCGCGCTGCGCGAGGGCCTGGGCGAGACCGCGGGGCGGCCGGTCGGGATCGGGATCAGCCTCCCCGGCACCGTCGACACCGAACGCGGGTGCAGCCTGAACTCCCCCATGATGTCGGGCTGGGACGGCGTCCCGCTGCAGCCGTTCCTCGCCGACGTCACCGACGCGCCCGTCTTCGTCGACAACGACGCCAACGTCATGGTCCTGGCCGAGCGGCGCGGGGAACGCCGCGACTTCGCCGACATGCTGCTCATCAAGGCATCGACCGGGCTCGGCGCCGGACTCGTGTCCGGCGGCGTGCTGCAGCGGGGCGCCCTGGGCGCGGCAGGCGAGATCGGACACACGAAAACCGCAGCGGCACAAGGTGTGGTGTGCCGCTGCGGTGATGTGGGATGTATCGAGGCCGTCGCCGGCGGGTGGGCACTGGTCCGCAACCTGCAGGAGCAGGGACGCGAAGTCACGCACATCCGCGACGTGATCACCCTCGCCCTCGCCGGCGACGCCGAGGCCCGGCGGATGATCCGCGAGAGCGGGCGTCAGATCGGCGAGGTCCTGTCGGGGGCGATCAACCTCCTCAACCCGGAGGTCGTGATCGTCGGCGGCGACATGGCGCAGGCGTACGACACGTTCGTCGCCGGGCTACGCGAAACCCTGTACGGCAACGCGATCGCCGTCGCCACCCAGCAGCTTCAGATCCTCCCCTGGACGCACGGGGAACTGTCGGGCGTCGTCGGCAGCGCCACCATGGCACTCGACCACGTGCTCAGCGTGCGGGCCGTCGACCGGCTGCTCGCGCAGCAGAAATAGGCGGCTCCGCCGCCCGTGGCCTACTTGATGTCGGAACCGTGCCGGGTGAGCGGCATGATCTCGATCTTCATGTACGGGAAAAGTGGAAGGTTCCACAGGATCTCGTGCAGTTCGTCGGCCGACTCGACGTCGAAGATGCTGATGTTGCTGTACTGACCGACGATCCGCCAGATCTCGGGCCACTTGCCGGAGCGCTGGAGCTCCTGCGAGTAGGCCTTCTCCTTGGCGATGGTCTCGTCCCGGACCTTCGGGTCGAGGTCGCGGGGAATGGCGACGTCCATGCGCACGTGAAAGAGTGTCATCGGGTGGTGTCCTCCTCAGTTCCTGGTCCAGGTCTTGACTGCGTCCATGTTGAGCTCGACTCCGAGTCCGGGGCCTTCGGGCAGGGACACCTGGCCGTCGGCGTAGTGGATCGGTTCCTGCAGCAGTTCCTCACTGAACAGCAGGGGCCCGAACAGTTCGCTGCCGAAGTTGATGCCGGGCTCGGCGCAGGCGAACTGGATGGACGCGGCGGTGCCGATCGGGCCTTCGATGGACGTGGCGCCGTGGCAGGCGATTCCGGCGGCCTTGGCGATGGCGACTACTTCGCGGCTCTTGGCGAGGCCACCGCATTTGGTGGTCTTGAGCGCGATGACGTCGGCGGCGCCGCGGCGGGCGACCTCGAGCGCGTCGTGCGGGGTCTGGACGCTCTCGTCGGCCATCACCGGGACGGGGACGAGACGGTTCAGCTCGGCGAGGACCTCGAGTTGCTCACCGGGGGTGGGCTGCTCGATCAGTTCGACGCCGCCGTCGACGAGGCGGGGCACGTACTTCAGCGCCGTGAGCCGGTCCCATCGGGCGTTGACGTCGATCCGGACACCGGCCTTGCCCTCGAGCGCCTGCGCGATCCGGACCACCCGCGCGGTGTCGACGGCGGGGTCGAGCGCGCCCATCTTCAGCTTGAAACTGAAGTGCCGCTTCGACTCGACGAGACCCAGGGCCTCCTCGATGATCTCCTCGGCCGGTGCGGCGCCGAGGGCCCAGGTCACGTCGACGCCCTTTCGGAAGGCGCCGCCGAGCAGCGTGTGCACGGGCACACCCAGGCTGCGCGCCCAGGCGTCGTGCAACGCAACGTCGACGGCGGCCTTCGCGAAACGCGCGTTGGCGACCACCCTTTCGATGTTCGACATGATGCCGGTGATCTCGTCGACGCCCCGCCCCAGCAGGACCGGGACGATGTATTTCTCGATGATCGCCTGCATCGTCTCCACCGACTCACCGCCCCACCAGGGGCCGCCGGGGACGACGCCCTCGCCGTGGCCGGTCACGCCGCCCGCGGTCTTCACCGCGACCAGCAGGAGCGGCTGCGCGGTCATCGACGTGGTCGCGAACTTGTGGGGACGCACCAGCGGCACATCGAGGATCGTCGTTTCGACGGAGACGATCGACAGGTCGGTCATCGGATCACTTTCTGTACGGGTGGAACGGGTCACGCGGGGTCGAGCACGAAGTTGTAGGTGACGTAGTTCTTGCCGTCGTCGCCGGTCTTCGGGTCGAGGATCAGTTCCGGCTTGGTGGCCGACGCGACGTCGCTGTCGATCCACTCGCCGCCCTTGAAGTACAGCTGCGTGGTGACCGACTCCTTGCCGGGCGCCGACACGATGAGGTGCAGGTGCGCGGGACGCCACGGGTGGCCGTTCTGCGCCTCGATGAACTGGCCGGTCGGGCCGTCGGTCGGGATCTGGTAGGGCGCCGGCTGGATCGTGGTGATCTCGTAGCGACCCTCGTCGTCGGCGATGATCGTGCCGCGCAGGTTCCACTCGGGCAGGTGCGGTGCGAACTGCGAGTAGTAGCCGTCGTTGTCGGCGTGCCACAGTTCGACCTTCGCCCCGGCGAGCCCGTTGCCGTCGAGGTCGGTGACCTGACCGGCGAAGACGAGCGGGGTGATCTTCTCGTCCTCGGGACGCATCGGCAGGGTGCACTTGGACGGCAGTTCCGGCGAGTTCTCGATGTAGTACGGGCCCTCGATGCTGCCCTTGGTGCCCTTGCGGGAGCGGGCGAGGACTTCTTCGACGGAGTGCTCGATGAACACGTCGAGGAACAGCGGCCATTCGCCGCCCTCGCCGACGTCGATGAGCCACTGCTTGAACACGCGGTACTCGGGGTAGGTGACGCCGTGCTTCAGGATCACGTCGTTGAGCGCGCCGAGGGCGTCCTTGGCGATCGCCGCGAGCCGCTCGGGCGACGTGTCGGCGCTGACGCGCTCGGACTTGAACTTGTCGGTGGCGGCGGAACCGGAACCGGCTGCGGTGGGGCTCTCGGTGGTGGTCATCGTTTCTCCTCGGGCTGAAGGAATTCGGACAGGGCGGTTATCGAGTTCTGGGCGACGCGGTGGGTGTTCACACGCCGGAAGTTCTTGCATCTGTACGCTCTGCGTACTAATATCACGCTGTGCGTACACCACTACTGTGCGCGCAGTCACATTGAAATGTCAACCCCGAGTCCGAAGAAGCACACGAATCGCTGGTGGAGGCCGCAATGACCGAGAGCGATCGCGATTACATCCAGAGCATCGAGCGCGGTTTCGCAGTGCTGCTGGCGTTCGACGCCCAGCGCCCGAACCCGACGCTCGCCGAACTCGCGACGGAAGCGGGACTGTCGCGACCCGCCGTCCGCCGGATTCTGCTCACCCTCCAGAAACTGGGGTACGTCGCGGGGGCGGGAGGCCGGTGGTCGCTCACCCCGCGCGTGCTCAGCATCGGACAGCACTACTCGGAGTCGCACGCGCTGATCGAGGCCGCGATGCCCCGACTGCTCGAGGTGGCCGAGAAGACCCAGGAGTCCGCGTCGCTCGGCGTGCTCGACGGCGCCGACGTGGTCTACGCCGCGCGCGTCCCCGTCCGGCGGATCATGAGCATCAACGTCTCCGTGGGCACCCGCGTCCCCGCGTACGCCACGTCCATGGGCCGCGCCCTCCTCGCCTGGGCACCCGTCGACATCGTCGAACGGGTGG
This sequence comes from Rhodococcus sp. NCIMB 12038, assembly GCF_002165735.1. Classification (NCBI taxonomy): domain Bacteria; kingdom Bacillati; phylum Actinomycetota; class Actinomycetes; order Mycobacteriales; family Nocardiaceae; genus Rhodococcus; species Rhodococcus sp. NCIMB 12038. The sequence continues at coordinate 200,046 of NZ_NHML01000015.1, forward strand.
TCGCCGAGTCGACGTTCCAGAAGCTGGGACCGGAGACCATCGGCTCCGCGGCCGAACTCGACCGCGAACTCGCGAAGGTCCGGGAGCAGGGCTTCGCGCTGACGGCCGAGGAACTGGAGAAGGGGCTGATCTCGCTCGCCGCACCGGTCCGCGACGCCGCAGGCACGGTGGTCGGCGTGGTCGCGTGCTCCACCTCGTCGGCACGCAACACTCCGGCGCAGTTCCGGGAACAGGCCGTTCCGTGCGTCCTCGCCGCCGCGGCCGCCCTGAGTGCGGACATGGGCTACACCGGCTGAGGGCCGCACGCCGGTCGGATCGGGTCGAGCACGAAATCGCAGGAGACCGCACCGCCGGCACCGACGTCGACGAGTGTCTCGACGGCGGACTCCCCCACCACTCGCGCACCACCCACACTGGGAACGACGCGCGTCTCGAGCGACCGGTAGCCGCGCGCGTGCACGATCACATTGAGGTGACCCACGTCGGCATCACCTCGGGCGCTGGAGAATTCGCACGGCGCGGGCTGCACCGTCGCGATGTCGAAGCGGCCGCCCGCGCACGTGACGACGATGCCGCGCAGGTTGTTGCGCAGGATCTCCACGGAGTACCCGGAATAGCATCCGTCGGCGTCCGCGTGCCAGATCTCGATCTCCGCACCCGACAGCGGTTCGCCGGTGCGGGACCGGACGACGCCCGTCATCCGCAGCGGCGTCCCCGGTTCGCCGGGAAGTGCGGCGAGGTTCGCAGTCCACGGCAGTACCCGCTGCGCGGGGAGGTAGAACTCCCGGTCCACGTAGTCGAGGCAGGCCAGGTCCGCCCTGGGTGCGGTCGTCGTCGAGGTTGAGCTCATCACCTGATCCGATCACTCGTGCACGCTGTGCGTACACAGGGAACGCTGTGCGGTCCTGGTCGAGTGTGCCCGCAGTCACAAGCGTTCGTCAACCGCGGTCCGTTCACATCGCGAACGGGTCGGTTAGGGGCAACTGTGGGATGATTTCCCGGCCACCGGCGGACAACGACGTTTCGCCGTCGCACGGTGCGCGCCCTCGCGCCGGCCACGTCGAACACCCGAGGAACACATCGATGACCACCCCTCCCCGCAGCATCACCCTCCGCTTCCTCGCCGCACCCACCGAGGTCGCGACGCTCGGAGGTGCAGTCCAGGGCGGCCGCATCCTCGAATGGATCGACAAGGCCGCGTACGCCTGCGCGGTCGGCTGGAGCGGTAGTTACTGCGTCACCGCGTACGTCGGAAACATCAAATTCACCCGGTCCATCGAGTCCGGACACCTCGTGGAAGTCGAAGCACGGCTCGTCCACACCGGGCGCTCCAGCATGCACATCCAGTGCACGGTCTCGTCCGCCGATCCGCGGACCGGGCAGTTCACCGAGGCCAGCAACTGCCTGATCATCTTCGTGGCCGTCGACGACTCCGGAAAGCCGACGACGGTGCCGCCGTGGAAGCCCGTCACCGCCACAGACCACGCCGAGTCCGAGGAGGCCGTCATGCGCATCGGCCTGCGGGCCGACATCGAAGAGGCGATGAGCAAGCAGAGCTACACCGACGCGGGCACCGCACCGGAATCACTGACCCGCTTCCTGGCCGCGCCCACCGATGTCAACTGGGGCGGCAAGACTCACGGCGGGACCGTGATGCGCTGGATCGACGAGGCCGCCTACCTCTGCGGCACGTCGTGGAACGGCACCCCGTGCGTGTCCGTGTACGCCGGCGGTGTCCGGTTCTACCGCCCGATCCAGATCGGGCACGTCGTCGAGGTCGACGCCCGCCTGCTGCACACGGGCGCGCAGACCATGCACATCTCGGTGCACGTGCGATCGGGCGACCCGCGCACCCGGGAAATGAACCTCACCACCCACTGCCTCACCGTCGTCGCCGCTGTCGACGACGACGGCGCGGCAACGGCTGTGCGGCAGTGGGTTCCGCAGTCCGGCGAGGATCGCAACCTGGACGCGCACGCCCGCGAACTCATCGCCCTCCGCGACCGGGCGCGAATCGGCGCCCTCGCCTGACCCCGCCCGGGTAGCGTCACGGGAAAAGGTCTACCCGCGGAAGGAGCGGGGGATGCCCGGCAACCGTCCATTCGACGCGCAGTTGTCCCGGCGGCGCGTGCTCCAGTGGGGCGCGGGAGCCGCGCTGCTCGGACTCACCGCGGCCTGCGCTCGCACCGAGAACACCGAGGCCGCGATCGGGCCGGATTCGCCGCAGGTGCGGGCGTTCGCCGAGGCCGAGTCGCAGCGGTTCCCCGGCGGCCGGCCGGTCGCCTACGAACTGACCGCGGCGCAGTCCGACGTCGACCTCGCAGGCACGCGCACCGCGGCGTGGCTGTACAACACGCAACTGCCGGGCCCGATTCTGCGCGCGAACGTCGGCGACCGGGTCCAGGTGCGGTTTCGCAACCAGCTCCCGGACCCCACGACGGTGCACTGGCACGGACTCGCCATCCGCAACGACATGGACGGGGTCCCGGACGTCACGCAGGCCCCGATCCCGGCGGGGGACGAATTCGTCTACGACTTCATCCCGCCCGCCCCGGGAACGTACTGGTATCACACGCACGGCGATCTCCAGCGCGGCCGCGGGCTGTACGGGGCGCTGATCGTCGACGACCCCGGGGCACCTGCGAACTACGACGCCGAGTTCGTCGCCGTGCTGTCCGACTGGCTGACCGATCGCACGCCGACGCAGGTCTTCGACGACCTGCGGGGCGGCACGATGGCGTCCGCGCCGGGCCCCGACATGAAATCGGCCGCGCTCGGCGGCGACGCCGGGGACGTGCGGTATCCGGTGTATCTCGTAAACGGCAGAACTCCCGCCGACCCGGTGGTGTTCACCGCGCGAGCGGGGCAACGCGCCCGGATCCGGCTGATCAACGCCGGCGACGACACGGCGTTCCGGGTCGCGCTGGGTGGCCACCGGCTGACCGTCACGGACACGGACGGTTTCCCTGTCGATCCGGTCGACACCGATTCGGTGCTGATCGGCATGGGCGAGCGGTACGACGCCGTCGTCACCCTGCAGGACGGGGTGTTCCCGCTGGTCGCGGTCGCCGAGGGGAAGGGCGCGCAGGGATTCGCGGTGGTCCGCACCGGGGGCGGCGCGGCCCCCGCAACCACGGTGATGCCCGCCGAGCTCGCGGCACCGCCGCTCACCGTGGCCGACCTGCGCGCCACCGAGGCCGCGCGCCTACCGGTTCTCGACCCTGCCGTCACCCTGGAGGCGTCGCTCGGCGGCGACATGAAGGCGTATTCGTGGACGGTCAACGGCCAGGCGTATCCCGACCACACACCGCTGACGGTGCACTCGGATCAGCGGGTACGACTGGTCTACACCAACACGACGATGATGTGGCACCCCATGCACCTGCACGGGCACACGTTCGCGGTGGCCCGGATCGACGGCTCCGGACCGCGGAAGGACACCGTGATCGTGCTCCCCGGCCAGACCGTCGCCGCCGACATCGACACGACGAACCCTGGCCAGTGGATCACGCACTGCCACAACGACTATCATCTCGCCGCGGGCATGGCGACCATCTTCTCCTACACCGGCTGAGCCCGGACCGTCAGCGCCGGAGCGCCTCCGAGGGCGCCACACCGTACTTGCGGCGGTACGCCGCCGCGAACCGGCCGGTGTGGGTGAAACCCCAGCGCATCGCGACCTCGGCGACCGTCGGTGCACCGTCCGCGCGCAGCAGGTCGTCGTGGACGCGTTCGAGTCGCACGTCCAGCAGGTAGTCGCGGGGGCTCACCCCGACGTAGTCGCGGAACCCCTCCTGCAACCGGCGCACGCTGACCCCGGCGACCTCGGCCATGTCGGCCGCCGTCCAGGCGCGCGACGGGTCGGCGTGGATCTCGTCGACCACCCGCTTCACGATCCGCGGACGCGCGCATCCCACCCCGGCCCCATCGTCCGGGACCGCGGCGAGCACGAGCGCGGTGGTGACCGCACCCGACAACTGCTCCGCGACGAGCGCGTTGCCCAGCACCCCGCCCGATTCCAGCATCTGGTTCAGCAACGACCGCACCAGAGCGAGCCAACTCGCGCCGTTCTCCGTGGTCACGTCGATCTGCGGGGGTAGCTGAATGTCGGGCCGGGCCAGGATCCGCGACATTTCCCGGTGCAGGTGGTCCCGGTCGACGCGGACCCCGATGATGGAGCACTCCTCACTCCAGGTGGTGATGACCGTCGACGTGTCGGGCGGGCAGATCATTCCGGAACCCGGCGCCGAGAGCACCTCGTTCCTGCCGGTCACCGACTCGAGGTGCCCCGACAGCGGGACGTTGACGGCGTACGCGCCGGGGTGGTCGGACCGGATCGACACGTCCGCACCCCAGCCGATGTGCGTGATCTTCACCGGGCCCAGTTCCACGGCCTCCGCGACCGTATTGGTCGCCTTCGACCTGCTCAGCGGGGTGAGGATGTGCGGGAAGTACACGTCCGACACGACGTGTGACGCCTCGTCCCAATCCTCGGGGCGGGAAATCTTCGACGTGGCCGACATGGCACCAGTGTGACCGCGCACACTCCGCAATGCAATCGAGGCCCCGCCTCAACTCTCCGCGCAAAGCGGATCACCTCCGCGCTCAGCGGATCGACGCCCCGTTCCCGCAGTCGTACGTTTCTCCGTACCTCAACAGCGCCCCGGACAGGAAGGGAGGCTCCGAACATGGAGCAGCGCGAACTCCGAAACATTTTCGGGCAGTTTGCCAGCGGAGTCACGGTCATCACGTGCGCCAACTCCGACGGTCTGCCGCACGGAGCGACGGTCACCGCCTTCACCGCCGTCTCGATCGAACCGAGGCTGTGCCAGATCACCCTGACCCGAAAGTCGAAGGCCTGCAATTACTTGAGCAAGTCTCCGTTCGCCGTCAACATCCTCGCCGCGGACCAGGTGGACACCGCGATGCATTTCGCCGGGCGCCCGCAGAATCCCGAACCCGTGTGGGCCGACGGACCGACGGCCCCCGTCATCTGCGGCGCCGCCGCCACGCTGTCCTGCGAGCCGTGGGCGGAGTACGACGGTGGCGACCACATCATCTTCATCGGTGAGATCGTGGCCGCCGAATCCAGCGGCAAGGATCCGCTGCTGTTCTACCGGAGCACCTTCCACGATCTCGGTTCGCCGTCCGCGTCGGCCGCGTGGAACGGATCGATGGACGATCCGAACAACGGATGGTTCGACTCCACCACCTCCTTCACCCCATTCCATCTTCAGCCTGCCCACTGATTGCCGAATCCGAAAGGACTTCACTCCCATGACCACCACCGAAAGCACTCCCGAGACCGCGGTCGACCCGACGAAGGTCAACCCTGCCGCCGACTGCGAGGCCAACCGCACCGCCAACTTCGCCACCCGCCCGATGACCGGCGACGAGTACATCGAGTCGTTGCGCGACGACCGCGAGATCTGGCTGCACGGGGAACGGGTGAAGGACGTCACGACGCATCCGGCGTTCCGCAACCCGATCCGGATGACCGCCCGCCTCTACGACTCGATGCACACCGGTGAGCACGTCGACAAGGTCACCACCTCCACCGACACCGGCAACGGCGGCGTGACGATGCCGTTCTTCAAGGCGCCGAAGTCCTCCGACGACCTGCTGAAGGAACGCGACGCCATCGCCACCTGGGCGCGCATGACNTACGGCTGGATGGGCCGCTCCCCCGACTACAAGGCGTCNTTCCTCGGCACCCTGCACGCGAACAAGGAACTGTATTCGCCGTTCCAGGACAACGCCGAGCGCTGGTACAAGGAATCGCAGGAGAAGGTTCTCTATTGGAACCACGCCATCATCAACCCGCCCGTCGACCGCCAGTTGCCGCCGGACGAGGTCGGNGACGTGTTCATGAAGGTGGANAAGGAAACCGACGCNGGCCTGATCGTCAGTGGCGCCAAGGTCGTCGCCACCGGATCGGCGATCACCAACTACAACTTCATCGCCCACTACGGNCTNCCGATCAAGAAGAAGGAATTCGCCCTCATCTGCACCGTCCCGATGGACGCGCCCGGGGTGAAGCTGATCTGCCGGTCCTCGTTCACGCAGAACGCGGCCGTGATGGGCACCCCGTTCGACTATCCCCTGTCGAGCCGGATGGACGAGAACGACACCATCTTCATCTTCGACAAGGTGCTGGTGCCGTGGGAGAACGTCTTCATGTACGGCGACGTGGACAAGATCAACGGCTTCTTCCCGCAGTCGGGGTTCCTGCCCCGCTTCACGTTCCAGGGCTGCACGCGTCTCGCGGTGAAGCTCGACTTCATCGCCGGCATGCTGATGAAGGCCCTCGACGCCACCGGGGCCGGCGGCTTCCGCGGCGTCCAGACCCGCGTCGGTGAAGTGATCGGATGGCGAAACCTGTTCTGGTCACTCACCGAATCCATGGCACGCAACCCCGAGCCGTGGATCGGCGACACCGTCATCCCCAAGCTCGAATACGGTCTCACGTACCGCATGTTCATGATCCAGGGCTACCCGCGGATCAAGGAGATCATCGAGCAGGACGTCGCGTCCGGCCTGATCTACCTGCCGTCGAGCGCCCGCGACTTCAAGTCACCCGACGTCCGCCCGTACCTCGACAAGTACGTCCGCGGCTCGGACGGCATGACCGCCGTCGAACGCGTGAAGATCATGAAGGCACTGTGGGATTCGATCGGCAGCGAATTCGGTGGCCGCCACGAACTGTACGAGCGGAACTACTCCGGCAACCACGAGAACGTCAAGGCCGAACTGCTGTTCGCCGCCGAGAACCGTGGCGACGTCGCCTCCATGAAGGGCCTCGCCGAGCAGTGCCTGTCCGAGTACGACCTCGACGGCTGGACGGTGCCCGACCTCATCGGCAACGACGACGTCTCGTACTTCGGTAACAAGTAGTCCCACACGCGCACTCCCCGTCAGAAGCGAACGAGCTCTGACGGGGATTTGCCGTACCTGCGGCGGTACGCGGCGGAGAACCGGCCCGCGTGCGTGAAGCCCCATCGGGCAGCGACTTCGGAGACGGTGACACTCGACCCCAGCGCCTTCAGGTCTTCGTGGGCGCGGCTCAGCCGGATGTCGAGGAGGCATTCGGAGGGGCTACGCCCGACGTACTGGCGGAACCCTTCCTGCAGGCGGCGGACACTGGTGCCCGCCAGCTCGGCCATGTCGGCCGCGGTCCAGGCACGGGCCGGGTCGTCGTGGAGTCCGTCGAGGACGCGTTTGACGATCCGCGGTCGCGGGGAGCTCGGGCGGGCGTCCTCGTCGGGGGTGACGGCGAGGATGAACGCCGACGTGATCGCGCCGGCGAGTTGCGGGCCGACCACCGGGTTCGCGAGAAGGTCGGCCGGCTCCCGCAGTTGCGCGGTCAGTGAGCGCACCAGACGGAACCAGCTGTTTCCCGCGGCACCGGTGAGATCCAGCTGTGCGGGCAGGCGCAGCCCGGTCCGCAGCTCGGAACCGAGGATCCGGTCGGCCTCCCGCTCGAGGAAGTCGCCGTCGAATTTGACGCCGAGCACCGAGCAGTCGCCGCTCCACCGGGTGATCAGGGTCGGCTCGTCCGCCCGGAAGACGGTGGCCTGTCCCGGCCGCGACACCACCGTGCCGCCCGGCGAACAGGACTCCAGCGAACCGGACAGCGGGATGTTGACCTCGTACGCGCCCGGGTAGTCGCATTCGATCGACACGTCCGCGCCCCAGCCCAGCCTGCCGAGCGTGACGGGACCGAAGTCGACGGTCCGCATCGACAGGGTCATCGCACCGCCCGACGACAGGTCGGTCAGCGTATGGGGAAAGTACGCACCGGCCACCGCTCTCGACGCCGCATCCCAGTCCCGGGTCTCGGTGATCGTCGATGCCATCGTCATGCACCTGCCTCGCTGAAGTATCTCTTCCGACCAATTGAAGCTGCGCCGGGACTCCGAGTCGAGGGTAACTGAGATGCCGATCACAACTTGTCGCGCACATCGTCCAGGCCCCGCGCAGAGTGGCTAGACGGCCCGCCGACCTGCGCAATACGTTCTCTTCCACGCCGCCACGGCCACGAAAGTTGTTTTCGAAGAGGAGAATTGACATGACCGCCACGCTGTCCTGGATCGACGAGATCACGATGACGGAACTCGAGCGCAACCCGTACCCGGTGTACGAACGGCTGCGCGCCGAGGCGCCGCTGGCGTACGTCCCGGTTCTCGGGTCGTTCGTCGCGACCACCGCCGACCTGTGCCGCTCCATCGCCAACAGCCCCGACTTCGAGGGGATCATCACGAAGGCGGGCGGGCGCACGTTCGGCCACCCGGCGGTGATCGGAGTCAACGGTGAGATCCACCGCGACCTGCGGTCGATGGTCGACCCGGCGCTGCAACCGTCGGAGGTGGATCGGTGGGTCGACGGGCTCGTCCGGCCCATCGCGCGGCGCTACGTGGAGCAGTTCGAGAACGACGGCACCGCCGATCTGGTGTCGCAGTACTGCGAGCCGGTCAGCGTGCGCGCACTCGGTGATCTGCTGGGCCTGAACGACGTCAGCTCGGACACGTTGCGCGACTGGTTCCACCGGCTGTCGAACTCCTTCACCAACGCGGGCGTGGACGCGAACGGAGAATTCACGAACCCGGAGGGCTTCGTGCAGGGTGACGAGGCGAAGGCCGAGATCCGGGCGGTCGTCGATCCGCTCATCGACAAGTGGACCGTCGACCCCGACGACAGCGCCATCTCGCACTGGTTGCACGACGGCATGCCCGAGGGGCAGGTCCGCGACCGCGAGTACATCTACCCCACCCTGTTCGTCTACCTGCTGGGCGCGATGCAGGAGCCCGGGCACGGCATGGCGTCGACGCTCGTGGGTCTGTTCACCCGCCCCGAGCAGTTGGAGGCCGTCGTCGACGAGCCCGCCCTGATTCCGCGGGCGATCTCCGAGGGAATGCGCTGGACCTCTCCGATCTGGTCGGCCACCGCCCGCATCAGCACCCGGGACGTCACGCTCGGGGACGTGTTCCTTCCCGAGGGATCCGTGGTGCTGCTGTCCTACGGTTCGGCCAACCACGACACCGCCGTCTACGACGCCCCCACCGACTACGACATGACGCGTCCCCCGCTCCCCCACCTGGCGTTCGGTTCCGGCAACCACGCGTGTGCGGGCATCTACTTCGCCAACCACGTGTGCCGCATCGGCCTGGAGGAGCTGTTCGAGGCGATCCCGAACCTCGAACGCGATGCCGGCGCGGACGTCGAGTTCTGGGGCTGGGGTTTCCGCGGTCCGACCGCACTGCGGACCACGTGGGAGGTGTAGCCGTGACCTTCACCGTCTCGGTCGGCACCGACAGCGTGGACTGCCGCCCCGACCAGCCGATCCTGGACGCCTTCCTCCGGGGCAGCGTGTGGATGCCGAATTCGTGCAATCAGGGCACGTGCGGAACGTGCAAGCTGCGGGTGGTGTCGGGGGCCGTCGACCACGGACCGTCGCCGGAGAACACCCTGTCCCCGGCCGAGCGCGAGCAGGGGTTCGCGCTGGCCTGCCAGGCGACCCCGTGCAGCGACACGGTGGTCGAGCGCCTGGACGCGTCGCCCGCGGGCGACGTCCACGCACTGCGGGACCTCGTCGGCACCGTGAGCGCGATCGAGGACATCGCCCGCGACACGAGGCGCGTTCTCGTCACGCTCGACAGCCCGCTCGAGTTCTCCGCGGGGCAGTACGTCGAACTGCGGGTCCCCGGCACCGGTCACGGCCGCCCGTACTCGATGGCGAACACACCGGGCGAGTCGAAACAGCTCGAGTTCCACATCCGCAGGCAACCGGGTGGAGCGGCGACGGAAGGCTGGGTGTTCGGCTCGATGTCCGTCGGTGAGCGAGTAGACATGGTAGGCCCGCTCGGCGAGTTCCGTCTCGACCCGGAGGACGCCGGTCCGATGATCCTGCTCGGCGGCGGAACCGGTCTCGCCCCGCTGAAATCGATTGCTCGCCAGGCACTGACGAAAGAACCGGACCGGGCGATCCACCTGTATCACGGGGTGCGCGGGGAAGCCGACCTGTACGACGTGGACCTGCTGCGGGAATGGGAGCGGGCGCACCCGGGGTTCCGATACGTTCCGTGCCTGAGCGACGAGACGTGGTCCGGGCGGTCCGGGTACGTCACCGATGCATTCGTGGCGGACTTCGACACCTGCCGCGGTCACTCCGGGTACCTGTGCGGGCCGCCCGCGATGGTCGACGCCGGGATCAAGGCGTTCAAACGCAGGCGGATGGCGCCGCGGCGTATCTTCCGGGAGAAGTTCACCCCCGCCGGCTGATCCCGGTACAAGACGCACGCCGGGGCCGCCGAGACCCCGGCGTGCGCATGCCGAACACGTCCTAGTCAGTACTCGGTAAATGCCTAGTGTGATGCAGGGCACAGGCTGCAAGAGTGGAATCCATTGCCGGACCCGGGCGCCCCCGCAGGGCGCAAGCCCCCGGAGATCTTGGAGGATCCCATGACTGAAACCCTGTACTCAGCGCCGTCCGAGGACGTGCGCGCCAAGCTGGCCGACGCGCTCATCGAAGACTCGGAAACCGGCCGCTACCAGGTGCGACGAAGCGTCTTCACCGACGAGGACCTGTTCGAACTGGAGATGAAGCACATCTTCGAGGGCAACTGGATCTACCTGGCCCACGAAAGCCAGATCCCGAACGTCGGCGACTACTTCACCACGTACATGGGCCGCCAGCCGATCGTGATCTCCCGCAACAAGGAGGGCGAACTCAACGCCCTGGTGAACGCGTGCAGCCACCGCGGCGCCATGCTCTGCCGGCGCAAGACGGACAACCGGACCACGTTCACCTGCCCGTTCCACGGCTGGACGTTCAACAACTCCGGCAAGCTGCTCAAGGTCAAGGACCCCCGCGAGGCCGGCTACCCGGAGCAGTTCAACAAGGACGGCTCCCACGACCTCACCAAGGTCGCGCGGTTCGAGAACTACCGCGGCTTCCTGTTCGGCAGCCTCAACGCCGACGTCCCGCCGCTCGAGGAACACCTCGGTGACACCACGAAGATCATCGACATGATCGTCGACCAGTCGCCCGACGGACTCGAGGTGCTGCGCGGTGCGTCCACCTACACCTACGACGGCAACTGGAAGCTGCAGACCGAGAACGGCGCCGACGGCTACCACGTGTCCGCCACCCACTGGAACTACGCGGCGACCACGTCGCGGCGCGAATCCGGTGAGTCCACCAACGCCACGAAGGCGATGGACGCCGGCAAGTGGTCGAAGCAGCAGGGCGGCTACTACTCGTTCGACAACGGCCATCTGCTGCTGTGGACCAAGTGGGCCGACCCCGCCAACCGCCCCCTCAACGAGCGCCGCGACGAACTGGTCGCCGAGTACGGCGAGGACCGCGCCGACTGGATGATCGGCGTGTCCCGCAACCTGTGCCTGTACCCGAACGTGTACCTGATGGACCAGTTCGGTTCGCAGATCCGGCATTTCCGTCCGATCTCCGTCGACAAGACCGAGGTCACCATTTACTGCATCGCACCCAAGGGTGAGAGCCGGACGGCCCGCGCCGCCCGCATCCGGCAGTACGAGGACTTCTTCAACGCCACCGGTATGGCCACCCCGGACGATCTCGAGGAGTTCCGCTCCTGCCAGAAGACGTACCAGGCCGGGGCCGCACCGTTCAACGACCTCAGCCGCGGTGTCACCCACCAAATCCAGGGTCCCGACGAGGACGCCAAGAAGATCGGCATCAACCCGATCTCCAGTGGTGTGAAGACCGAGGACGAGGGCCTCTACCCGATCCAGCACGGCTACTGGGTGCAGGCGCTCACCAAGGCGCTCGACGCCGACGTTGCCGCGAACAACCGCTGAGGGAGACGATCACCATGACTGCAGTAGCCGAAAGCACCGTCACCCAGCACGACATCGAGCAGTTCCTCTACCGTGAGGCCCGCTACCTCGACGACCGCGAGTTCGAGAAGTGGATCGAGTGCTATCACCCCGACTCCGAGTTCTGGATGCCGGCCTGGGCCGACGACGGTGAACTGACCACCGATCCGATGACCGAGATCTCCCTGATCTACTACGCCAACCGTGGCGGCATCGAGGACCGGGTGTTCCGCATCAAGACCGACCGGTCGAGCGCGACGAGCCTTCCGGAACCGCGTACCGGGCACAACATCTCGAACGTCGAGGTCGTCGAGCGCCGGGGCGACGTCGTGGATGTCCGGTTCAACTGGTTCACGCTGTACTTCCGGTACAACACGGTCGACACGTACTTCGGGAACTCGTTCTACACGATCGACTTTTCCGGTGAGCAGCCTCTGATCATGAAGAAGAAGGTCGTGCTCAAGAACGACTACATCCACCACGTGGTCGACATCTATCACATCTGATTTCCTTTCCATTCTTCGCGAATCGAGCTGTTTTCCATGACTTTCCAAGTTGCACTGAGTTTCGAGGACGGGATCACCCGCTTCATCAAGTGTGACGGCGACGAGACGGTCGCCGACGCGTCCTACCGCGCACGCATCAACATTCCCCTCGACTGCCGGGACGGGGCGTGCGGCACCTGCAAGTCGCTCTGCGAGTCCGGCACGTACGACGGCGGCGACTACATCGAGGAAGCGCTCACCGACGACGAGGCGGAGCAGGGCTACTGCCTTCCCTGCCAGATGATGCCGGAAAGCGATCTGGTGCTGCAGATCCCGACGACGTCGGATGTCGCCAAGACGGCTGCGGGCACGTTCACGTCGACGGTCACGGAGATCCGGAAGTTCTCCGACACCACCATCGGGTTCACCATCGACCTAACGAACCGCGACGACCTCGTCTTCCTCCCCGGGCAGTACGTCAACATCACCGTTCCCGGGACCGAAGCGACGCGCTCGTACTCGTTCAGCACCGGACCCACGTCGAAGGAACTGTCGTTCCTGGTCAAGATCACCGACGGCGGTCTGATGTCGGAGTACCTCCGCGACCGCGCCCAGGTCGGCGACACACTCGAGTTCACCGGCCCGATGGGAAGCTTCTTCCTGCGTGAGCAGAAGCGCCGCGCGCTGCTGCTCGCCGGCGGCACCGGGCTGGCCCCGCTGCTGTCGATCCTCGACAAGATGCGCACCGACGCCGCCGACCACCCCGTGCACCTGATCTACGGGGTCTCGTCCGACGCGGACCTGGTGGAACTGGACAAGCTCGAGGACTACACGAAGTCGCTGCCGCAGTTCACGTTCGACTACTGCGTGTCCGACCCCGCGAGCAGCGCCCCCAACAAGGGGTACGTGACCGGCCTGTTCGAACCCGCGCACCTGAACGACGGCGACGTGGACGTGTACCTGTGCGGCCCGCCTCCGATGGTCGAGGCGGTGCGCGACCACCTGAAGGCGGAGGGCGTGACGCCGGCGAACTTCTACTTCGAGAAGTTCAACAACGCGGCCACGCCGAGCGGGTCCGAGGGAGCCGCAGCGCCGGCGGCCGACCCGGTCGCGGTCGCGGCCCCGGCGGCGCCCGAGTACGAGATCGGCGAGGAGCACCAGCCGCTGTCCGAGTCGGACGCACAGTTCGACGCCCGCATGGCCCTCGAACTGGGTGCAATGGAACTGACCATCGGCCGGATGACGCGGGAACAGCTGTCCGAGTACCGGATTCTCGCCGAGACCTCCTGCGAATCGATCGAGAACGACCACTTCACGGACGCGAGCGCGTTCACCGACACCAACGCCTCGTTCCACGAGTTCCTGTTCCGGTGCACCGCCAACGACGTGCTGCTGGAGGCGTACAACCGCCTGGAGGTCACTCAGTTGATGACCAAGGTGCTCCGCACCGCGGACTGGGTGGACGAGCACATCCAGCACGACCACCTCGACATCGTCGCCGCGTTCGAGAAGGGTGACCGCGCCGCCGCCCACGACCTGATCGTCAGCCACAGCGCGCACGCGAAGGCCACCATGTGCCGCGCCATCGAGAGGAGTGCCGTCGCATGAGCAGATTCGTCACGCCGCACCGTTTCGACGGCAAGGTCGTCGCGGTCACCGGTGCCGCGCAGGGCATCGGACTGACGGTCGCCACCCGACTCGCGGCCGAGGGCGCGTCGCTGATCCTCATCGACCGCGCCGACCTCGTCCACGACGTCGCGAAGGGATTGCGGGAGAATGGCACCGAGGCGCACAGCATCACCGCCGACCTGGAGCAGTTCGCGGACGCCGAGGCGGCAATCGGTGAAGCGCGGCAGCAGCACGGCCGGCTCGACGTGCTGATCAACAACGTCGGCGGCACCATCTGGGCCAAGCCGTACGAGCACTACACCGCCGAGCAGATCCAGGCGGAGGTGCAGCGTTCCCTGTTCCCGACTCTGTGGACGTGCCGCGCCGTCCTCCCCCACCTCATCGCGCAGCAGTCGGGCACCATCGTCAACGTGTCTTCGGTGGCCACCCGGGGTGTCAACCGCGCGCCCTACGCGGCATCGAAGGGCGGGGTCAACGCGCTCACCGCCTCCCTCGCACTCGAAGCGGCGCAGTACGGAATCCGCGTGGTGGCCACCGCTCCCGGCGGCACCGAGGCGCCCGCGCGCCGTGTTCCGCGCGGTCCCGGCGCGGACACCGATCAGGAAAAGGCCTGGTACCAGCAGATCGTCGACCAGACGGTCGATTCGTCGCTGATGAAGCGGTACGGCACGCTCGACGAGCAGGCCGCCGCGATCGTCTTCCTCGCCTCGGACGAGGCCTCCTACATCACCGGCACGGTCCTGCCCGTCGCCGGTGGCGACCTCGGCTAGCCCCACAGATCTCGACCGCCTCATCGGCGAGGCGCGTTGCACCGCCTCGCCGATGGGGCATTTCTCTACCCGAATTCAACTGTGACACAGCACACTTTGATGCAAGGCCCGATTCCCCGTCACACCCACCGAGCGGAGATCACCATGACTCAATCCACCCCCGGCACCTGGGCAAGTCCGAGACACCGCAGCGCCGTCACCTGGATCGTCGCCATCGCCACGATCGCGATCATCTTCGACGGCTACGACCTCGTCGTGTACGGAACCATCCTCCCGACGTTGATGAACGATCCCGGCCAACTCGGCGAGATCTCCGCCCAGCAGGCTGGCGCACTGGGCTCGTACGCACTGATCGGCGTCATGGTGGGCGCACTCACCGCAGGCGCGGTGGGCGACTACCTCGGCAGGCGCCGGATGATGCTGGTCAACATCGCATGGTTCTCCGTAGGCATGGGACTCGCCGCGCTGGCCACGAACGTCACCATGTTCGGCCTGCTGAGATTCTTCACCGGCATCGGCGTCGGCGGTCTCGTCGCCACCGCGGGCGCGATGGTGGCGGAGTTCGCCCCTCCCGGAAAGCGGAACCTGTACAACGCGATCGTCTACAGCGGCGTCCCCGCAGGCGGAGTGCTCGCCTCCCTCCTCGCGATCGTCCTGCGCGACACGATCGGGTGGCGCGGCCTCTTCTGGATCGGCGCACTGCCCATCGTGATCCTCCTTCCGCTGGCGCTCGCGAAACTGCCGGAGTCGCCGAAGTGGCTCGTCGCGCGGGGGCAGGAGGACAAGGCCCGTCGCGTCTCCGAACGGACGGGTATCCCGATGCCCGGCCCCGAGGAGATCGCCGCGGAGCGGGCGTCGGTGGAGAAGGTCGGCTTCGCGGCACTCGCGACGCGCCGTTACGCCTGGGGCACCGCGCTTCTCGGGCTGATGAGCTTCTCCGGCCTGCTGCTCACCTACGGGCTCAACACGTGGCTCCCGAAGATCATGGAGGACGCCGGCTTCAACGCGAAGGGGTCGCTGTCGTTCCTGCTCGTCCTCAACGGCGGCGCGATCCTCGGCGGCCTGATCGCCTCGAAGGTTGCCGACGGCATCGGACCGCAACGGGTCGTCGCCACCACGTTCGGTCTCGCCGCGCTGGCCCTGATCCTCCTGACGCTCGGCTTCTCGCTTCCGGTGCTCCTCGCGTCCGTCGCGGTCGCCGGAGTCGGCACCATCGGCACCCAGGTCCTGATCTACGGATTCGTCTCCAACTACTACTCGACGTCCGCGCGCGGCGCCGGGGTGGCCTGGTGCGCCGGATTCGGCCGGCTGGGCGGCATCTTCGGCCCGCTGATCGGCGGCGCCCTGATCAGCGCCGGCATCAGCAGCCAGGTGGCGTTCTACGTCTTCGCGGGCATCGCCGTCCTGGGCGGGATCGTGACGTTCTTCGTCCCGCGCCAGCGGGATGCGGTTGCGACCACCAGCGAGGAGTCCTACTCCACCGTCCAGGTGTCGTGACCGGTCAGCAACCGCTGCAGCGAACCGTCGTCGACGGGGTCCGTCTCCCGCGCGATCTCGTTCTGCAGGCGCACCATGTCGTCGTACGTGTCCCGCGCGACGCTGCGGAACACACCCGTCACGGTATGGGTGAGGTCCTGGTCGGACAGCCTCGACAGTGCGTAGGCGTAGTCGGGGTCGTCGGTGTGGGCGTCGTGCACCACGATCTCGTCCCGGTCGACGTCGGCGGTCGCGACGACCTTCAGGCCGAAACCGGATCGGACGACGCAGTATTCGCCTGAACCGCCGAACACGATCGGCTCGCCGTGGGTCAGCGGGATCAGGCGCTGCTCCGCACCGTCCTTGCGCAGGACGTCGAACGAGCCGTCGTTGAAGATCGGGCAGTCCTGGTAGATCTCCACGAAGGACGTGCCGCGGTGGGCCGCCGCCTGCCGCAGCACCTCCGTCAGCCCCTTGCGGTCCGAGTCCATCGCGCGGGCCGCGAACGTCGCCTCGGCGCCCAGCGCGAGGGACAGCGTGTTGAACGGGTGGTCGACCGACCCCAGCGGCGTCGACTTGGTGACCTTCCCGACCTCCGACGTCGGGGAGTACTGACCCTTCGTCAACCCGTAGATCCTGTTGTTGAACAGCAGGATCGTCAGGTTGACGTTCCGGCGCAGGGCGTGGATGAGATGGTTGCCGCCGATCGACAGCGCGTCGCCGTCGCCGGTCACCACCCACACCGACAGGTCGGGGCGCGTCACCGCCAGACCGGTCGCGATGGCGGGCGCGCGGCCGTGAATCGAGTGCAAACCGTACGTGTCCAGGTAGTACGGGAACCGGCTCGAGCATCCGATGCCGGAGACGAACATCAGGTTCTCGCGTCGAAGTCCCAACTCGGGCAGAAAACTTCGGATCGTCGCGAGAATGACGTAATCTCCGCACCCCGGACACCAGCGGACCTCCTGGTCCGAGGCGAAGTCCTTGGCCTTCTGCGGTTCGTCGGTCCGGGGCACGTGCGCCGTGGCGCTCAGTCCCAGATCCGTGCCCACCCGACTGATCATCCGAGTCACGCCGACTCCTCCTGCCGGGGTCCGGTCGATCGATAGGTCGCCGACGCGAGCGCGTCGGAGGTCTTCGCGAGTTCGTGCTCCCGCAACGTCCCGGCCAGTGCGGAGTCGATCACCTCGTGCAGTTCGTCGCCGAGGAAGGCGAGGCCCTTCACCTTGGTCACCGACTGCACGTCGACGAGGAACCGCGAGCGGAGGATCATCGCGAGTTGCCCGAGATTCATCTCCGGGGCGACGACGGTCCCGTAACTGCGAAGCACCGCACCGAGGTTCGCGGGCAGCGGGTTCAGGTTGCGCACGTGCACGTGGGCCACCTTCTTGCCCTCACGGCGAGCACGCCTGCACGCCTCGCCGATGGGCCCGTACGAACTTCCCCACCCGACGAGCAGCAGGTCGGCCTCCCCCGACGGGTCGTCGACGACGGCGTCGGGAACGGTGATTCCGTCGATCTTGGCCTGGCGCAGCCGGACCATCAGGTCGTGGTTGGCGGGATCGTAGGAGATGTCGCCGCTGCCGTCGGCCTTCTCCAGACCGCCGATGCGGTGTTCGAGCCCGGGAGTTCCCGGTATCGCCATCGCACGCGCGAGCGTCTCCCGGTCGCGGACGTACGGTGCGAACTCGTCGTCCGCCGGTGGCGCCGTCTCGACGCCGGGATCGATCCGGTCCAGTGCGGACACGTCCGGGACGGCCCACGGTTCGCTGCCGTTCGCGATCGCACCGTCCGACAGCAACAGCACCGGTGTGCGGTACGTGAACGCGATCCGGGCGGCCTCGACCGCCGCGCCGAAACAGTCCGCGGGTGAGCACGGGGCGATCACGGCCACCGGCGATTCGCCGTTGCGCCCGTACATCGCCTGCAACAGGTCCGACTGCTCGGTCTTCGTCGGAAGACCGGTGGACGGGCCGCCGCGCTGGACGTCGATGACGAGCAACGGAACCTCCGTCATCACCGCCAGGCCGATCGCTTCGCTCTTGAGCGCCAGCCCGGGCCCGGACGTACTCGTCACCCCGAGCGCACCCCCGATCGACGCACCCAGCGCCGCGCCGATCCCGGCGATCTCGTCCTCCGCCTGGAACGTGGTGACACCGAGATTCCGGTGTTTGCTCAGCTCGTGCAGGATGTCCGACGCCGGGGTGATCGGGTAGGTGCCGAGGAAGACGTCCCGCGACGCCAGCTGCCCCGCGGTGACCACCCCGTAGGCCAGGGCCGTGTTCCCGGTGACCTGGCGGTACGTGGCCGGTGGGAGCGTCGCCGCCGACACCTCGTACGTCGTCGCGAAACTCTCCGTCGTCTCCCCGTAGTTCCACCCGGCCCTGAACGCGAGCAGGTTGCCCTCCGCGATCTGCGGCTTCTCCGCGAACTTGACCTGCAGGAACCGCTCGATGCCGTGAGTGGGGCGGTTGTACATCCAGGACAGCAGCCCGAGCGCGAACATGTTCTTCGCCCGCTCGCCGTCCTTCCGGCTCAGTCCGGCGGGTTCCACCGCACCCGACGTCAGCGTCGACATCGCCACCGGATGCACCACGTAGTCCTCGAGGGAATCGCCGTCGAGCGGGCTCGTGGCGTACCCGACCTTCGCGAGATTCCGCTTGGTGAACTCGTCCGTGTTCACGATGATCATGCCGCCGCGCGGCAGATCGGCCACGTTCGCCTTCAACGCCGCCGGGTTCATCGCGACCAGGACGTCCGGGCGGTCGCCAGCCGTGAGAATGTCGTAGTCCGCGATCTGGATCTGGAACGACGACACACCGGGGAGGGTGCCCTGCGGCGCCCGGATCTCGGCGGGGAAGTTGGGCTGGGTGGCGAGGTCGTTGCCGAACGCCGCCGCCTCCGACGTGAACCGGTCGCCGGTCAACTGCATACCGTCGCCCGAGTCGCCGGCAAAGCGGATCGCCACCCGCTCCAGCTTCGTGGAGTTGGCCCCCGTCATGAATGCACCCTCGTCATGAATTGCACCGAATCCTTCGACTCGTGTTCGCTCTGACCAGCAGCTTCTAACCTCACCGTACAAGCGTTCCCAATTTTCGCCAGGAAGACGCCGAAATAGCGCGTCGCGATACGGTGAGTGACGTGAGTGACCCAGGGAATATCGAGTTCGTCGGACGTTCCCGCGAGCTCGCCGAACTCGAGGCGGCCCTGCACGAGACGGCCCTACACGGGCCCGTCGTCGTGGTCGTCGAAGGCGTGCCGGGCATCGGCAAGACCACTCTGGTGGAACATTTCCTCGCCGCGCATCCCGCCGTGCCCGCGTTCTCCGCGGTGTGTGCCCCGTGGGCGTCGAGCCGTCCCTTCGGAGTCGCCGAACAGCTGCTGGGTACGGCCGTCACGTCGCAGGACCCGCTCGACGTCGCCCGTGAATTCGTCACGTCGGTGGGTCCGCGCGCCGGTGACGCGCCGTTCGTCGTCGTGGTCGACGACGCGCACTGGGCAGACCTCGCGTCGCTTCAGTCGCTGACCTCCGCCGTGCACCTGCTCGACCGTCCGGCCACGATCGTCCTCGTCACGAACCCGGATCCGCCCGACGGTGTTCCCGCGGACGTCCTCGACGTTCTCGACCGGCACAGCCGCCACCGGGTTCGTGTCCGCCCACTCGACGCGTCCGACGCTCGCGCCCTCGCGAGCAGCCTCGCGCACGTCGACCTTCCCGCCCCGCTCGCGTACCAGCTGGTCCAGCACACGGCCGGGAACCCGCGGCACCTCACGCAACTCCTCCAGGAAGTCGATCCGGTCGCCTGGGGACGCTGGCAGGCGGTCCTCCCGGTGCCGCACACGTTCGCCGCAAAGGTACGGTCGCTGCTGTCGGAGGCCTCACCGCAGGCCCGGGCGCTCGCCGAAGCGGCCGCAGTCCTGTCCGGGAGTCCGAGATTCGCCGACGCCGCCGCACTCGCCGGCATCGAACACCCGGTGGACGCGCTCGACGAACTTCACCGGGCAGGCCTCCTCACCGCCGGTGAGCACCGCGGTGTGATCGTGCTGACCTTCCCGTCGCCACTCACCCGCGCCGCCGTCTACCACAGCCTCAGACCGACCCGATTGCGCGACCTGCACGATCACGCCGCACGGATCGTCGAGGACGAGGGCAGGCGACTGGACCACCGCGCCGCGGCCTCCCCGTTCGCCGACCCGGCACTCGCAAACGAACTAGACCGCTACTCCGCGAGCAGGGCGACCGTCGGGGCGTGGTCGGCGGTCGCGGACGCACTGATCAAGTCGAGCCGCCTCACCGCGGATCGGCGGGAACGCGAGCAGCGGTTGATTCGCGCCGTCGACGCCCTCGTCGGTACCGGAAATCTGTCCCAGGCAGTGGCTTTCGCCCCGGAGATCGAGAGTTTCCCGGAAAGCCCGTTGCGGGACGCCGTGCTCGGCTACCTCGCGATCCAGCGCGGCCGTCGCGCGGAAGCCGAGGCGCTGCTCACCCAGTCCTGGGCCGCCTGCGACCCGGAGACCGATCCCGCCACCGCGGCCTTGATCTGCCAGCGGCGCGTCCTCGACTCGCTGGCCCGCTGGCACGGACCGGACCTCGTCGAGTGGGGTTCCCGGGCAGTCGCTCTCGTCGATTCGGCTGATCCGTCGGCCGTCGAATCCGCGGCGATCATGGGCCTCGGACTCGCCGCCACCGGCCGGATCGCGGAGGCGAGGGCACACTACGACACCCTGTCCGCGAAGATCGCCCTCGGCGCCCAGTCCCAGCGCTTCGACATGGCCCGGGGCTGGCTCGACCTGGCGCTGGACGATCCCGAAGCGGCGCGCCAGGAACTCGAGAGTGCCGTCCCCACGGCCTTCCGGATGGGCTCCACCCGCATCTCGCTGTGGGCGCAGGCCTGGTTGGCGCGAACACAATTCGCCCTCGGCGATTGGAACGGCGCCATCGCCACCGTCGACCGTGCCGCGCACCAACTCGAGGACGCCACGCTCGATCTTCTCCGGCCCCTCGTCCATTGGACCGGCGCGCAGACCCACGCGCTGCGCGGGAACTGGCCCGCGGCACAGGAGCATCTCCGCCTCGCCGTCGCGAGTTCGCACGACTACCCGATGATGTTCATCCCGTCCTCACTGGCGCGTGCCCAGTGCGCCGAAGTGGAGGCCGACTACGCGGCCGTCATCAGGGCGCTGGAGCCTCTCACCCGCCTGGAACCCCGGGAGGGGGTCGACGAACCCGGCTTCTGGCAGTGGCCAGACGTCTACGCGAACGCGCTCGTGATGACCGGGCACGTCGACGACGCGGACGCGTTCCTCACCCCGCACGAGGAACGGGCCGCGGAACGCGGGCACCGGTCCGCGATGGCGCGTCTCGGCTACGCCCGCGGTCGCATCGCCGGCGCGCGCGGCGACATCGACGCCGCCAGGGACGTGTTCGAGAATGCGCTGACCCAACTCGACACGTTGCCCCTCCCCTACGACCGCGCCCGGGTGAACTTCGCGTACGGCCAGACCCTGCGCCGGGCAGGCAAACGACGCGAAGCCGACGCCGTCATGCAGGCCGCGCGGGAAGGGTATTCCGCGCTCGGTGCCACCTCCTACGTGCAGCGGTGCGACCGCGAACTGAAGGCAGGCGGCCTCAACGTCAAACGCAGCCGGTTCACGCTCGAGGAACTGACTCCGCAGGAACGGGCGGTGACCGAACTCGTCGCGGGCGGAGCCAGCAACAAGGAGGCGGCGGGCGAGCTGTTCCTGTCCGTCAAGACGGTGCAGTACCACCTGACCCGCGTCTACGCGAAGCTCGGCATCCGCTCGCGCAGCGAACTCGCGGCGCAGTTCCGCGATCAGGAGTGACGTTCCGGGTGGCGGGAACCCACCCCGAGGGTGCCTGTTCCGGGCGCCCTCGTCCGGCCAGGCTGAATCTCGACCGATGCAGCCGACCCACCGGAGTACCGAGATGGATGACACGATCGACGCAGTACGAGCCGACCGCGAACTGAAGACCAAGCACCGCGCCATGTGGGCGCTCGGCGACTACCCCGCCGTGGCGACGGACGTCATCGCGGACCTCGGCCCCGCCCTGGTCCGGGCGAGCCGGGTCAGGCCCGGTGACCGTGTCCTCGACGTCGCGGCCGGTTCCGGCAACGCCACCATCCCCGCGGCGCTGTCCGGTGCGAGCGTCGTCGCCGGCGACCTCACCCCGGAACTGTTCGACGCCGGCCGCCGCCGGGCCGCCGAACTCGGCGCCGAGGTCGAGTGGCGCGAGGCCGACGCCGAGGCGATGCCGTTCGCCGACAACGAATTCGACACCGTGATGTCGTGCGTCGGTGTCATGTTCGCCCCGCACCATCAGGACAGCGCCGACGAACTCGTCCGCGTCTGCAGGCCGGGCGGGACGATCGGACTGCTCAGCTGGACCCCCGAGGGGTTCATCGGTCAGATGTTCGCGACGATGAAACCGTACGCACCCCCGCCGCCTCCCGGCGCGCAGCCGCCGCCGATGTGGGGTCGCGAGGACCACGTGCGGGCGTTGTTCGGCCATCGGGTGACCGACGTCGTGGCAACCCGGCACACCGTCCGCATCGACCGGTTCCGGACCCCGGAAGACTTCCGCGACTACTTCAAGACCCGCTACGGCCCGACCATCGCGGTGTACCGGAACATCGCCGACGACCCCGCCCGGGTGGCTGAGCTGGACCACGAACTCGCCGACCTTGCAAGGCGTTTCGACTACGGCACCGGCAGCACCGTGATGAACTGGGAGTACCTCTTGCTCACCGCGCGGAAGTGGTAGCGAGCCCGACCACGATGTGGTCGCCCGGGCGGCGTCGACGTCAGGCGTGCTGGGTGAAGCCCACCTGGCCGGGACGGCGGTTCGGGGCGTAGCCGAGCTTGGCGAGGGTCTCGTCGGCATCGGCGTAGGTCTGACCGATCCGGTAGATGTCGCGGGCCTCCTTACCGGTGGCCACCTCCCGGCCGAGTTCCCCGGCNACCCGGACCAACTGCTCGANCTGCGCGACCGANGTCATCTTCTCGCCCTTGCGACCCCAGATCGTGTCCTCGTTGCCGCAGCGGGGGTGCAGGCCCATCGCGATCGCCATCGTGTTGACCGGCAACACACTGCGCATCAGGGTCTCGAGGGTCAGGCACGCACCGTCCGGNACCCGNTGNACGAAGTTCATGATGTTGTACGGGTTCGGGCCGTCGAAGCCGCCGCCGATCCCGACCCAGGTCAGGTTCAGCGGACCGGTGTACACCCCGCGCCGGATNAGCCGNTCGACGGTCTCGAGCTGCGGGATGCTCGACAGCTGGAAGTGCGGCTGGATCCCCGCNGCCTGCAGCCGGCGCAGGTGCTCCTCGACCCACGCCGGNCCGGCCGGGACCGTCATCTCCCGGTACGCCTCNGCCAGCTCGGGGCGCTGCATCGACGTGCCGGCGATGTCGTCGGCGGTCATCANCTCCATGATGTTCATCTGCGAGGTGTTGATCGCGATCGTCACCTGGTCCGGTGCCGGATCGAGGTCGGCGAGCATGTGCCGGGTGTCGTCGGAGAGCCACTTCGCGTCCGACCCCTCACCCTCGGGGGCGAANGAGATGGAACCGCCGACCTGCAGGATCATGTCCGGCACCGCCTGGCGCAGTCCGGCGAGCAGTTCGTTGAACTTCGANAGCCGCTTGGAGCCCTTGCCGTCGAGTTCGCGGACGTGGATGTGCAGCACGGTGGCGCCGGCCTCGTAGCAGTCCACCGCCTTCTGGACGTGCTCGTCCATCGTCAGCGGCAGGTCCTCGCGGAAGTCGTCCGGCTCCCACTCNGGACCGTACGGGGCGCACGTGATGACCAGCTTCTCCTGGGTTTCGGGGAAGAGGGCGTCGTCGTGGAAATGCATGGGTGTTCTCCGTTCGAAAGGTTGCGGACGGCGGGACTGTGACTCAGCTGACACAACGGTAGCCACGGGATGCGGTGCATACTTACCCTGACGGGACATATTTGTTTCCTGTTCGGGACACCCAGCCGAGCGGGACGCATGCGACGGAAGGTGACGCGGATGGCCAAGCCCCTCGCCCGGTATGCCGCGCTGACCGGCTTCGTCGACCTGGGCCGCACCCTCTCGCTCGACCCGGTGCAGCTGCTGACGAGCGTCGGACTCGACCCGGCCGGGCTGGACCTGCAGGACCGCTGGGTACCCGCAGCGTCGGTCGCCCGTCTCCTCGAGTTGTCCGCGGCGACGTCGGGCCGCCAGGACTTCGCGCTGAAGCTGGCCGAGCGGCGGCGCCTGTCCACCCTCGGCCCACTGAGCGTCGGCATCCGGGACGAGCCCGACGCGCGAAGCGCACTGCGAATGCTGATTCGCTTCCAGCACACGTACAACGAGGCACTGCACATCCGGCTGTCCGAGCGCGACGGCCTGGCCACCATACGAATCCGCTTCGATCCCGGCGAACCCGTGCCGGTCCGGCAGTCCGTCGAACTGGCGGTCGCGGTGACCCACCAGCTGTTGCGGCAGCTGCTGGGCGAGCGGTGGCATCCGGTGTCCGTCAGCTTCGAACACGGACGACCGGCCGACGACTCGACGCACCGGCAGGTCTTCGGCGCGCCACTCCACTTCGACGGCGAGTACTCCGGAATCCTGGTCTACACAGGCGATCTGGACGAGCCGAACAGACTGTCCGACCCGTTGCTGCGGTCCTATGCGCAGCAGATCCTCGACACGCTCGGCACGCCGGAGGAACCGACCCTCACCAATCGCGTGCGCGAACTCGTCGAACTGCTGCTGCCGAGCGGGCGTTGCTCGATCGAGCAGGTCGCCCGCAGCCTCGGCGTCGACCGCCGGACGGTGCACCGACACCTCGCGAAATCGGGAGAGACCTTCACCTCCGTCCTCGACTCCACCCGCGCCGAACTCGCGAAACGCATGGTCACCGGCCGGCGTTACTCGTTGACGGAAATCTCCGAGATGCTCGCCTTCTCGACGCCGAGCAGTTTCTCCCGGTGGTTCCATCAGCAGTTCGGCATGAGTCCTCGCGAGTGGCGCAAACAGACCACGGGATAGGTGACGGCGACTGATGTCCCGAAATGCAAAGAATTCCGTCCCGTAGGGGCAACTAATCGGCTCATGAGACACGTAGCGTGATGCAGGCCACTATCGGGTCGGGCCATAGCCCGCATCACACCCGATTCGCTCTCCGTGAAACGAGCCGCCATGACCGCTGAGCCGATACCCACCCCGACACTCGACCGAATGAAGAGTGCGGGAAGCTGGAATCCGCTGTGGGACAAATTGTCCCAGTGGGATCCGGAGTGGACCGAGCAGTTCATGGCCATGAACGCCACTCCCGTGCAGCGTGGGGTGTTCACGCCCGAGTTCGTCGAACTGCTCAGCATTGCCATCGATGCCGCCGCCACCCACCTGTACGCGCCGGGAGTGCGCAGGCACATCCGGGCCGCACTCGAACTCGGTGTGTCCAAGGAGGAGATCCTCACCGTCCTCGAGATGGTCAGCGTCCTCGGAATCCACGCCTGCAATCTCGGCGTGCCGATCCTCGCGGAGGAACTCGACGCGTACGAGTCCCGGCACCCGGCACACTGAACGCCGCTCCCCCACTCTCTCCCTCTCCATCCGCACCCTCAGGAGCATCCATGGGACCGCATCCCACCACGTCCGAACTCGAGATCGCAGTCGCCGGCCCGTCGAGTTCCGTGCCGACCGCCGACCGCCGCACCCGACGCTCCTCGTTCTACCCCTGGCTCGTTTTCGCCCTCGCGTTCGCGTTGCTGCTGTCCGACTACATGTCCCGCCAGGTTCTCAGTGCGGTCTTCCCGTTCCTGAAGGCCGACTGGGCACTGACGGATTCCCAGCTCGCATCCCTCACCAGCATCGTCGCGCTGATGGTCGGGCTGCTCACCCTCCCGCTGTCCCTGCTGGCCGACCGCTGGGGGCGCGTGAAGTCCCTGGTGCTGATGGCCTCGCTGTGGAGTGTCGCGACCCTGCTGTGCGCGATCGCCTCCAGCTACGAGCAGATGCTCGCCGCGCGCTTCCTGGTCGGTGTCGGCGAGGCCGCGTACGGAAGTGTCGGAATCGCCGTGGTTCTCAGCGTCTTCGCGCCACGCGTCCACTCCACGCTCAGCGGCGCGTTCATGGCCGGCGGTTCCTTCGGCTCCGTCGTCGGAGTCTCGCTCGGCGCCGTCATCGCCGTGCACCTGAGCTGGCGCTGGTCGTTCGCCGCGATGGCGGTCCTCGGACTCATCCTGGTCCTCGCATTCCGCACGATCGTCACCGAACGCCGCCTGGCCGAGCACGCCGCCACCGACGACACCGCCGAAGCCGCCCGCCCCGACGAACCCGCGATCCGCGTCCCCGTGTCGACACTGTTCACCAACCCGACCGTGTGGTGCGCATACCTCGGCGGCGGACTGCAGATGTTCAACGCGGCCGTGCTGCTCGCCTGGGCCCCCAGCTTCTTCAACCGCTACTACGGCATGGCCCCGGACAAGGCGGGCGCGGTTGCGTCGGCGTTCGTGTTGCTGATCGCCATCAGCATGATCGTCTGCGGCATGATCACCGACCGGGTCGGCCGAAACAACGCCGCCGCGAAGTGGACGAGCGCGATCCTCTACTGCACGATCTCGCTGACCTCGCTCGGAATCGCATTTCAGCTGGAAACCGGTGCGTCCCAGCTGATTCTGCTGGGCATCGGCGCCTTCTTCGCCGCCGGCTCGTCCGGCCCCACCGCCGCCATGGTGGCGGGTCTGACCCACCAGTCGGTGCGGGCCTCGGCCCTCGGCAGCCTGACCGTGACCAACAACGTCCTCGGCCTGGCCACCGGCCCCTTCGTCATCGGCATCCTCGCCGACCGCCTCGGCCTGCTCGGCGCCCTGCAGCTGGCACCGCTGGTGTACGTGCTGGCGATCGTCGCCCTGTTCCTCGGCAAGCGGATGTACCCGGCCGGGCTCGCGAAGCTCGCGGCGCAGAGTGCCGCCGCCGCGGCCAAGGTCTAGGTTTCTGATTCGGCAAGTCCCGGTGGCAGCCGCCACCGGGACTTGCCGAAATGTCATACACCTCGACGATTGCACTTGCCGGTTACATCACGATGCGCTGGAGGGCCTTCGCCGCATCGACGATCGCGGGGTGATCGAGCGCGAGCGGTTCGACCCGCACCAGCTGCGGGCGCAGCCAGCCCGCCAGCACCGACCACTGCTGGCGGTGATACGACCACCATGCCACCGCCTGCCACGCCCGGTCCCCCGTGTGGGGTTCGGTTTCCGACCAGATCCGATGCCCCCACCGCTGGGTGACCGTCAGATTCCGGGTCACGACCTGCGTCGGACGCAGTCCCAAGCGCACCAACTCCGCCGGATCATCCAGGTCGAGGATTCGCAGGTCATCAGGCAACTCGAACACCCCCAGCGCGCGCCGCGAACCCGGCAAAAGCGGGAACTCGAGCATCGAATCCTCCCAGCGGGCGAGGTTGCCGAAACTCTCCCCACAGGCCGCCTCAGCCAGCCGCGAAACGTACCAGACGTAATAATCCGGGTGATCGATCCGGCCGCCGCGCTGCGGTCGATGCTCGTACAGTGGGTGGCCCGGTTGCCCCGGCGCCGCGGTGGACAGGTATGGGAAGACGCGATAGACCAGCACTCAGGCGGCCCCGCCCCAGGCCTCCGCGTCCAACGCTTCGAGCACCGGTGCGGGCCCCGACAGCTGCAGCACCTCGAGCGGCCGCGCCCCGTCGAGGTACGTGTTCGCGCTTTCGAGCCAGGTCCGGGCCGCCGTCTCACCCCACACCAAACGAGCACGTGCCAGCACATGCTCGAGGTCGATCAACAGAGGCGCCGCTCCCGGCCCCGGTCTCTCCTGGCCCTTGATCCACCGAGAGGGCTGGGACCGGTTCACCCCCACGATCGCCGCGAGTTGCGCGCCACCGAACTCACCGGTCAGGTACCGCACCCGCTCCGCGGACAACGGATCATCCGCCGCCCGGGGTGCGCTGCCCGCGTGGCCAATGGTCCGCGCCGTACGCTCCGCGGCCTTCTTCGTCGCAGCCGCCTTCGCTGACGTCTCACGTGTCCTCGCGCTTGCCATGTACCTATGCTACCCAACATTTTCGTTGGGTAGGTGCCGCGCACTGTGCCGGGTTCCTCGATGCCGGCCGAGGGACTGATGCGCGGATCCCTTTTCGGTCTTCCATGGCGAACTGCGCTCGGCAGACCACCCGAGCCTGCGCGTCTGGCGTGACCATCCGCGGCGGGGCGAAACGGGCGCTGAGGAACTCCACCAGCTCACTCGGCTCCAGCGTCACTGAGGACCCGGTCCGACGCCGGGTTGCGTCGGGCTATCCTCGTCGCCGTGAGATCACCCAACCGCGGCGCGCTGGAGGCCATGGTCGCGGAGGCCACGGTCGACTGCTACAACGACAGCGAGTGCGTCACCGGCTTCTACACCATGCTCGACGAGCACCTCGACGTGCCGTTCCACACCCGTGTGCTCGGTGCCCAGGTCACCGTGTCCGGCATCGACCTGACCGACGACCACATCGTTGCGATCTGTACCCGCGGCCGGTCGCGACAGCGTATCCGAATCCTCGACCTGCCCTTGCCGGCACCACCACCCGACGGTGCCGAGTGGATCGAGGCATACCGCCACTGGCTGAGATAGGTGAGGACACGAGCGTGAACACAGGCGACACCGCACTCCCGAGCACGACCGGGGAGCACCGGATACGAGTGACCGAGCAGGAGGCGATGTCGAATCTGCACACGGTGTTGCAGCTGTGCGCGGCCGGTGAACTGCGGTGCAGCGACAAGACCCACCGCCCCTCCGCGGCGACGGTCGCCGCCGTGGGCTCACAGCTCGCGCACGGCGACTTCTACCCCGACGACCCGATCGCGTCGTTCGCGTGGCCGCTGATCATCCAGGCCGGTGGGCTCGCCACAATCGAGGGCGGGCGCCTGCGGCTGACCCCGAAGGGCCGTACCGCCCTGAGTCGGCCGGCGGCCGAGGTCATCTCCCAACTGTGGCGGCGCTGGCTCACCCGCGCTGTGATCGACGAGTTCAGCAGGATCGAGCAGATCAAGGGTCAGCGTGCACACAATGTCCTCACCTCGGCCAGGACCCGCCGACAGACCGTCGCTGCGGCATTGGCCGGCTGCCCACCCGACGAGTGGATCGGCATGGATTCGATGTTCACGACAATGCGACGGAAAGGCTTGAGCCCTAACGTCGCCCGCAGCGAGCGCGCGCTGTGGAAGCTCTATCTCGTCGACCCGCATTACGGCAGTCTCGGCTACGACGGTTACCACCGGTGGGAGATCCTCGAGGGCCGCTACACGATGGCCGTGCTGTTCGAGTACGCCGGCACACTTGGGCTGCTCGACCTCGACTACCGCCACCCCAGCGGCGCACGGTCGGACTTCCACGACATTTGGGGCGGTGACAACCTGGACGCGCTGAGCAGATATGACGGACTGCAGGCGATCCGGCTCACCACCCTGGGCTGCTACACCCTGGGCCTGACCGACACCTATCAACCGCCCGCCGACAACCCGCCAGCCCGGGTTCTGAAAGTCCTGCCCAACCTCGACATCGTCGTCACCGGAACCCTGTCCCCCGCCGATCAGCTGCTGCTGTCCGCATACGCGGAGCACACCGCGGACCGGGTCTGGACCGTCTCCGCCGCGAGCCTGCTGTCCGCGATCGATGGTGGTCGCCACCTCGAGGACCTCACCACCTTCCTCGCCCGGCGCACCGACCATGAGCTGCCCGGCACACTGAGGACCGTCGTCGACGACGTCACCCGCCGAGCCAGCCAGCTCACCGACCACGGCCACGCCCGGGTGATCGAATGCACCGATTCCGCACTCGCCGCGCTCATCACCCGTGACCGCGCACTCCGCACACTGTGCCGTCCTATCGGCGACCGCCACCTCGCGGTCCCCCTCGAACACGAACCGAAGTTCCGCAGGGCCCTACACAAACTCGGCTACGCGCTGCCCGGGCCGAACACCCCCTGACCGAAGACGTCAACCTCCCGGTGGCAGCCGCCGCCGGGACTTGCCGAATCAGCTTCGTGAACGCCTCACAAATGCCACGCTTGAGATCATGGACAGCATCAACTCGATGAGTGATCGGTAATGGCCCGGCCGGTACGCGTCGTCGTGCTCGGCGCCGGTTCGTGGGGAACGACGGTGGCCGGTCTCGCCGCCCACAACACGCCGACCCTGCTGTGGGCGCGGAATTCGAATACTGCGGACGAGATCAACACCGAGCATCGCAATTCCCGTTATCTCGGCGAGCGGGCACTCCCCGACTCCATGCGCTCGACGGCCGACCTGGTGGAAGCGGCGCAGGCAGCCGACGTTCTCGTGGTCGGGGTACCGTCGCACGCGGTCCGCAGCACGCTTACTCAGATCGCCAACGAGGTGCGGGCGTGGGTGCCGGTGCTGTCGCTGGCGAAGGGGCTCGAGCCGGGAACACGGTTGCGGCCCACCGAGGTGATTGCCGAATGCTTGCCGGGGCATCCGGTCGGGCTCCTCGCGGGCCCCAACATTGCGCGGGAGATCGTCGACGGGCTTGCCGCGGCGTCGGTCGTCGCCACCCAGGACGTCCGGGTCGCCACCGCGTTGCAGCCGTTGTTCGCGTCGGCGGTGTTCCGCGTGTACCGGAACACAGATGTGCTGGGCTGCGAACTCGGCGGCGTGCTGAAGAACATCGTGGCCATCGCCTCGGGGATGGCCGACGGACTGGACGTCGGGGACAACACCCGCGCGATGGTCCTCGCACGCGGGCTGGCCGAGATGACCCGGCTGGGCGAGGCGATGGGCGCGAACCCGCGGACGTTCGCCGGGCTCACCGGGGTCGGAGACCTGATCGCCACGTGTATGGCCCCGAGTTCCCGCAACCGGCGGGTGGGCGAATTCATTGCCCGCGGCATGACCGTCGAGGAGGCCGTCGCCAAGCTGGGGCAGGTGGCCGAGGGCGTCAAGACCGCCCCCACCGTGATGGAGTTGGCCCGCGACTACAACGTCGACATGCCCATCGCCGCGGAGGTCGAGGCGGTCGTCGCAGGCCGGCAGACGCCGCAAGGCGCCTACCGTGGCCTGCAGAAAGTCGCTGCAGGCGGTGAGGACGATTTGGCGTGATCGCACAACTGCAACCGGAAGTAGCACTATCTAGACGTTTCTAAGCAATCTCCTAGAAAACTGGGGCAGACTCCTGAATGGAGGCACCCCAGCGAGCAGCGTCGTGCGGGGACGGATGCGTGAGAGAAGTCAGCGATGAGTTCACCGACCCCGGTTGGTCCCGGAGACTCGTCGGCGCGCGCCTATCCGCTGTCGCCCGCACAGATGGGGATGTGGCTCGCGCAGCGCGTCGACCCTGCCGTTCCCGTGTCGGTCGCCCAGTACGTCGACATCCGTGGCTCGCTGAACCGTAGCGCTCTCGCGTCGGCGTGTGCTCGCGCTGCCGCCGAGTTCGAGTCGTTCTTCCTGCGGATCACCGAGGTCGACGGGCAACCGCGGCAATGGGTGGACCCGAGCCTCGACGCGACCGTCGGCTACGTCGACTTCCGGGACGCTCCCGACCCCGAGACGTCGGCGCACGCGTGGATGCGCGCCGAGTCCGCCGAACCGATCGACGTCCGGCGCGACCGTCTGACGGTCTCGTTCGTTCTCCACGTCGGGCCGAGCCACTACTTCTGGTATTCGCGCGCGCACCACGTCGCGATGGACGGTTTCGGGTCGATCACGCTGGTCTACCGGATCGCCGCGCTCTACACGGCCGCGGTGCACGGACTTCCGCCGCCCGCGAGCAGGACCCTCGGCCTGCGACGCATTCACGACCTCGAGATCGACTACCGCGACTCGGCCCGCCGCGACGCCGACCGGGAGTACTGGACCGACACGATGCGTGGCGTCACCCATCCGAGCACTCTCGCGCGCGGGTTTGCGCCTGCGGCCGCCGGTTCCCGGGACGTCAGCGGCCTGTTGTCCACCGAACTGGTCGATCGGCTGGAGAAATGCGCGGCGGCGCACGGGGTCAACCCTGCGACGCTCACGGTCTGCGCGGTCGCCGGCTTTCTGGCGCGCATGACCGGCGAGGACGACGTCACGCTCAGCCTCCCGGTGTCGGCTCGCACGACGGCGGCGCTGCGCCGGTCCGGCGGAATGGTGTCCAATATTGTGCCGCTGCGGATCCCGGGTGCGGGGGCGGCAGCCGTCGGCGATCTGGTGTCCCGCACGCGTCTCGTGATGTCCGGCGCCCTGCGGCATCAGCGGTACCGGCACGAGGACATCCGCGCCGATCTGGGAGACACGCTGTCCGGGCCGCGACTGTTAGGCCCCGCCGTCAACATCATGCTGTTCCCGGAGGAACTCGAACTCGGTTCCCTGCGGAGTCAATTGCACGTGCTGTCTTCGGGTCCGATCGAAGATTTGCTGGTGAACCTGTACCGCTCCGGTCCCCACGGACGCGTGCACCTGGACTTCAAGGCGAACCCGCGACTGTATTCGCAGGACGAGCTGGACGGTCACCATGTGCGATTCCTGCGGTACTTCCAGCGCTTCCTCGACGCCGAGACCGCGCACCCGATCGGTGACGTTCCTATCCTCACAGAGAACGAAACCGCGACGCTGGTCCCCTGCCCCGGACCGCCGGGCAGTGCGCCGGTCACGCTCGCCGACGTGTTCCGCACTGCTGCCGTCCGGGCCCCGGACGCGACGGCCGTCGTCCACGCCGGCCGGGAGGTCAGCTACCGGGAACTCGACGAGCGGTCGGATCGGATCGCGGCGACGCTGGCACGGTCCGGCGTCGGGTCCGGCGACGTGGTGGCGCTGGCGTTCCCACGGTCCTTCGACTATCTCTGCGCGGTCTGGGCCGTCGCGAAGACGGGAGCCGCATTCGTGCCGGTGGACCCGACATACCCGGAGCCGCGTGTCCGGCACATGCTCGACGACTCCCGCGCGGCGATCGGGTTGAACTCCGCGGAGTTCGCGGCCACGTTGCCGGACGGTACCAAGTGGCTGCCGCTCGACGAGGCGGACCGTGCCGGAAGCCCTGATTTCCGCACGCCGGCAACGCAACTCGACGACGCCGCATATCTCATCTACACGTCCGGCTCGACCGGGACCCCCAAGGGGGTGGTGGTCACCCACCGCGGGATCGCGAATCTGGTCTCCGCGCAACGCACCCGACTCCACCTCGACGGGTCGGCGAGGGTCCTGCACGTCGCGTCGCCGAGCTTCGACGCCTCCGTCTTCGAGATGCTGATGGCCTTCGGCTCCGGCGCCGCACTGGTCATTACCCCACGTGAAACCTACGGCGGATCCTCGCTGGCGCAGCTGATGACCACCGAAACCGTCACCCATGCGGTGCTCACCCCATCGGTGCTGGCATCGATGGAGCCCAGCGACGTCGCAGGTCTGCGCACCCTGGTCGTCGCCGGCGAGGCGTGCCCAGCGGAACTGGTGTCGCGGTGGACGTCCCGGTGCCGGATGATCGACGCGTACGGCCCGGCCGAAACCACCGTCATGACGACCGTCAGCGACCCCCTCCGCGACTCCGCACCGGTCACCATCGGCCGGCCGATCGACGGCACGAGGGTGGTGGTCCTCGACCACCGGCTCCGCCCGGTCCCCGTCGGCGTGGCCGGCGAACTGTACGTCGCGGGGGCGGCCCTGGCCCGCGGGTATCACCGCAGGGCCCGCCAGACGTCGGAGCGGTTCGTCGCCGATCCGTACGGACCGCCGGGTACCCGCATGTACCGCACCGGCGACACGGTCCGCTGGACCCGCGACCACGAACTCGAGTACCTCGGCCGCAGCGACGAGCAGGTGAACCTGCGGGGCCTGCGCGTCGAGCCCGGGGAGATCGACACGACGCTCCGCCTGCATCCGGCGGTTCGGTTCGCCGTCACCGTGATTCGCTCGCAGGCCACCGGCGATCAGCTCGTGTCGTACGTGGGCTCCGACACGGTGACGGGGCGGGAGTTGCTGTCGTTCCTCACCGCCGAACTGCCCCCGCATCTCGTACCTGCCGACGTCGTCGTGCTCCCCCACCTTCCGCTGACCCCGTCCGGCAAGCTGGATCGCGCTGCCCTTCCCGAGCCCCGCGCCCGGTCGTCCACCAGGGTCGCCCCCGGCAGTGACCGGGAACGGACGCTCCACGCCCTCTACGCCGACATCCTCGGGACCGCCGATTTCGGTGTGGACGAGTCGTTCTTCGCGCTCGGCGGCGACAGCATCATGGCGATCCAACTGGCCGCCCGCGCGCGGAGCGCCGGAATGACGTTCACCCCGCGCGACGTGTTCGAGCAGCGGACGGTGTCCCGGCTCGGCGTGGTCGCCGCCGATCCGAGCGGACCGGCCCTCGAGGAACTCCCCGGCGGCGGGATCGGCGAGATGCCACTCACCCCGGCCACCCGGTTCCTCTTCGACCGCGTCGAGGCAATCGACCGGTACGCACAGGCTGTGGTGGTGGAACTGCCACGGGGCGTGGACGCGCAGAAACTGCACACGGTGATCGGGGCCGTCGTCGATCGGCACGACGCGCTGCGTGCACGCCTCGGACGCCGCTCCGACAGGACGGCGTTCCTCACGGTGAGTCCGGCCGGCGCACCGCTGCCGGACGGCACGATCACACGGGTCATGCTGCCCGCCGACGCGGACCAGGCGCAGCTTGCGCGGGACGAGCACGAGGCGGCAGTTCGGAGGTTGAATCCGGTTGCCGGCGTGATGATCCAGTGCGTCTGGCTCGATCCCGGACCGGAGGACGCCACCCGCCGTGGGCGGCTGCTCTTCGTCGCGCATCACCTGGTGATCGACGGGGTGTCGTGGCGGATCCTGATCGGCGACCTCGCCGCGGCGTGGGCGCAACTCGAAGCGGGAGCGTCGCCCAGCCTTCCGCCGGTCGGCACGTCCTTGCGCCGGTGGTCGCACGGACTGGCCGAGGAGGCGCAGTGCCCGGACCGCAGGTCCGAACTGTCGTTCTGGCGTGCGATGACGTCGGTCGTGGATCCGCCGCTCGGCACCCGGCCACTCGACGCCCGCCGCGACGTGAGTTCGACGGTGGACCGGATTCACACGAGAACATCCGCAGCACATTCGCTCCTCATCGACCTTCCGGCCGCGTTCCGCTGCGAGGTCAACGATGTACTGCTCACCGCCCTCGCCCTCGCTCTCGCGCAGTGGCAACGTCGCCGCGGACGACCGGCCACGGTGCCGCTGATCCGGCTCGAGGGTCACGGCCGCGAGGAAGCGGTGCTGCCCGGTGCCGATCTCTCCCGCACCGTCGGGTGGTTCACCAGTATTTTTCCGATCCGCCTCGACCTGGGGGACCTCGACCTCGACGACGCCGGCACCGCCATCACGGTGGTCAAGGAACAGTTGCGTGCCGTGCCCGACAAGGGCGTCGGCTACGGCCTGCTGCGGCGTCCCGGGGACGCGACCGGGCAGATCGCGTTCAATTACCTCGGGCGGCTCGATTCCGCTGATTCCGAACGTGATTGGCGGCCGGTGCGGGACGGCACCGCCATGTTCTCCTCCGCCGAACCGTCGATGCCGGTCACCGCGCTGATCGACATCACCGCGTTCACCAGTCACGGCGTCCTCGACGCCACGTTCGCGTTCCCGACGGGTGCGATTGCGGCCGAGGCCGTGCAGGCTCTGGCCGATCTGTGGGAGCAGGCGCTGGCAACCCTCGCCGCGGTGGCGCGTTCTCCGCACACGAGTGGGCTCACTCCGTCCGATCTGCCGCTGGTCGCCGTGGACCGCGAAGACATCGAGGAGTGGGAACGCGACCGTCCGGGTCTGCTCGACGTGTGGCCGCTGACACCGTTGCAGTCGGGGTTGCTGTTCCACGCAGCGCTCACCGGCGAGGAGGCCGATCCGTATGCGATGCAGGTGATCCTGACCCTGTCCGGGCACCTCGATCCCGACCGACTTCGAAGCGCATGCGGCGCGGTCCTCGCGGGGCGAGCGAACCTGCGCACCGCGTTCGTGCGCGACAGTCGCGGCGTCCCGGTGCAACTCGTACTCGGCGATGTGCCGCTGCGGTGGCGGCACATCGACGTCACGGGTACCGGCGCCGAGCAGATTCTGCTCGACGACCGCACCACCCGCTTCGACCCGTCGGCCCCACCGCTGATCCGGTTCACCCTGCTGTCGCGGGGGCCGGACCGTGCCGAACTCGCGATCACCGCCCACCACATCGTGCTGGACGGCTGGTCCATGCCGCTGCTGGTGCGTGAACTCTTCACCGCCTACCGGCGCGGTGACTTCCGCACCGAATCACCGGATTCGAGCCCCTATCGCGACTTCCTGGAGTGGCTGGCGACGCGGGACACCGACGCCTCGGCGCGGGCGTGGGCCGCGGCGCTCGACGGCGTCACCGAGCCTGCCGCCTCGGCGGACGATACCCCGACCACGTCCGAGTCAATATTGGAACTGAGCGAGGCGGACACCCGGAGGCTGACGGCCCGCGCGAGCGAACTCGGAGTCACGCTGAGCACCGTCGTCCAGGCGGCCTGGGGAATCGTCCTCGGGCAGGCGACCGACAACGACGACGTCGTGGTCGGGGAGGCCGTCTCCGGCAGGCCGCCGGAACTCGCCGGCGTGGAGGGCGCGGTGGGATTGTTCGTCAACACCGTCCCCGTGCGGATCCCCCTCGATCCCGGTATCGACGTGGCCGCGCTGCTCACCCACCTGCAGGCCGAGCAGGTTCACCTCCTCGAACACCACTGGCTGGGCCTCTCCGACATTCAGCGGGCGGTCGGGGTGGCGCCGCTGTTCGACACGCTGGTCGCGTTCGAGTCGTACCCCGTGGACCGCACCGCGCTGCCGGAACTCACGGACGGTCTGATCCTGAACGGCGTTCGCGCACACGACGCCTCGCACTACGCCGTGACACTCGCGGTGACGGCGGCCCCGACCCTGCGGCTGACGGCGAAGTGCCGGTCACACCGGTACGACGGTGAGGCCCTGCTCGCGCGAGTCGGCCGCGTGCTCGACTACATCGGCAAGGATCCGCACGTCGCCGTCGGGAGTCTCGATCTTCTCGGCGCCGCGGAGCGGGAGCGGGTGCTGCGCACCTGGAACGCAACGGACGCACCGGTGCCCTCGGTCACCCTGGTGGACCTGTTCGACGCACAGGTCGGGCGCTCGCCCGGCGCCGTGGCGGTGGTGTTCGGCGCGGATCGGGTGACGTACGCGGAGTTCGATGCTCGAGTGAACCGACTGGCCCGGTATCTCGTGGCGAGGGGCGTCGGACCGGAAAGCGTCGTCGGGGTGGCGGTTCCCCGTTCGATGCAGCTTCTCGTAGCGTTGCACGCGGTGTTGAAGGCCGGCGGCGCCTATCTGCCCGTGGATCCCGGGCACCCGCTCGGACGCACCGCCCTCGTACTCGACTCGGCCGCACTGGTCCTCACGTCCGGTGCCAGGGGCGGCACGGTCCCGGACGGAGCCGCTGTCGTGGATCTCGACCGGCTGGACGTCACGGGATACGATCCCCGCCCGATCTCTGATTCGGAGAGACGCGCACCGCTGCGCCCGGCGAACGCCGCATACGTCATCTACACCTCGGGTTCCACGGGACGACCCAAGGGCGTCACGGTGACCCACGAGATGATGGTCAACCAGTTCCAGTGGGCGCAGACGCTGACGCCGCTCGACGGTACCGATGCGGTGCTGCACAAGACCCCGCTCACATTCGACATCTCCGCATGGGAACTGTTCTGGCCCTTGCACACCGGAGCACGGGTGGTGATCGCCGAGCCCGGCGGACACCAGGACCCCGGCTATCTCGCGCGGACCGTCGCGCAGCAGTCGATCACGACGCTCCACGTCGTTCCGTCGATGCTCGACGCCTTCCTCGAGCACTGCGGGCCGCAGGTGCCCCCGACTGTGCGTCGCGTGTATTCGGCAGGCGAGTCGCTGCCCGCTGCCACGGCAACACGATTCGCGGAACGCAGTGCCGCTGCGCTGTACAACTGGTACGGCCCGTGCGAGGCGGCGGCGGCCACGTCGGAGTCGGTCGACGGCAACGAGATCGGCGCGGCGATCTCCCTCGGCGGTCCCGTCCACAACATACGTACGTATGTGCTCGACCGCCGGCTGCGACCGGTGCCGGTCGGGACGCGGGGCGAGTTGTACGTCGCCGGCGCGTACCTGGCGCGCGGGTACGCCGGACGTCCCGACCTGACCGCCGAACGCTTCGTCGCCGACCCGTTCGGCGGCACAGGCGGGCGGATGTATCGCACCGGCGATGTGGTGCGATGGAACGAGGCGGGCGGGCTCGAATATTTGGGGCGCAGCGACTTCCAGATCAAACTCCGCGGCCAGCGCATCGAACCCGGGGAGATCGAAACCGCGTTGACGTCCGACCCGGCCGTGACCCAGGCGGCGGTCACCGTGCACCGCGACCGGGACGCCGGCGACCGGATGATCGCCTACATCGTGACCGCAGGCGATGCGCCGGACGAGCGGCGGATCGCCGACCGTCTCGCCGGACTGCTCCCGGCCTACATGATCCCCTCCGCCTTCGTCCCGATTCCCGAACTGCCCGTCACGTCCAGCGGAAAACTGGATCGCGCGGCCCTGCCGGAGCCGGCGCCCGCGAGGCCTGCGTCCGATCCGCCCGTCACCCCCACCGAGGACGTAATCGCGTTCGTG
Source organism: Rhodococcus sp. NCIMB 12038 (assembly GCF_002165735.1). NCBI lineage: Bacteria > Bacillati > Actinomycetota > Actinomycetes > Mycobacteriales > Nocardiaceae > Rhodococcus > Rhodococcus sp. NCIMB 12038. Next base: position 238,907 of record NZ_NHML01000015.1, read on the forward strand.
TTCGCGGAGGTGACCGGCACCGCGTCCGTGGGACGGTACGACAACTTCTTCGCCGCCGGAGGCAACTCGCTGACCGCCGCGCAGGCCGCCGCCCGTGTCGGAGCGGCGCTGGGAACCACCGTCGAACTCCGCGCACTGTTCGACCACCCCACGGTCGCGGAACTGTCCGCGTATCTCGCGGACCGCGCCCTCGAGACCGAGCAGGCGCCGCTGGTCGCCCGTGCCCCGGCCGTCCACGTGCCGCTGTCCCTCGCCCAGCAACGACTGTGGTTCCTGAACCGGCTCGACGGACGCTCGGCCACCGACAGCATTCCCGTCGTCCTCCGCCTCACCGGCACTCTCGACGAAGCGGCACTGTGTGCGGCGGTGCGTGACGTGATCGACCGCCACGAACCCCTGCGCACCGTGTATCCCGAGCACGACGGGATCCCGTGCCAGCACGTTCTCCCCGCGAGCGCCGTGCCGCCGTGCACGGTCCGAGAGACCGCGAATCCCGCGGGCCGGGTACGGGAACTGCAGTCGGCGGGATTCGACCTCACCGCCGAACCCCCGGTACGCGCCGAACTTCTCGCGGTCGGCACCGGCGAGTGGGTGCTCGCCCTGGTCGTCCACCACATCAGTGCCGACGGGTTCTCGCTGGGACCGCTCGCCCGGGACGTGATGACGGCGTACCGCGCGCGGGCGCAGGGCGCCTCACCGGTGTGGACACCACTGCCGGTCCGGTACGCCGACTACGCCCTCTGGCAGCGTGAACTGCGGGACGGGCAGCCGAGTCTGGCGTACTGGAGGCAGACCCTGTCCGGGATGCCCGAACTGCTGACCCTGCCGTTCGACCGCGCCCGACCGCCGGTCGCGACGCACCGCGGCGCCGACGTCGCGTTCACCCTCGACGCGGACACGCACCGGCGGATTCGTGCCCTCGCACGCACCCACGACGCCACTCCGTTCATGGTGGTGCACGCGGCGCTGGCCGTCCTCGCGGCCAGACTCGGCGGCACCGCGGACATCGTCGTCGGCACTCCGATCGCGGGACGCGGGCCGCGTGCACTCGACGACCTCGTCGGGATGTTCGTCAACACACTGGTGTTGCGGACAGACCTCGCCCTTCACGACACGTTCGCCGGCACTCTCGCCCGCGTGCGGGACGTCGACCTCGCCGCGTACTCGCACTCGGACGTCTCGTTCGAGGAGATCGTGGAGGCGGTCGCGCCGGAGCGGTCGCGTGGCCGCAATCCGCTGTTCCAGTTGGCGCTCGCCTATCACAACACCGCACCCGTCGTGGTCGATCTGCCGGAGGTGTCCGCCGCCGTCGTCGAGATCGAGACGCATACGGCGAAATTCGATCTTCAGCTCACCGTCTCCGAATCGCTCGACGATCGGGGTGACCCGGGACCCCTCTCCTGTGTCTTCACCTACGCCACCGACCTGTTCGACGAGACCACCGTTTCCGGGTTCACGGACCGGTTCCGGCGGTTGCTCCACACCGCGCTCGCGCATCCGCGCGTCGTGGTCGGCGACATCGACCTCCGGGGCGGTGCGGAGAGGGCGGCCCGCCACGCCGGTGCGCCGTCGTTGCCACAGCGGACGCTGCCCGGCCTGATGTCGGCAGCCGCCGAACGGAATCCGGACGGTCCGGCACTGACGGCGGACGGCCGGACCCTGACGTACCGCGAACTCGACACCGCGTCGAACCGCCTCGCCCGCGCGCTGATACGGCGCGGGGTGGGACCCGAGACGATTGTCGCTCTCGCGCTGCCGCGCTCGGCGCTGTCCGTCGTCTCGGTGTGGGCCGTCGCGAAGACCGGTGCCGCGTTCGTGCCCGTGGACCCGAACTACCCCGCCGCGCGGGTCGAGTACCTGCTGGGCGACTCCGGCGCCGCGCTCGGGCTGACCACGGTCGCGGACCGCGAGGCGCTGCCGGACGGGGCGGACTGGCTGCTGCTCGACGCCCCGGACGTCCGCACCGAAAGTCGCGGTTACTCCTCGGCCCCGATCACCGACGCCGAACGCACGCGGCCGCTGGAGGTGCAGCACCCGGCGTACGTGATCTACACGTCCGGTTCGACGGGGAAACCCAAGGGTGTGACGGTAACTCACACCGGTCTCGCCGATTTCACGGCGGAACAGCGGGAGCGCTACGCGGTGACCGCGGCCTCGCGGACACTGCACGCGTCGTCCCCCGGCTTCGACGGCACGGTGCTCGAGATACTGCTCGCGCTCGGTGCGGGCGCGTGCATGGTGCTCACCCCTCCGACGGTGCAGGGCGACGATCCGCTCACCGAGGTGCTGGCCGGCGAGCGGGTCAGCCACGTGTTCACCACACCGACGGTTCTGGCGACGGTCGACCCCCGCGGCCTGCACGACCTGCAGGTGGTCGTGGTGGGCGGCGAACCGTGCCCGCCGGACCTCGTGAAAGCCTGGGCACCGCACAGGCATGTGTCGCTGTTCAACGGCTACGGCCCGACCGAGACGACGGTGATGACGACCATCAGCGACCCCTTGGTGGCCGATCGGCCGGTGACCATCGGCCGGCCGGTCCGCGGCGCCGCGGTACTCCTGCTGGATGCGCGTCTGCATCCGGTTCCGACGGGAGTGGCCGGCGAACTCTACATCTGCGGTCCGGGCGTCGCGCGCGGCTACCATCGCAGGGCCGCGCTCACCGCCGCACGGTTCGTCGCCTGCCCGTTCGGCGGCGCCGGGGAACGGATGTACCGGACGGGAGACGTGGGCCGGTGGCGGCGCGACGGGTCGATCGAGTACCTCTACCGCAACGATGCGCAGATCGAACTGCGGGGTGTGCGAATCGAACTCGGCGAGATCGACGCGACCCTCCTCGCACATCGGGGCGTGCGGTTCGCGGCGACGGATGTGCGTGAACTGCGCGACGGTGTCGACGCACTCGTGTCGTATGTACTCCCGGGGCGGGGCGAGACGGTCGATCCGGATCAACTGATCCGCTACGCGTCGACCCGACTGCCCGCACCGCTGGTACCCGCGATCGTCGTCGTGCTGGACGCCGTGCCGCTGACCGTCAACGGGAAACTGGACCGTTCGGCGCTACCCGATCCCGTTCCGGCGGCCACCGACTTCGAGGCCCCGCACACACCCGCCGAGCGGGTGGTGGCGACAGCGTTCGCGGAGGTCCTCGGACTCGACCTGGTGGGGCGCGACGAGAACTTCTTCGCCCTCGGTGGCACGTCGCTGTCCGCGACGCGCGCGGTGTCCCGGATCGGTGCCGCACTGGAGACGTCGGTGCCGGTGCGCGCGGTGTTCGACACCCCGACCGTCTCCGCACTCGCGGCGGCCGTCACCGAGCAGACCGACGGCGCGGCGCACGTCGCCCTGACCGTGCGCCCACGCCCGCGCCGGGTGCCGCTGTCGCCTGCGCAGCAACGACTATGGTTCCTCGCCCGCCTCGCACCCGGCTCCCCCGAATACAACATCCCGATGGCGCTGCGGCTCGACGGAACACTCGACGTCGCCGCCCTCACCGCGGCCATCACGGACGTGGTCGGCAGGCACGAACCGCTGCGCACCCTGTACCCGGACAGCGATGGAGTCGCGTACCAGCAGTTGATCCCGGTGTCGCGGGCCACCCCGTCCCTCCGGCCGATACCCGTGGCCCGGGACGACGTCACCGCGCGGGTCGCGACGTTCGCGTCGCAGGGTTTCACTCTGGGCGCCGAACCGCCGATCCGTGCCCGGCTGTTCGCCCTCGCCGCCGACGAGTGGGTGCTCGCCGTCATGGTCCATCACATCAGCGCGGACGGGTTCTCGGTGCCGCTGCTCGTCCGCGATCTGATGACCGCCTACGAGGCGCGGGTGGCTGGCGCGGCGCCGCGGTGGGCCGCACTGCCCGTCCAGTACACGGACTACACCCTGTGGCAGCACGAAGTGCTGGGCGACCGCGACGATCCGCAGTCCGTCGCGGCGCGGGAACTGTCGTACTGGAAGGACACGTTGTCCGGTGCGCCGGAGCAGTTGTCGCTGCCCACCGACCGTCCGCATCCGGCCATCGCGTCGCACCACGGCGGCACCGTCGAATTCGCGCTCGACGACGCCCTGTACCGCGCGGTCGAGCACACCGCGTCGACGTGCGCCGTCACCCCGTTCATGGTGGTGCACGCCGTGTTCGCCGTGCTGCTCGCGAAGCTGAGCGGGTCCACGGACATCGTGCTCGGCACACCCGTCGCGGGACGCGGGGATCAGGCGCTCGACGAACTGGTGGGCATGTTCGTCAACAACCTGGTCCTGCGCACCGAGGTGAGGCCCGCGGAAAGCTTCGCGGACCTGCTGGGCCGGGTGCGGGAGGACGACCTCGACGCGTTCGCGCACTCCACCGTCCCGTTCGAGACCGTGGTCGAGGCGCTCGATCCCACCCGCTCCCGCGCCCGCAATCCGCTGTTCCAGGTGGCCCTGGCGTTCCAGAACCTCGACCACACCCTGCTCACCCTGCCCGGACTGCGGGTGTCGGCGACCACTCCCCCCACCCGGTCGGCCCGATTCGAACTGCAACTCACCGTGACCGCGGATCCCCGCCCGTCGACGGAACGCACCCGGCGCACGGCCGTGTTCACCTACGCCACCGACCTGTTCGACCATCACACGGTCGTGGAACTCGGGGAACGTTTCCTCCGGACATTGAGCGAGGCTGTCGCACAACCGCATCGGGCTGTCGGCGACCTCGCCCTCGTCGATCCGGACCCGGATGTCCCGGCCGCAGCGCCGTCCTCCGGTCAGACCCTCGTCGATCTGTTCGAGCTGCACGTCGCCACGTCGCCGGACGCCGAAGCGGTCGTCGCCGGCGACCGCGTCCTCACCTACGGTGAACTCGACCGTCAGATCAATCGGCTGGCCCGCCACCTCATCGCCGCTCGTGTCGGCCCGGAGTCTCTGGTGGGATTGGCGATTCGCCGCTCCGTCGACCTCCTCGTCGGAATGTATGCCGTCGCGAAGGCGGGCGCGGCGTACGTGCCGATCGACCCCGACCAGCCCGCACAGCGCAACGCCCAGATCATCCGCGCCTCGGACGCGCGGGTCGTCCTCACCACCGAACGCGATCGGTTCGACCTCGCCGACGTTCTGCCCGCGGAGACACGGCTCGTCGTCGTCGACCGGGTGGACCTGTCCGCGCTCGATCCGTCGCCGGTCTCCGATCTCGACCGGACCGCTCCCCTGAGGGCGCAGAACCCCGCGTACGTGATCCACACGTCGGGATCGACGGGCACCCCAAAGGGGGTCGTCGTGACCCATGCCGCCGTCGTGAGCTTCCTGAAGTGGCGGCAGGACACGGACCCGCTCGGCGCCGGCGACACGGTGATGCTCAAGCTGCAGTACACGTTCGACGCCTCGGTCCGCGAATTCTGGTGGCCGCTGATCGCCGGTGCGCGGCTGGTGATCGCCCGCCCGGACGGCCACCGCGACCCCCGGCATCTCGCCGAGCTGATCGGACGGCACCGGGTGACCGCCGGATACTTCCTTCCGCTGATGCTGGCCGAGATCCTCGCGATCCCCGACGCGGATCTCACGTCGCTGCGGCAGGTGTCCTGCGGCGGCGAGGTTCTGCCGCCGGGCACCGCGCACAGTTTCCACGCACGGTGCCCGGACACGGTGCTCTACAACGAGTACGGCCCGACCGAGACGGCCGTCGCCGTGACCCGCACGGTCGTCGGCAGTGTCGGCACGACCGTCCCGATCGGCGTGCCGCAGGACGGGGTCGGTGCGCTCGTGCTGGATTCGCGGCTGCATCCTGTGCCTGCCGGCGTTCCCGGTGAGCTCTACCTCTCGGGCGCCCAGTTGGCCCGCGGGTATCTCGGGCAGCCGGGGACGACGGCCTCCCGGTTCCCGGCCAATCCGTGGGGACCGCCCGGTCAGCGGATGTACCGGACCGGCGACGTGGTCAGTCGCCGGCGCGACGGCACGATCGAATACCTCGGCCGGCGGGACCTGCAGGTGAAGATCCGCGGTCAACGCGTCGAACTCGAGGAGATCGAGACGGCGCTGCGCCGCAACACCGCCGTCGCGCAGTCCGCGGCGGCCGTCTACGAATCCCCTGCCACGGGTTCCCGACTGGTCGGCTACGTCGTGCCGCGTCCGGGCGCGGACGTGGACACCCGTGCCGTGTCGGCGGAACTGGCGCAGCGACTGCCCCGGTACATGGTGCCCAACCAGATCGTGGTGCTGGAGGCACTGCCGTCGACATCCCACGGCAAGCTGGACCGGCGCGCGCTCCCCGATCCGGGTGTGCCACGGGCGCAGCGGTTCCGTCCCCCGACGACCCGCACCGAGAAACTGGTCACCGCGGTGTTCGCGGACGTGCTGGGCACCGGGCTGGTGGGGCTGGACGACAACTTCTTCGAGCTGGGCGGCAACTCGTTGTCCGCGACCAGGGCGGCGTCCCGGCTGCACACCTCGACGCACGTCGAGATCCGCCTCGACTGGTTCTTCACCGACGCGACCGCGGAGAGCATCGCCGCGCGGATCTCGTCGAGTTTCGCCGCCGCCTCCGACGCCTCCGCGGCGCTCGAGGTGCTGTTGCCGCTGCGGCCGGACGGCGGACGGGAACCGCTGTTCTGCATCCATCCGGCAGTCGGGTTGGCCTGGTGCTATTCGGGATTGAGTGCGCATCTTCACCCCGGTCGCCCGGTCTGGGGTGTGCAATCCCCCGCCGTGACGGCGGCCGGCGACCGGTTCACGTCGATCACGGAGCGCGCCGCTCGCTACGTGCAGGAGATCCGCCGCGTGCAGCCACGGGGGCCGTACCACCTGCTCGGGTACTCGGTGGGCGGCGTGATCGCGCACGCGATGGCGGTCGAGTTGCGCTCGCGCGGCGAGGAGATCGGCGTACTCGCGATGATCGACAGCTACGCGTCGGCGGAACGCGGCACCCCGGTACCGACGCTGCCGGAACTGCTCGCGGAATTCGGGGAAGGCGCATCGGAACAGCTGGGTCCGGAGCAGCTGGCCCGGTTGTACGAGGACTATGTCGACGTCATCGACGCTGCCGCCGACTTCGCGCCCGGGCACTTCGACGGCAGCCTGCTGTTCTTCGGCGCGGCCGGGGACGGCTCCCAGCCCACGGCCGCGTGCGCGACGTGGCGGCCGTGGATCGGCGGGGAGGTGATCGCCCACACCGTCGACCGCCCGCACGCGCAGATGACCGACCCGGAGGCGCTGGCCGTCATCGGACCGATCCTGGCCGACTACCTCGACGGCGTCTCAGGCGCCGACGGGCCGGAGAATCCACCAGCCGCCCAGCGCGAGACAGCCCAGAGTGACGAGTAGCGACAACCCCACCCACACGATGCCGGGAACGTGGGTGAGCCGCGCCAGCTGATCCGCGTCCGACTCCGGGGCCGCGCCGCGGGCGCGTTGCCGCTGCAGTTCCAGGACCGGCCTCGGGGCAGCGACGAGCATGAACAGCGTGATCAGATAGGCCGCCGCCACCTGCTGGTCCTGCGTGCCGAACCACACGAGCCCGAACAGCAGTGCCCCGACCACCGTGAGGGAGAACAATCCGTACAGGTTCCGGACGAGGATGAGCATGGCCGCGAGTGCCAGGACACCGATCCACAGCACCGCGATCGCATGCTGGGTGCCCAGCACCCAGGCCGCGCCGAGACCCAGAACGGCGGGACCCACGTAGCCGGCGAACGTCATGAGGACCACGCCGAGCCCGGTCGGTTTACCGGACGAGATGGCCACACCCGACGTGTCCGAGTGCAGCCGCACCCCCTTCAGCGTGCGACCGAACAGCAGGGCGACCACCAGGTGCGCGCCCTCGTGCACGATGGTCACGACGTTCCGGGTGATCCGCCAGGCGTGCGGTTCGAGAACGAGTATCACGGCCACCACCGCCGTGACCTGAACGATCCAGGGAGCCGGCGCGGGGCTGACGGCGCTCACGCGCTCCCACAACGAGTGCATTCCATTCATCGGCGCCGAGTGTACGGCGACCGGCTGATCACTCCCTGCGTGCGAGCTGTGGAATCAATCCGCCCGCGAGCACGTCGTCGACCTGACGTGGAGACAGCCGGTGACGCACCGGGATCTCCACGTCACGGGTCGCGTCGAGCAGGGTCAGACGGGGGCCGGAACGAATGGCCTCCCTGACTCCGTCGAGGACCAGCACGTCGTCCTGCCGGATCGTGTCGTAGTCGTCCGGGTTTTCGAATTCGAGTGCGAGCACACCGAAGTTGGCGAGGTTCTGCCAGTGGATACGGGCAAACGAGGTGGCGATCACCGCATGCAGACCGAGGTACCGCGGGGTGATCGCGGCATGCTCACGGGAGGAACCCTGCCCGTAGTTGTCGCCGCCGACGATGAAATGCCCGGTGGTCTTCGCCGTCTCCTCCGCGCGCGCCGGGTAGGTCTCGTCGACCTGGGTGAACGTGAACCGGGACAGCTTGGGAATGTTGGAGCGGAACGGCAGGGCCCGGGCCCCGGCCGGAGAGATCTCGTCGGTGGAGATGTTGTCACCGACCTTCAGAAGCACCGGAGCCTCGATGCGGTCGGGCAGGGGCGGAAACTCGGGCAGGGACGAGATGTTGGGGCCCTTCACCAGTTCGACGTGCCGAGCCTCCTCCTCCGGCAACGGCGCCACCAGCATGGCCGTGTTCACGGTGGCCTCATCCGGAAGCGTGATCTCCGGGTACGGCATCCCGGCCTTCTCCGCCCAGTCCCGCGGGTCGGTGATCACCCCGGTGAGAGCCGATGCGGCAGCCGTCTCGGGTGAACACAGCCACACGGAATCATCGTGGGTGCCCGAACGCCCGGGGAAATTGCGGGGCATCGTCCGGAGAGAATTCCGGCCGGTCGCCGGCGCCTGTCCCATGCCGATACAACCCATGCATCCGGATTGATGTATGCGCGCGCCTGCCACGACCAGTTCGAGCGTCGCGCCCATCTTGGTGAGGTCGGAGAGGATCTCCCGCGAACTCGGATTGACGTCGAAGCTCACGCTCGGGTCGGTCTGCCGTCCCGACACCATGGCCGCAGCGATCGCGAAGTCGCGCAGTCCGGGATTGGCGGACGACCCGATCACCACCTGGCTGACGTCCTCACCGGCGACGTCCCGGACGGGCACCACGTTTCCCGGTGACGACGGTTTCGCGATCAGCGGCTCGATCGTCGACAGGTCGAGCTGTTCGTGCACGTCGTACTCCGCGCCTGCATCGGCGCGCAGTTCCACGAAATCGTCTTCCCTGCCCTCGGAGCGCAGGAACGCGCGGACGGCGTCGTCCGAGGGAAAGATGGACGTCGTGGCGCCCAGTTCGGCGCCCATGTTCGCGATGACGTGACGATCCATCGCCGTCAGCGTCGCGAGTCCCTCACCGTGGTATTCGATGATTCTGTTGAGCCCGCCCTTGACGCCGTGGCGGCGGAGCATCTCGAGGATGACGTCCTTCGCCGAACTCCACTCGGGGAGCCTGCCGGTCAACTCCACACCCCAGACCTGGGGCATCCGGATGTGGAGGGGTTGACCCGCGATCGCCATGGCGACCTCGAGTCCACCGACGCCGATCGCGAGCATGCCCAGCGATCCCGCCGCCGGGGTATGCGAGTCGGAACCGACCATGGTCTTGCCGGGGACACCGAAGCGCTGCATGTGGGTGGGATGGGAGACGCCGTTGCCCGGCTTCGAGAACCACAGCCCGTACCGCAGGGCGGCGGTGCGGAGGAACTCGTGGTCCTCGGCGTTCTTCTCGTCGGCCTGCAGTAGATTGTGATCGACGTACTGCACGCTCAACTCGGTCTTGATTCGGTCGAGGTGGAGCGCCTCGAGTTCCTGCATCACCAGGGTTCCGGTGGCGTCCTGGGTGAGGGTCTGATCGATCCGGATCGAGATCTCCTCACCCGGTTCCATCCGGCCGTCGAGGAGGTGTGCACCGATGACCTTGCGGGCGACAGTGTCCGACATCGCTGATCCCTTCGTCGTCCTTCCAGGATGCGCCGGAACGAGGGCGAGGGCCAGCGGCCGGAACAGTCCGGCACTCGACAGGACAATCTTCGGCTTTCTACGCAAAACCGTAGAAAGCGCTAGATTGCGCTAGTCGTGCTGCGCGCGCAGATACTTCCCGAAGTGCGGCACGGTGAATCCGATCGACCCGCGCTCGGCCGAATAGATCAGACCCTTCTTGATCAGCCCGTCCCGCGCCGGTGACAGCGACGCGGGTTTGCGGCCCAGTTCGGACGCGATCGCCGCCGTCGCGACCGGGCCGTCGTCCCCGGAGAGGTCGGCCATCGCGCGCATGTACTCCCGCTCGGCCGGCGTCGCGCGCTCGTATCGCGAACCGAAGAACCCGACCGCCAGTTCCTCCTCCGCGGTCGGCTCCGCCACCCGCACGTCCTCCTCCGTGATGGGTGTCGCCGCGGCCACGTCCCACGTCGCCTTGCCGTACGCCTGGACGAAATAGGGGTAGCCGTCGGCCGCGGCGTACAACGCGTCGAGCGCCTCGTCCGTGAACTTCACGTCCTCGCGTTCGGCGGGCGCGATCAGCGCCCGGTCCGCGGACACCCGGTCCAGCCGGTCGATGCGGTGGTAGCTGAACAACCGCTCCGAGTAGCTCTTGGACGCCGACAGCACCGCGGGCAGGTGCGGCAGTCCGGCACCGACCACGATCAGTGGGGCCGCGTCCTGGCTGAGTTCGTGGCAGGCCCCGCACACCGCGGAGACGTCCGCGGCGCCGAGGTCCTGCATCTCGTCGATGAACAGTGCGATCCCGACGCCGACGTCGCGGGCCAGGGACGACGCGTCGAGCAGCAGTTCCACCAGGTCGATCTCGATGTCCCCGGAATCGGCGCGACCCTTCACCGCGGGCGCGTCGATCCCCGGCTGCCACCGCTCGCGCATGCCCTTGTCGGCCGTCGCGCGCAGGGCGAACGACTTCAGGATTCCGAGGAACTCCTCCACCCGGTCGGGGTCGCGGTGCGCGCCCGCGATCTCCCGGATCGCCATGTGCAACGCCGAGGACAGCGGCCGCCGCAGATCCTGATCGGGGCGGGCCTCGATCTTCCCGGTTCCCCACCGGCGAGAGATGGCCGCCGACCGCAGATGGTTCAGCAGGACCGTCTTCCCGACCCCGCGCAGACCCGTCAGCATCACACTGCGCTCCGGGCGGCCGCGCGCGATCCGCTCGAGCACCACGTCGAACGCGTCGAGCTGCCTGGTTCGTCCCGCGAGCTCCGGCGGGCGCTGCCCCGCGCCGGGTGCATAGGGGTTACGGACAGGGTCCATGGCCACGAAGGTAACAACGTCTGTTGCCGAATCTGCGCTCATCTAGCGCGTGTCCTAGATCCCGCTATGAAGTTGCCGCGGGGCCGGGGTGGGTACTTCCGCACCCTGCGGTGCCTATCGACGATCGCGCGTTCCCCCGAGGCTGGATGCAGCCGCAGGAACAGGGAGAACACCATGATCGAATTGGACGCCAGAGCCGAGTTGGAACGACTCGCGCCGTACGCAGCGACGGGCGACGAAGACGCCGTCGAAGAGGTTCTCCGCATTGCGCATCCGCTCGTGCACCGCTACTGCACGACCCGCCTCGAATCGGTGGATCACCCGCACACGACCGCCGACGACGTCACCCAGGACGTGTGCCTCGCGTTGATGAGCGCCCTGCGGACGTACCGGAACCAGGGGAAGTCGTTGCTGTCGTTCATCTTCGGCATCGCCGCGCACAAGGTGTCGGACGCGCGGCGACGCGCCACCCGGATGTCCGTACCGCCGACCGCGCGCGCCGCCGCCGCACATCACGTGGTGGACGTCGAGGACGGCCCCGAACATCATGTCCTGCGCGACGAATTGCGCGGCGAGATGGGACTGCTCGTCGAGACCCTCCCGGTCCGGCACCAGCAGATCCTCTTCATGCGCGTCATCGTGGGAATGTCGGCGGAACAGACCGCGCGGGTCCTGGACACCACACCGGGCGCCGTCCGCGTCGCGCAGCACCGGGCGCTGAGCCACCTGCGGGCGCGGATCGGGCACGGACCCGCCCGCTGAGAGGTTCCCGCTCGGTCGTTGCCATCCGGCGACCCGAGTGGGGAGCCGGATACGGCGGCGCCGCAGCGCATTCCGTCGTCCCGCACCCGCAGGACGAGAACACCGTGCACGTCGCGATGAGCACCGGAGGCGTGTATCGCACCACGGACGGGGGTGCGTCCTGGGAGCCGCGCAACACCGGGATCACCGCCTACTTCCTCCCGGACCCGAACCCGGAGTTCGGCCAGTGCGTCCACAAGATCGCCCGTGACGGCGTCGTCCCCGACCGCTTGTACGCCCAGAACCATCACGGGGTCTACCGCTCCGACGACAGCGGCGACACATGGAAGTCGATCGCGGACGGGCTGCCGACGGACTTCGGATTTGTGATGCTCACGCATCCCCGTCGCGAGGGAACGGTGTGGGTGGTTCCGTTGACTTCCTCTCGGCCGTGAACGACCGAGATTCCCCGCGGGACTCACGTCCCGAGGTTCCTGTTTCACCGACAGTCGCCTCCCCACACCTTAGGTGCGGGGTGGTCTCACACCGTCTCCGCAGGCTGCCACCGCCAGTCCGACGGCCAAAATGTTCCTCGCCGCATTCACGTCCCGATCGTGGACGGCGCCGCACCGGCACGCCCACTCCCGCACATTCAGCGGCATCGCCGGGACGACCTCCCCGCACACCGAGCAGGTCTTCGACGACGGACAGAACCGGTCGACCGCCACCACCCGCCGCCCGTACCAGTCGGCCTTGTACTCGAGCATGGTCCGGAACTCCGACCACCCCGCATCCGAGATCGCCCGGGACAACGACCGATTCTTCACCATGTTCCGCAC
>NZ_NHML01000049.1:0-38882 GCF_002165735.1 Rhodococcus sp. NCIMB 12038
ATGGTGTCGCCGCCGACCTCGGGGCCGTCGATGCACCGCAGGATGGCTCCCATCGGCGGGTTGTCACGCCAGGTGGCGTCGCAGTGGTAGGCGTTCTCGTAGTGCTCCGCGGGGCTGTCGAGGTCCTTGTAGATCCTTACCAGGCCTGCATATTCGGGGTCGCTGCCGACGACCGGATGGTCCTCGAGCGAGCCGAACCGCTTCGCCAGCGCGACGTGCTCGGCCCGGCTCATGTCCTGATCGCGGAAGAACAGCACCTTGTGCTCGAGCAGCAGCGATTTCAGTTCGGCGAACAACCCGTCGTCACGCGACACCGCGGCAAGGTCGACACCGTGGAGTTCGGCGCCGATGCTGCAGGTCAACGGCCGCGCATCCATCGGGGTCACGGTCGCCGGTCGGCTGGGTGCGAAGTCAACGGTGGTCATGACACTCTCCTGTGCAAGCTGGAATATTGGGTGCAGCGTTGTCACTCGCGCGCTCGAAGCGCGCGCCGGCCAGGCGACGCAGGAATGTTCGGGTTCAGAAGGAGAACACCGACGAGCCGATGGACTTGCCCGCCTCGAGGTCGCGGTGCGCCTGCTCGGCTTCCTCGAGCGCGTAGTGCTGGTTGATCTCGACCTTGATCCGGCCGGCCTCGACGTGCCCGAACAGCTCACCGGCGAGCTCGGCGCGTTCGAACGGGTCGGCGATGTAGTCCGCGAGTGCAGGACGCGTGAGGAACAGCGATCCCTTCAGCGCCAACTTCATCGGGTCGACGGGTGGGACCGGCCCGGAGGCGGTCCCGAATGCCACGAGGAGACCCCTCCGTGCGAGGGAATCCAGTGAGGCCTCGAAGGTCGTTGCCCCGATGCTGTCGAACACGACGGGGACGCCGACGCCGCCGGTGATCTCGCGGACCCGTTCGGCCACGTTCTCCCGCTTGTAGACGATGACGTGCTCGCAGCCGTGGGCCTTCGCGACCGCCGCCTTCTCCTCGGACGAGACGGTGCCGATCACGTTGATACCCAGCAGCTTTGCCCACTGGGTGAAGATGAGTCCGACGCCGCCCGCGGCGGCGTGCAGCAGCACGGTGTCGCCGGCCTCGAGGGGGTGGATTCGACGCAGCAGGTAGGACGCGGTCAGGCCCCGCATCGTCATCGCCGCAGCGGTCTCGAATTCGATGCCCTCGGGCAGCTTGATCAGGTGCTCGGCCGGCATCACACGGTCGGTGCTGTACGCGCCCAGGGGGCTTCCGGTGTACGTGACCCGGTCGCCCTCCATGAAGTCGGACACTCCGGCGCCCACGGCCTCGATGACGCCGGCCGCCTCGACGCCGATGCCCGCCGGGAGTGCGGCGGGGTACAGACCGGTCCGGAAATAGATCTCCGCGAAGTTGAGGCCCACGGCCTCGTGACGAATCCGAACCTCCCCGGGGCCCGGATCGCCCACCTCGACGGACTCCCACTTCAGAACCTCGGGTCCACCGGTCTCGTAGAAGCGAATTGCCTTCGCCATAATCCTGACTCCTCACTCCATCCACGCACCGAGGTGCGGCTTTACATGCAGGTCGGCGCGCACAGTCGCTCGAACAAACATTTGCCGCGAAGCCAACGTGTGATGCCGACAACACGAAGCTATCGGTAAGATTGCGATCACACTTACCCTCACGTGGCATTAGACTTACCATTTGGAGGCACAACTTGGACGCCCGTCCACTCGCGCGCTATGCGGCGCTACACGGCTACATCGAACTCGGAGAGTCGCTGGGGATCGATTCGGTCGGGCTCCTGCGTGCAGCCGGCCTCGACCCAGCCGGGATGGATGTCCAGGACCGGTGGCTGCCTGCCGCGGCCATCTCGCGCGTGCTCGAGTCGTCGGCCGAGGCCGCCGGGCGGGAGGATTTCGCGCTACTCCTTGCGCAACACCGCCGGTTCTCCAACCTCGGCCCGCTCAGCGTGAGCGTCAGGGAGGCCCCGGATGCACGAAGCGCGTTCGAAACGCTCATCCGCTACCAGCACATGTACAACGAGGCCCTGCGTACTCGCCTGTCGGAGCGACGAGATCTGACGACACTCATCGTCGACTACGACACGAAGGCGGACGTGGGAACCCGGCAAGCCCTCGAACTGGCGACAGCGGTGGGCTACCAACTGCTGCGAACCATCCTCGGAGATGCGTGGCGCCCCGTCGCGGTCTGCTTCCAGCACGGACCGCCCAGCGATACCGGTACCCATCGAAAGGTCTTCGACGCGGACGTCCGGTTCAACCAGCACTTCACTGGAATGATCATCACCACAAGTGATCTCAGAAAGCCGAACCGCATGTCGGATCCGATGCTGCGGGCGTACACCCGAACGCTGCTCGAATCCGTCGAAACCGCGGGCCCACCAACCGTCCTGACGCGAGTCCGCGAACTCATCGAACTGTTGCTGCCCACGGGGCGATGCTCCCTCGACCAGGTGTCACGCAGCCTCGGCGTCGATCGAAAGACCGTGCACCGCCACCTCGCCCAATACGGCGAGACGTTCACTTCCGTGCTGAACTCGACGAGAGTCGGACTCGCGGAACGCCTGGTCGCCGACAATCGCTACTCGTTGACCGAGATCGCCGAGATGCTCGCCTTCTCCACCCCCAACAGCTTCTCCCGTTGGTTCCGGCAGAATTTCGGCGTCAGCCCCCGCACCTGGAGAGCTTCGGCGCAGGCGGGGGTGGACCCCTCCGCCCGGTGATCCCTGACCTCGAAGCGGCCAACTCGTTCGTCACGTCGCGGTGGCAGACGCCGGACTGACCGTGGTAGTTCCCACCCAGCTCCGTTCGGTCGGGTCGGGTTGGGTTGGGCGAGCTCATCCTCCAGGATTGCGAATATCTTTGCACCGCTCGTGATCTCGTCACTGATCGTCGGCCACGGAATATCCGCGGTCTTCTATTTCATTGCCGCGGTGATGGCTGTCATGGCCCTGGTCATGGCGCTGTTCGGAGAATCCACCAAGGGTGTGAGCCTCGAGGCCGCGAACGAGGCGCCCTCCGAGACGTCGTTGCCGGCCGTCTGCTGATCGCTGCACGTGGTACCACGTCGGCGCCGGCTCGAGTTCGATCTCGAGCCGGCGCCGACACGTAGCTGTTACCGGGTCTCGGCCGTCACAAGGTTGCGGCGGGCGACGAGGTCACTGTAGAAATCCAGTAGTGATGCGTCGTCGACAGCGTCTCTGCTGATTACCTCGTCCACAGCCGCACCCTGCAGGATCCTCTTGATGGGTACCTCGATCTTCTTCCCGGTGCGTGTGTGCGGAAGAGCCGGGACGGCGAAGATTTCGTCGGGAACATGTCGGGGCGAGACCTTGTCCCGGATCTCGGACCTGATTCGCTCGCTCGAGAAGTCGTCGAGATGGAAGTCGGGTCGGAGGACGACGAACAGCGGCATCCAGTAGGTACCGTCGGGCTGTTCGGCGCCGATGACGAGTGCTTCGGTGATCTCGGGCAGGGATTCGACGACCGCGTAGATGTCAGAACTGCCCATGCGGATGCCGTTGCGGTTGAGGGTGGAATCCGATCGACCGTGAATAACGACAGTCCCGTCACCGTGCACGGTGATCCAGTCGCCCTGCCGCCACACGCCGGGATAGTTCTCGAAATAGGCGCTTCGGTATTTTGTGCCGTCGGGGTCGTTCCACAGCGTGATCGGCATGCTCGGCATCGGCTTGCGGACGACGAGTTCACCGACGCTGTCGTGGACGGGATTACCGTGCTCGTCCCATGCTTCCACAGCGGCGCCGAGACAGCGGCCGGAGATCCTGCCGGACCACACCGGTTGCGTCGGCACTCCACCGACCAGTGCACTGGCCAAATCGGTGCCGCCGCTCATCGACCACAGCGGAAGATCGCCGACGCGATCGCGGGCCCACAGTTGGAGGTGAGCGGCCAGAGGCGAGCCTGTGCTGCCCATCGCACGCAGTCGGCTGAGGTCGAACTGCGCGGCGGGATGCACGTCCTCGTTGGCACTGGCTTGTAAATACCCTGGGCTGACGCCCAGAAAACTGACGTCCAGGTCGGCAGCGATCCTCCACAGCCAGTTACTGTCGGGGTGGATCGGCGAGCCGTCGTAGCAGACGATGCTCCCACCACTGAGAAGTGCCGACACCTGGGTATTCCACATCATCCAACTCGGGGAGGTGTACCAGAAGACGCGATCATCGGGTCCCAGGTCCCAATGCAGTCCGATCTGTTTGACCTTCTCGACCAGCACCCCGCCGTGCCCGTGCACCAGGCCCTTGGGCCGGCCGGTCGTCCCTGAGGAAAACAGAACCCAGAGTGGATGATCGAATGGAACATCGACGGGGGTATTCCGCCCTACGGTCGTCATCGCCTCGTCCCAGCTGCGCCATGTCACCGGGGAACGGGCGCCTCGACGGATGTCGGCGGTGGGGCTGTCTCCCACATTGTCGACGAGAATCACCTGAGCGAGGGATGGGAGCTGGGACACGATCTCGTCCACCGTCGAACCGCGAGTGTGGGTTCGCCCTCCGAATGTGTAGCCATCGGCGGCAATGAGTACCTTGGGCGCGAGCTGCTCGAATCGGTCGACAACAGCCTGCGCCGCATAGTCCTGACCAACCGAGGACCACACGGCACCAATCGACGCGGTCGCCAGAAACGCCACGACGGCCTCGGCGATATTCGGCAGGTACCCGGCCACCACGTCGCCCACCTCGACCTCTGCTCGATCGAGTTCGGCCGCCAGAGCGGAAACCTGCTGACGCAGTGCAGACCAGGTGAGGTACCTCGTGTGTCCGGTCTCGTCGATGCTGACGACGGCGGTGGCCTCGGGCTTGCCCCGCTCGAGCAGGAAGCGCGCGAAGTTCACGCGGGCGCCGGGGAACCATCGAGTGCCGGGCATCGCCTCGTCGGTGAGAACTCGTTCGTACCCTGATTCGCTGTCCAGTCCGAAAAAATTCCACACGGACGACCAGAATCCCTCGAGGTCCGTCACGGACCAACGCCACAAGCTCTCGTAGTCCTCGAATTCAAGGCCGTGTGTCGCCCGCACGTGATCCTGGAATCGTGTGAGGGTGGTTGTGCCGATCTGCTCGTCGCTCGGAGCCCATATCGGCCGGCTCGGAAGTGCTGTCGATGACATGAAACTCTTCCTTCACATGAACTATGAGTCGGTACCGGCTCCAGTGGCTACTTCTTCCAGTAGCTCCTCGAGGAGTTGGTGGCCTTGTTCCCAATGGCCGTATCCGGAGATGGGATTGAGATGGCCGACAGCGCCGGCGTTCACGAGACGTGCGCCCCAGGACTCGGCAAAATCGGCGGCACGATCAAATGTGGACAACGGATCATTCGTGCTGGCCACCACGGTGCAGGGGAACGGCAACGGCTCACGCGGAATGGGCAACCATCCGGCATCGTCGAGGTCTTGGACCGTCGAATGTCCCTCAGGCATCGGGGTTTCGAGGTCTGGTGGCGCAACCAGCAATGCGCCGACAATCTGATGACCGTCTCGTCGAGCCGCCCAGTGCATTGTGATCATCACGCCGGCGCTGTGCGCGACGAGCACGACTGGTCCGTCGATCTCGGACAGGATCGTGTCGAGTGCGGCCTCGCGTGCATCCAGATTCAGGGAGTTGCGTTCGAGAGATGGCACCGTGCGGGTCTTGGGCAAAGTATCCGCGAGCAAACTTTGCCAGTGGTCAGGGTTGTGGTCGCGTAGTCCGGGGACGAAGACCACGGTTGGCGTGTCGGTGTTGTGCATCGACGGTTCCCTTGTGTAGACGGAATGGGGTAGTTCACGTACGGAGGCGCAACACGGGTCGGGGAAGATGTGTGCACGACCCGTGTTGCGCCGGTTATCTTCTGTGACAGCTACTTCAGGCGTGGTGGGTGAATCCGACCTGTCCGGGTCGGCGGTTAGGCGAGAACCCGGTCTTGGCCAGGGTCTCGTCGACGTTGTCGTATCGTTCGTCGAGCTTGTAGATTTCGCGGGCCTCCTTGCCGGTAGCGACCTCGCGGCCGAGTTCGCCGGCAATGCGGACCAGCTGTTTGATCTGCTGGACCGAGGTCATCCTCTCGCCCTTGCGACCCCAGATTGTGTCCTCGTTGCCGCAGCGAACGTGCAGGCCCATCGCGATCGCCATCGTGTTGATCGGCAACACCGAACGCATGAGTGACTCGAGTGTCAGGACCGCGCCCTCGGGAGCCCGACGAATGAATTCCATTGCGTTGAAGGGGTTCGGGCCATCGCCGCCACCCCCGATCCCCACCCAGGTCAGCACGAGCGGGCCGGTGTACGCGCCGCGCCTGAGCAGACGTTCGAGTTTCTCGAGTTGCGGAATTCCGGGGATCTGGAAATGCGGCTGGATTCCGGCGGCCTGCAACCGCCGCACGTGTTCTTCAACCCAGCTGGGTCCGGCGGGAACCACCATCTCGCGGTAGGCCTCCCACACCTCGGGACGCTCGAAGGACGTGCCCGCGATGGTGTCCGGAGTCATCAGGTCGGTGATGTTCATCTGCTTCGTCGACACGGCGACGGTGACTTGGTCGGGCTTCGGATCGAGTTCGGCGAGCATGTGCCGGGTGTCGTCGGTGAGCCACTTCGCGTCCGCGCCCTCGCCCTCGGGGGCGAAGGAGATGGAACCGCCGACCTGCAGGATCATGTCCGGCACCGCCTCGCGCAGACCCGCGAGGAGTTCGTTGAACTTCGACAGCCGCTTGGAGCCCTTGCCGTCGAGTTCGCGGACGTGGATGTGCAGGACCGTCGCGCCGGCCTCGTAGCAATCGACGGCAGCCTGAACGTGCTCCTCCATCGTCAACGGCAGGTCCTCGCGGAAGTCGTCCAGCTCCCATTCGGGTCCGTACGGCGCTGCGGTGATGACCAGCTTCTCCTGGTTCTCGGGGAAGAGTGAATCGTCAAGGAAATGCACTGTGAGACTCCATTTCTCATAGATTGAGCTCTTGCGGGTAGTGCAGCTGAGTAGTGGATGGGGCTGCCACCGATGATTCGAGAATTTCTCGACCACCCTGTTCAGGTGTGATAGGCGCAACACTACGAACTGGCAGGCGGGAATGCTTAACCTGACGGGCTCGTGGCTTGACAATTTGGGCGTCCTACCGCTTCGGACCGTGAATGCCCGCGTGATCGCGCCACGGCTGCCCCGATTTCTATCTCCCTCTCGCGCTGCATGACTCGTCATGTGCAAGGAGCGAAGGCGTGTGCAATCGGCGACCCACGGCGAGCAATGCGGCATTCGCCGGCTGCGGCCTTGCGGGCTGGCGACGCCTGATGTACTTTGTGACGGCCGCCACATCGATCTTCCGGCCGGCTGACAGGCCGCCGCAAGGCCTCCCTCTCATTTCCTCCCCAGAACTTCCTGCGCGTCCCTGGGCAGGTAAAAGCAAGTATCAAGAAACCGTGCTGTCGCAGTGTTCTGCTGTCCGACTCGTGAAGGATTCCCAATGACTACTGCCAAGACGTACCGGGGCCGTTCAACCGGTCAATCCGGTGGCCTCGCCCGACCTCGTCTCGTGACGAATCGACGGGTATGGGGTACGACAGGACTCGTCATCTTCCTCTATATCGTGAACTACGCCGACAAGGCAGTCTTGGGCATCATCGCCCAGCCGTTGGCGCGCGAGCTCGATTTCACCGCTTCGCAGATCGGACTGGTCGGCTCGCTGTTCTATCTGGCATTTACGATCGGAGGCTTCCTGGCCGGTCCCTTGAACAGGTACCTCACGCTCAAATGGGCGTTGCTGGTGGTTGCCCTCATATGGTCGGTCGTCATGTTGCCGCTGGTGCTCGCGGCCTCCTTTGCGGTACTGGTCGCTTCACGGATGCTACTCGGACTGTCCGAGGGGCCGGCTACTGCACTGATGCACACCGCTGCGTATTCGTGGCATCCGCCCGCCAAGCGCGGCCTGGTGACCGCATTGCTCGGTAGTTCCGCCTCCGTTGCGAAGATCGTCATTGCACCCATCCTTGCCTTCGTCACCATCGAGTACGGCTGGCGCGTAGCGATCTTGGTCCTTTCCGGGCTGGGGGCATTGTGGGCAGTGTGTTGGCTGATCGGCTGGACCGAGGGCCCACACATCGCGAAGACGGTCGAGGCTGAGGATTCGGTGCCGGCGCAGGCCACGGGGGATGCGTCGCCCACGCAGCCCTCCGTTCCATGGCGTCGGATCTTTCTCTCGCGCACGTTCGTCACCTGCGCTCTCCTGGCGATGGCTCTCTATGCCTTGACCACGGTCGTGCTTACCTGGCTGCCGTCCTACTTCGAGCTGGGCCTCGGCTACACGGCCTTGCAGGCTGGGTCGCTGTTCGCGCTTCCGTCCGTCGTAGCTCTGGTGACCATGATCGCGTCCGGCGCGATCACTGACCGTTTGATTCAGCGCGGCGTCGGCTCGCGGGTCGCGCGCATCGTCATCGCGAGTGCAGGTGTCCTCGTGTGCGGGGCCGTGCTGGTGACGCTTCCGTTGATCGAGGTGCCGGTAGTGGCCGTCGTCGTGCTCTCCCTCGGATACGGCTCCGCTTTGATCGCGTTGCCGTTGATACATTCCGCAGTCTCCGAGCTGTGCCCACCGCAGCAGACCGCCGGCACGATGGGTATGTACCTGGCCCTGATGGGCATCGGAGGTTTGATCGCTCCGTATGCGACCGGTGTCGTCGTCGAGCACGCGGCAACTGCAGCAGACGGATACGCTCTAGCGTTTCAAGGCGTCGGCATCTTCGTAGCGATCGGCGGCATCCTCATCCTGCTGTTCGCGAACCCCGAGCGGGACCGCCTACTCATCTGCCGTACGCCGTAGACGCCAGTCCCGGGTCGCTTCGTCGGCGGCCTCACGACGACGACTGGTGCTGGAGACGCCATTGGGTGGGGCTGCAGCCGAACTGTCCGTGGAACCAGCGTGAGAAGCTGCTCGGTGCAGAGAAGGCGAGAAGAGTGGAAATCTCGGTGAGGTCGGGGCGTGCGCTTCCGACCATGCGTTCTGCGAGGTCGGTCCGTACCGAGTTCAGGATCGACGAGTAGGTTTCGCCGGTTTCGGTCAGGCGTCGGTGCAGCGACCGACGGTCGATGCCGAGGCTGCGAGCTACCTGTTCAGCACTGCAACGCCCGGTCGGCAACAGAATCTCGATTGATTCGCGAACTCGGAGAGCGACGCTCACATCTCCGGGCTCGCCGAACGACGCGAGAATGTGGTGGGTGTAGGGGCGAAGAGATGGGTCCGACATCCGGTTGGGGGAGTCGAGGTCGCGAGACTCGATGACGATCCCGGTGAAATCGGAATCGAAATTGATGGTCCCGCCGAAGATGCGGCGGTGGGTGCTGACATCCGCGGGTGCCGGGTGGGGAAAACACACAGCGAGTGGCTTCCAGCGTGAACCGATGAAACCGCGCAGTAGTCGGTAGATCGCGGCGACCCCGAGTTCGACAAATTGCCTGGCTTCGATCTGTTCCCCGAAATTGGTGTCGATGCGTACCGTCATCACGCCGTTCGCCTCGTGCAAGTGAGGCTGCAGCGCCTCGTTATATACGTGCGTATAGCGTGCGAGGATTCGCAGAGCACTCCGAACATCCGGTTCGTCCCGGACGACCACGCTGATCGGACCGAGATTGGCGAACTGCCGGCGTTCGGCCAGTTGCAACCCGAAATCGTCGCGCCCGGACTCGGCCGCGGAGTGCTCGAGGAGTGCGGCAATTGCCGCCGCGGGGATCCATCGATCTTGCGTTCCGAGGCCGCCGACATCAACCCCCGCGTCCTTCATCAGCGGTACCGGTTCGATCCCCACAGCTCGACATACGTCGAGATAGCCGATCAGCGTTGCGTAGCGAGCAAGAGGTTTCACTGCAACATGCTCCTAAGTGCCCAAATCATCAAGTCATCCGCCCGTCAAGTTAAGCACTCGGCTCAACTCATTCCTAATGTTGGGAACATCACACGAGAGGAGGAGAGCCAATGATCCCCCAACAGTTCGGGATTCACGTTCCTCCGCAGCCGGCTTCCGCGCCGGCCGGGGCCGTATTGCAGGTGCCGTACCGTTCACGTAATTCGTGGCACGCCAGTGATCTGGTCGATGCCACTGACTGGTGCATCCAGCTGTCGGCCGCAGACGTCGCAGAGCTCGACTCGGCCTTGCGAGCTGCCCAGGCATGTAGTTTGCCGATCCTCAGGCTCGAGTCCGAGCATTTTCCGCTTCCGAACCTTGCGGCGAGGCTGCGTGAGGTAGCGGCCAGCCTTGACGGTGGCCTCGGGTTTGCGGCGATCCGTGGGATCCCGGCGGAACACTACGGCGAGGCAGATCTCAGGACGATCCTGTGGGGAATCGGTCAGCACGTCGGGATCCCGGTGTCCCAGAACGCATACGGCCACATGCTCGGCACGGTGCGGCCGTCAGCGGCGACCGAGAAGGCGGTGCCGCTCACCTCCGCGGGGTCCGATGTCACCGCGGTACTCGGCCTGGGATCGGGCAATCGGTCTGTCGTGGTCAGTTCGGCGGCAATCTTCAACGAGATTCTTGCCGGGTGGCCGCATCTTGCCGAGAGGCTGTTCAGGACCTATCACCTCGACCGTCGCGGGGATCAGCCTCCAGGTGAGCGACCGTACCGTGCAGTGCCCTTGGCCTGTTGGTTCGACGGCAAACTGAGCATTCGCTACTCCCGACACGATATTGATTCCGCACAACGGTATTCCGGCGTGCCAGGACTCGATGCTGACGACCTCGCACTCTTGGACCTTGTCGATGAGTTGCTCGGATCGGCGCGCCTGCGGTTCGAGGTGGACCTGCGGCCCGGCGAGATTCACCTGTTCAACAATTACGCCGTACTGCATGTGCAGAACCACATCATGTCGCGTGGGCGCGCGGCCACAGACTTGCTCGAGCTCTGGTTGACCCTCCGTCACGGACGTGCGCTGCCCTCGGCTTTCACCTGGCTGAACGGCCGGGGTGGTCGAGGCGAGGTAACTCCCCGCGATGTCGTGATGCCCACCTGCATCGGTCGGTCGCAGCGCCCATAGCGACGGGCCGTGCAGAACTCGCCGGCAGGTGCTACCCGCACAGATACTGGCCCGCTCGAGAACACGGATCGACTACTGCTGAACGACACCCGCCGTCATCGTGCCTTCGGGGCGAGACGGCAACAACCTGAAGGAGAATCATATGGCCAAGGCCATCCGTTACTACGAGATCGGAAGCCCGGACGTCCTCAAGTGGGAGTGGATCGAGGTCGGGGATCCAGGGCTCGGTGAGGTCCGTATCCGGCACGAGGCAGTGGGACTGAACTTCGCCGACACCTACTATCGCACCGGCCTGTATCCAGCCGCGTTGCCGGCAGGAATGGGTGTCGAGGCTGCCGGAATCATCGAGGCCGTGGGCGAGGGGGTCACCGACTTCCAGCCGGGCGACCGGGTCACGTACACCGGCAGTCCACTCGGTGCGTACAGCACGGAGCGGGTCATGCCCGCAAAACACCTGATCGCAATTCCGGAGGCGATCCCGTTCGAGATTGCCGCCGCGATGACAATGCGTGGACTCACCACCTCCTATCTGTTGCGGAGGATCTGGGATGTGCAGGCAGGCGACACGGTTCTGCTCCACGCCGCAGCGGGGGGAGTCGGGCTGATATTCACTCAGTGGGCAAAGCTACTCGGCGTGAAGGTGATCGGGACTGTCTCGAGCGAACACAAGGCTGAGATTGCCCGCGCGAACGGGTGCGACGAAGTGATCATCTACACGCAAGAAGACGTCGCGAGCCGCGTTCGCGATATGACGGACGGCAAGGGTGTTTCGGTCGTCTACGACAGTATCGGAGCTACCACCTTCGACAGCTCGCTGAAGTCGCTCAAACGGCGCGGGTTGCTGGTGTGTTTCGGCACCGCATCCGGGCCGATTCCGCCCATCGAGGCGATGCAGCTGGCGCTCAACGGCTCGGTCTACGTGACCCGCCCGGCGCTCGCGGACTACATCGCCGACCCGGCAGAGAAGGCCGCCTTGTCTGCTGAGCTGTTCGAACATGTTGCGGCAGGCCGAATCGCCATCAATATCAACCAGCGGTATGCGCTGGACGATGCGGTGCGTGCCCATCGCGATCTGGAATCCGGAAGTACCACCGGTTCCTCGGTGTTCACATTCTGACCGTCCACCACAGCCGTTTCGTGGGTGTATTCGCCGCCGCTTGCCGTGCCCTTGCCGGCCGATGTCACCCACTGACCCAGTCAGTACAGGAGTACGCCATGGGCGCAATATCTGACCTCGAGCCTGTTCGACCGACCGACCTGCCTACCATTCGGACGACTTTCACCGCAGAACCTCTCACCTGCAGCATCGGCGCCGAGCTGAGCGGCGTCGACCTCGCCGCCGTTGTCCACGACGACGGGTTGTTCGCCGAACTGAAATCGCTGCTGCTGAAGCACAAGGTGCTGTTCTTCCGCGATCAGGACATGAGCCGGGCCGAGCACGTCGCATTGGCAGAACGTTTCGGTCTGCTCGAAGATCACCCGAAGGCCGGAAGCGACCCGAATCACCCGGGTCTGGTCCGGATCTACAAGGACCTCGACAGCCCCGCGGAGCACTACGAGAACGCCTACCACTGCGANGCCACCTGGCGTGACAACCCGCCGATGGGAGCCATCCTGCGGTGCATCGACGGCCCCGAGGTCGGCGGCGACACCATCTGGGTGAACATGGCACTCGCCTACGAACGACTGCCCGAACGCGTCAAGGAACAGATCGACGGCCTCCGCGCCCGCCACAGCATCGAGGCGACCTTCGGCGCCCGNATGCCGCTCGAGAAGCGACTCGAACTCAAGGAGCGGTTCCCCGACCCCGAACACCCCGTGGTCCGTACCCACCCCGAGACGGGCGAGAAGATCCTGTTCGTCAACTGCTTCACCACCCATTTCACCAACTTCCACACCCCCGACAACATCCGCTGCGGCATCGACTACGCCCCCGGCAGCAGCAACCTGCTCAACTACCTGATCAGCCAGGCCTCGATCCCCGAATACCAGGTGCGCTGGCGGTGGACCCCGAACAGCGTCGCCATCTGGGACAACCGATCCACCCAGCACTACGCCGTCCAGGACTACTGGCCCGCCGTCCGCAAGATGGAACGCGCCGGGATCGTCGGCGACCGCCCCTTCTGAGCCGGCACCTACACATCACACCCGATATCGAGAAACGGAGTTACGCAATGCATTTCCACGACGATTCCCTGTTCCCGGAGACCCAGGAGAAGCTGGTCATCACGGTGGCCCCCTACGGGCCGGAGTGGGAGCCGGACGACTTCCGCGAAGACCTCCCCCTGACGATGGAGGAGCACATCCAGCAGGCGGTCGACTGCTACGAGGCCGGCGCCACGGTCCTGCACATCCACGTCCGCGAACTCGACGGCAAGGGCTCCAAGCGCCTGTCCAAGTTCAACGAACTCCTCGCGGGTCTGCGCGAGGCCGTGCCGGACATGATCCTGCAGGTCGGCGGATCGATCTCGTTTTCGCCGGAAGACGGCGGCACCGACGCGAAGTGGCTGTCGGACGACACCCGCCACATGCTCGCCGAGTTGGATCCCAAGCCGGATCAGGTGACGATCGCGATCAACACCAGCCAGATGAATCTCATGGAGCTGATGACCGCCGACGACCTCGCGGGCACGTCGATGGAGCGTCCCGAGCTCGCCAAGGCGTACCGGGAGATGACGGTTCCGGCCGGCCCGGAGTGGGTCGAGGAGCACCTGCGCCGGCTGCAGGCCGCCGGGATCCAGCCGCAGTTCCAGCTCGGTTCACTCGCGCAGTTGGAAACGGTGGAGCGGCTGATCCGCCGCGGCGTCTACACCGGTCCGCTGAACCTGACCTGGGTGGCGATCGGTGGCGGGCAGGAGGGCCCGAACCCGTACAACATCACGAACTTCGTCCAACGGGTCCCGGACGGCGCGTGCCTGACCCTCGAAACCCTCATGCGGTCGGTGTTGCCGGTCAACGCGATGGCGATCGCGATGGGCCTGCATACCCGCTGCGGTAACGAGGACACCCTGTGGGGCCGCAAGGGCGAGAAGCTGACCTCGGCCGCGCAGGTCAGGCAGCTCGTGCGGATCGCGAACGAACTCGGACGCGAGGTCGCCACCGGCAAGGAAGCCCGCGACATCTACAAGATCGGCGAAACGTACCGCGACGCGGACGAGACCCTCGCCAAGCTCGGCTACGCGCCGAACCGCAAGCCCGGCCAGGTCGGTTTCACCGGACACGCCTGACCCACCCAGCAGGGCACACCTGGGCGGCGCGAGCACCCCATCTCGCGCCGCCTGGGGCTGTTGAACCGGTGGTCCGAACATCCTCGGCACCTCGAGTTCCACCGGACGACGGCACAGAGCCGTCCCCACCCACACCTGAATGAGCACCGCTACCCAATCGGTCCAAATATCCCAACCGGTCCAAATATCGAGGAGAACCACGCATGGGCCTTTCCGTCGCCGATGACGACAAGACCGTCGATCTGGCTCGACCCAGCCGGTCGTCCGGCCTCTATCCCTGGGTCGTCTTCTCGCTGATCTTTGCCCTGATGCTGTCCGACTACATGTCGCGGCAAGTGGTCAGCGCCGTGTTCCCGATCCTCAAGGCGGAGTGGGATCTGTCCGATGCACATCTCGGCTCCCTCACCGGAATCGTCGCGTTGATGGTCGGCGTGCTGATCTTTCCGCTGTCGGTTGCGGCGGACCGGTGGGGTCGCGTCCGGATGCTGGTTGCATCGGCGGCATTGTGGAGTGCGGCCACCCTGTTCTGCGCGTTCGCAGACAGCTACGGCGAAATGCTGGTCGGCCGCTTCTTCGTCGGGGTCGGTGAGGCTGCCTACGGCAGCATCGGCGCCGCGGTCATCGTGGGTCTGTTCGCACCCGAGCGGCGGGCTTCGCTGACCGGGGCATTCATGTCGGGCGCAATGTTCGGATCTGTCGTCGGTGTGTCGCTCGGCGGCGTCATCGCCGTCAACTTCGGATGGCGTTGGGCTTTCGGGGCGATGGCGATCATCGGATTCGTCCTCGTCGTCGCATTCCGGACCTTGGTCAACGAGAGCCGCATCGCCCTCTACCGGCACCCGGACGACGTTCAGACACCGAGTGCTGCGGACGGCCGTCGCGCGCCGTTGTCGAGCCTGTTCAAGGGCGTCGCCGTCATCAGCACATACCTTGGTAGCGGCCTGCAACTGTTCGTGGCCGGAGCATTGCTGACGTGGCTGCCGAGCTACGTCAACCGGTACTACGACCTCGCCCCCGACCGGGCGGCCCTGCTCGCCGCTGTCTTCGTCCTGCTGATCGGCATCGGCATGGTCGGCTGCGGGATGATCTCCGACAGCGTGAGCCGTCTCGATCACAGCAAGAGGTGGACGTCCTCGATCGGCTTCTGCCTGGCCTCCGCCGTTCTCCTCTTCACCGCATTCAGTCTCGAACCGGGCACGCTGCAACTGGTATTCCTGGGCTGCGGGGCGTTCTTCGCCGGAGGCGTCTCCGGACCCGCAGGCGCACTCGTCGCAAACCTCACCCACGCATCCATCCGGGCCTCTGCGATCGGAACCGTGACCCTCGCCAACAGCCTGATCGGACTGGCTCCCGCCCCAGTGGTTGTCGGGGCCCTGGCCGACCATGTCGGACTCAACGGAGCACTGCAGGTCGTTCCCATTGCATCCGTACTCGCGGCTCTCGCGCTCGTCATCGGAAACCGCTACTACGCAGCAGGATTGAAGAACCTCAGCGAGCTGACACAGAAGTCGACCAACGACCGGAGTACGACCACATGACGACGAACGAGAGTGGACCGACGATCGTGATCGTCCCCGGACTTCGCGGACACGTCGAAGAACACTGGCAGACGATCCTCGCCACCACAATCGCCGGCACCCTGACCGTCCCGGTCAGCAGCGACAGCAACGCCAGCCTGGACGACCGGATGGCAGCACTCGACGAGACCTTGGCGGCCGTACCCGGCCGCGCGCTCCTCGTGGCACACAGCGCCGGTGTGGTGATCACCGCCCACTGGGCGCAACGTCACCCCGGTACGGAGCGCAGCGGGCGCACTGCTCGCCGCGCCACCCGACCTCGACGCTCACCTGCCCGCCGGCAATCTGTCCCGCCAGGCTCTGGCAGAACTGGGCTGGACCCCGATACCCCGCGGACCACTCCCCTTCCCGAGCATTGTCGCCGCCGGCACCAACGACCCCCTCGCGAGTTACGCGGCCGTGGCCCGACTTGCCGATTCCTGGGGTAGCCGGCTGGTGAACCTGGGCGAGGTCGGGCACCTCAACCCCGCGTCGGGGTACGGCGAGTGGCCCGCTGCCATCGACCTGATCGAAGAACTCACAGCTGCTGCGGCGACCGTCGGCTCGTAGCACCCGCAGGACACAACGATGAGACGATCTCATCCGGAAAGGACATCCATGCAGTCCGCTGATTCACCAGGTGGAATCCTGTGGAGCCCCGACTCGGCCGAGCGCGCCGACACCACTCTCACCCGGTTCGTCGAGTATGTTCGCGACGCTCGGGGTGTCGAGGTCGACGACTACGAGGAGCTCTGGCAGTGGTCCGTCACCGACCTCGAGGGATTCTGGTCCTCGGTGTGGGATTTCTTCGGAATTGACAGTGAAAGCGACTACGACGCAGTACTCCTCGACGATCAGATGCCCGGCGCCCGCTGGTTCCCGGGTGCACGGATCAACTTTGCGCGGGTCCTGCTCGACCGGGGCGACCCGGACGCCGTCGCGATCGTGGCCGCGGAAGAATCGGGTGTCGTCCGGACACTGACCAGGTCGGAACTACGTGAGCAGGTGCTCACCGTGGCGGCCGAGTTCGAAGCCCTCGCGGTCGGCAGCGGAGATGTGGTCGTGGGGTACCTGCCCAACACCGCAGAATCCGTCATCGCCTTCCTTGCCGCGGCGACGCTCGGCGCAACCTGGGCATCGGTCGGGCAAGACTACGCACCGGATGCTGTCATCGACCGGTTCTCGCAACTGTCGCCGAAGGTCCTGATCGCCGCGGACGGATACACCTATGCCGGCCGTCTGCGTTCACGCATCGACGCGGTCGAGCAGATTGCAACCGGGCTTCCATCCGTGACGGATGTGATTGTCGTGCAGCGCACCTCCACCGAGCACACGTCGGCACGTACCCGAACCGACGGCACTGTACAGACGTGGCACGACTGGGAAGCGGCGATCTCACGTCGACACGCCCGCTCCGGTTTCACCGACGTCGACTTCGACCACCCGCTGTGGGTGCTGTTCTCCTCCGGAACGACAGGTCGACCGAAGGGGCTGGTGCACGGGCACGGCGGCATCATGGTCGAAACCGTCAAACAAATGGGACTGCACTGGAACCTCACGTCGGACGACCGCGTGCTCTGGTACACCTCGACGAGCTGGATGATGTGGAACATGCAGGTCGCCGTCCTGCTCTCGGGGGCGTCGATCGTGTGCTACAACGGCGCACCGACCTACCCGCGCACGGACTCGCTGTGGAAGCTCGTCGCCGACACCGGCGCCACCTTTCTCGGCACCAGCCCCGGCTACCTCCAGACGTGTGCCGACGCCGACACACATCCGCAGGCCGAGCACCCGCTGTCGCGACTTCGCGCAATCGGCTGCACCGGCGCCCCTTTGAGTGATCACCTGTACCGGTGGGCGCACGACGAGGTCGGTGACATTCCTCTGTGGTCGATGAGCGGCGGCACCGATATCGCCGGCGCCCTCGTCGGCGCCGTTCCGACCCGTCCGGTCCGTGTCGGCCGGATCTCCGGGCGATGCCTCGGCGTCGCCGTCGAAACGTGGGATATGAACGGCAACCCGGTTCGCGGGACCGTCGGTGATCTCGTCGTCACCAGGCCCCTTCCGAATATGCCCGTCGCCCTGTGGAACGACTCCGACGGAATGAAATACCACGATGCCTACTTCGACACCTACCCCGGCGTCTGGCGACAGGGCGACTGGGCCACCATCTACGAAGACGGAACCGTCGCAGTGCACGGGCGGTCGGACTCGACCCTCAACCGCAACGGTGTCCGGATGGGAAGTGCGGACATCTACTCCGCCGTCGAAGCGCTCCCCGAGATTGCGGAAGCCTTGGTCGTCGGTGTCGAAGAAGCCGACGGCTCGTACTGGATGCCACTCTTCGTCGTCCTTCACGCGGGACACACCCTCGACGAGATCCTGACCGGAAAGATCTGCTCGACGATTCGCGATCACGTATCCCCACGGCATGTTCCCGACGACGTTCTGGAGGTCACGGGTATTCCACACACCCGGACCGGAAAGAAAATCGAGGTGCCACTCAAGCGGGTGCTCCAGGGCGCCCGCGTCGAGGATGTGGTCAACCGCGACGGCATCGACGACCCGTCACTGCTCGGGTTCTTCGAACACCTCGCGGAAGTACGGCAGACCAACTACGCGACGGCACCGTGATCGCCGCGAATCCACCTACACTCCAACGGCACTGAGGGAAACTGATGCTCAACCTGTCCATGTTCCTGGAAGACTCGGCCCGCAAGTACCCGAGTCGCGACGCACTGGTCCTGGGAGAGGAGCGGCTCACGTACGCCGAGACCGACTCCCTCGCGAACCAGATCGCGAACCTCCTCGTCGCATCCGGGATCACGCCCGGCGACCGGGTGGCGATGTCCTGCCCCAACCTGCCCTGGTTTCCGATCGTCTACTACGGCATCCTCAAGGCGGGTGCCGTAGTCGTCCCGCTCAACATCCTGTTGAAGTCCGGCGAGATCGCCTACCACCTGCAGGACTGTGGAGCCACCGCCTACTTCTGCTTCGAGGGCGGGGCGGATCTGCCGATCGGCACGTATGGACGGGCGGCGTTCGGTGAGGTGCCCTCGTGCCGCACGATGTTCGTGATCGGCACGGACGACGACACCGACGTCGAGGGAATCACACCCCTGTCGACCGTGCTTCCCGCCCAGTCCACAGTGTTCGAGTCGGTGGCGCGGGAGGCCACCGACACCGCCGTCATCCTCTACACGAGCGGAACGACCGGCCGGCCGAAGGGCGCCGAGTTGACCCATTCGAACATGACGATGAACGCCATCGCGTCGAATAGGTTGTTCGACAACTCCCCGAGTCGGCCGGACACCCATCTGGCGACTCTCCCGCTGTTCCATTCGTTCGGGCAGACGGTCAACATGAACGCCGGGTTCTCGGTGGGCGCAACGCTGGTGTTGCTGCCGCGCTTCGAGGCCGGTGCGGCACTGGAGATCATGGAACGCGAGTCGATCACGATGTTCGCGGGTGTGCCGACGATGTACTGGGGGCTGCTCGGGGCGGTCGGCGATGCGGTCGACGTCGACCGCATCGCCGCCAACCTCCGCAAGGCGATCTCCGGGGGCGCACCGCTGCCGGTGGAGATCCTCGAGCGTTTCGCAACACGATTCGGCGTCCAGATTCTCGAGGCCTACGGGCTGTCGGAGACCTCGCCCATCGCGCTGTTCAGCGATCCGGAGCAGGCGCCGCGGGCCGGCTCGATCGGCGTCCCGATCTGGGGCGTGCAGGTGCGCCTGATCGACCCCGACTGGAATACCGTCGAAGGCGCCGACACGGTCGGCGAGATCGCGATCCGCGGCCACAACGTCATGAAGGGCTATTACGATCGCCCGGACGCGACTGACGAAGCCATGCACGACGGGTGGTTCCGCACGGGCGATCTCGCCCGCCGCGACGCAGACGGCTTCTACTACATCGTCGACCGCGCCAAAGACATGATCGTCCGCGGAGGGTTCAACGTGTACCCCCGCGAGATCGAAGAAATGCTCATCACCCATCCCGCGGTCTCACTCGCCGCAGTCATCGGTGTCCCACACGAACAGCACGGCGAGGAGATCAAGGCGTTCGTCATCCCCGAACCCGGCGCGCAGATTTCCGAACCGGAACTGATCACCTGGTGCAAGGAACGAATCGCCGCCTACAAGTACCCTCGCTCCGTCGAATTCGTCACGGTACTGCCGATGACAGCCACCGGGAAGCTCCTCAAGCGCGAGCTGTCCTCCGCCGCAGGAACGGTTGACTCCGGGCGGTAGCGGGGGCCACGTCTCGTTCCGGAGCCAGTCCGGTCAGTGTCGGCGAACGCGATTCACCAGTCCGCGATCACCGGGACGACGCGTTCGCCCAGGATCTCGAGGGGCGTGATCGACGCGACCTCCGGCACCCATCCGTGAACGTGGGTGATGCCCAGCTTCGACAGGCCCTCGAGTTGACTGAGCAAGGTGTCCACGTTCTGCCCGTCCGCACCCGGGTCGAGCGGGAACATCACGGTCTTCTCGATGGCGTCGTAGTCGGTACCGAGTGCGGTGCAGTGATTCCTCAGCACGTCCAGCTTGTGGGCGACCTCGGGTCCACCGAACAAGTTGCAGGCCTGTGCGTACTGCGCGACCATCCGAAGCGTCTTCTTCTCACCCGCGCCGCCGATGAGGATGGGCGGGTGTGGGCGCCGTAGCGGCTGCGGCACGTTCATGGTGCGGCCGAGCCGGTAGTGCTTCCCGTCGAACGGTCCGTCGTTCTCGCTCCACATCTGCAGGCAGATCTGCAGTGTCTCCTCGAGTCGCTCGAAGCGTTCGGCCGTCGGCGGGAAGTGAAGGCCCAGTCCGACACTCTCGTCCTCGTTCCAGGCGGCGCCGATCCCGAGGTACGCGCGCCCCTTGGACAGGACGTCGAGCGTGCTCACGGCCTTGGCGAGGAGGCCCGGCTCGCGGTAGACGGTGGCGGTGACCCAGGCCAACAGGTCCACCTTCTCGGTGACGGCGGCAAGGAATCCGAGGGTGGTGTACGCCTCGAGCATCTCGGTGTCGATCGGTCCTACCGGTTCGATCTGCCAGAGATGATCCATGACGCTGAGCTTGGAGAAACCCGCCTCCTCGGCGGTGACAGCAATGCGGCGCAGGTCGTCCGAGAGGTTCGACGGTCCGGCGGGAAAGGTGAAGTCGGCGATGTGCAGTCCAAGTTCCATAGCTCCCCACGTTAAACCTGTTGCCGCCCGCTACCCAGGGATCGGCAGTACCACCCAGCCGTTCCCTCGCCAGAAAGCCCTCATGGGTGCGTACGGTGACCCGGTGACCGAATCTGCTCGCCGACTCGACGTCGTCTTCGCACCCGGGGCCGTCGCGCACGGGGGTACCGCCGCGGAACTCCTCGGCCGGGCGCTGGATACGCGCGGACTCACCGGCGAGGTGACGTTCGCCGCGGACACCGCGGATATGCAGCGCGCTGTACGGACGGCGGCGGGCCGGGGCGAGTTCGTCGTCGTGCCCGGCGCCGGAGCACCGTTCACCGGTCCGGCCTGCGGGGCGATCCGCGTCGATTTCGGGGACTGCGAGCCGGACCGCTCCGACAGCATCCGGGCCCACATCCGCGGGCGGGGACTCGACGGACTCCGATTCGCCGTCGACAGCTGGTACCACCACCGCTTTCACCCCGGAACGATCGTCCGCTACGGCGACGACCCCGATCAGCGCGCCGAACTGCGGGTCCCGGCCGGCGCCGGACCGTTCCCCGTCGCCGTGCTGATCCACGGCGGATATTGGCGTCCACGTTGGGAGTTCGACCTGATGGACGGTCTGGCGGTGGACCTGACTGCCCGCGGGTACGTGACGTGGAACGTCGAATACCGGCGCCCCGCCGAGAAAAGGTGGGCAGCGATGACATCCGATGTCGCCGCCGCCCTGCAATCCGCCGGGTCCGTCCCGCAGGCGGATCCGGGACGCGTCATGATCCTCGGCCACTCGGCCGGCGGTCAGCTCGCCCTGCGCGCCGCCGCCGACGCCGTCCCCGACCGGGCTGCGGTGCGTCCGGCGCTGGCGGTCAGCCTCGCCGGGGTGCTGAATCTGCGACTCGCCGACGACCGCCGACTCGGCGAGGGCGCGGTCGCGACCGCCGTCGGTGGCCACTGGGCCGAAGACCGGGCGACGTACGAACGGTCGTCACCGCTCCATCGGCTGCCGCTCGGTGTCCCGCAACTCGTCGCGTGCGCCGTGGGCGACGAGCCGGATCTGCTGGAGATGAGCAGGGAATACCACGCGACCGCAGCGGAGACCCCCGACGACGTCACCCTGATCGAGGGCCCCGGCGATCACTTCGCCGTCATCGATCCCGCGAGCGAGATCTGGCGAAGGATCGCCGGCGCAATCGATGCCCGGATCAGACCTCGGACAGCGTAGACGCCGCCGGCTGCAGGCCGGCCCCCACGCGACCGCGCAGCAGGTCCGCGCAGCGCTCGGCCATCGTCATGACCGTGATGTTCGGGTTGACGTGCGGCAGTTTCGGCATCGCCGACGCGTCGACCACCCGCAGTCCCCGTACCCCCTTGACCCGCAGTTCCGGATCGAGCACCGCCATCGGATCGTCGACACGACCCATCCGGGCCGTGCCCGCCGGGTGATAGACGGTGTTGTGGGTCTTGTGGATGTAGTCGAGGATCTCCTCGTCGGTCACCGCATCCGGTCCCGGCGCCAGTTCACGGGCGATCCACCCGCGCAGCGCCTTCTGCTCGGCGATCGTGCGGGCCAGCCTCACCCCGGACAGCATCACCCGGTCGTCGTGGCCCTCACTGTCGGTGAAGTACCGGGGATCGACCTTCGCGCGGTCACGGAAGTCGCGGGAGCGCAGCCGCACAGTTCCGCGGGAACGGCCCTGAGTGACGTTGGGCGTCAAGCAGAATCCGTTGTCCGTGGTGGGATACCCCCACCGGAGGGTGTTCATGTCGAACGGCACGCTGCCGTAATGCATCATCAGGTCGGGATGGTTCAGCCCCTCCTCGGTGGTGGCGAACAGGCCGATCTCCCACCACTGCGTCGACTCGGTGACCATCGGCCGGGACGCCTCCCAGAACACCAGCCCCTCCACGTGGTCGTCGAGGTTCGCTCCGACACCGGGCGAATCGACGCGGACGGGAATGCCGAACTCCGCGAGATGCTCCGCCGGACCGATACCCGAGAGCATCAGCAACTTCGGGGTGTCGATCGCGCCGGCGGTGACGATCACCTCGCGGCGCGCCGACACCGTGTCGTACCCGGTGAGGTCGGGTCGCTGGTAGCGCACGCCCGTCGCGGTCTGCTGTTCGTCGAACAGGATTTCGCTGACCCAGCACCCGGTCCGGACCTCCAGGTTGGGCCGGGTCCCGAGGATCGGGTGCAGGTAGGCGTGCGACGACGACATCCGGGTGCCGTCCTCGGACGCGTTGATCTGGAACCACCCCGCCCCGTTGAGCACCGTTCCGCCGCGGTTGAACGCGACGGTCGGCAGACCGACCGCTGCGGCGGCGTCGAGGACCGCACGGCCGCACGGATCGTTCGGTGGGACGTCGCGCAGCCGCACCGGACCGCTGCGACCGTGGCCGTCACCGGGGGCGTCGTTGTTCTCCAGCCGGCCGACGTACGGCAGGATGTCGCGCGCACCCCACCCCGACGCACCCATCGCCTCCCAGTCGTCGAGCACCTCGGCCGGCGGCCAGAACGCGATACACGAATTGTGCGACGAGCACCCGCCGAGGACCTTGGCCCGGGCGTGCCGCATGAAACTGTTGCCCCGCTCCTGCGGCTCGACCGGGTAGTCCCAGTCGTACCCGGAGTCGAGCAGGTGCATCCACTGGGACAGCTCGAGGATGTTGCGGTCCCCGACGTCCGACGGCCCCGCCTCCAGCAGGCACACCGTCACCGACGGATCCTCGCTCAGCCGTGCCGCGAGGACGCACCCGGCGCTACCGCCACCCGCGATCACGTAGTCGAATTCCAGTGCAGTGCTCCGCAGTTCACTTTCGGTCATCGAGCAAGCTCCTTGTCGATCGGTTCGGATTGCGATGCGGCCGGTGCCGCGGCCGCGGAGTGTGACGTCAAGGTCCCGATGTGGTGCCTGCCGGTGGTGAGGTACCACAGCAGTCCGAGCCCGAGGATGACGCCGATGTAGACGAAGGCGCCCCACGTGTTGTACCAAGGCTCCCCGTAGACGGCTTCGCGCGGCCAGGCGAGGTTGACGGCCATACCGATTCCCCACACCACGGCGACGATGTTGACGGGCAGACCCCACCTGCCCATCGTGAAGTAGCCGCCCTCCTTCAGGTCCCGCGGCGGCCACTGGCCGCGCAGTCTCCGCTTCAGCATCGGGCCGGTGACCATCAGGTAGGCCAGATAGATCATGATGATCGCGATCGAGGTCAGCACGGTGAAGATGTGCGGTTGACCGATGTTGACCACCAGGATCAGCGCGGCCACCACTCCGATCGTCACCGCGGGCACGACGGGTGTCCGCGTCTTCGGGTGAACGCGGGCGAGCCGCTCCCCGAACGGGAGTGCGTTGTCGCGGGCCATGGCGAAGGTCAGCCGGATGGCGGCGGTGTGCACCGCCAGCGAGCACACCGTCACCGCGATCACGATGCAGATCAGGAAGATGGTGCCCAGCGGCCCCCACATCACCTGCTCCACGATGTACTGCAGGCTGCCGTCGGACGCGCCGATCTTCGGATCGTCCAGGTCGGGCGCCGCCATCACGGCGAACACCAGGATCGCGCCGCCGATCACGAACGAGGCGAGGATCGCACGGAGGATCGCCTTGGGGGCGGTGCGGCGGGGTTCCACCGTCTCCTCGCCCAGCGAGCTCGCGGTGTCGAAGCCGTACATCACGTAGCCCGACGCGAGCGTGGCCACCAGGAACGCACCGAGGTAGCCTCCGCTTTCACCGGCGCCGTAGCCGTGGGTGGAGAAGAACACCTCCGGGCCGCGGGTCATGTTGGCGGCGAGGATGATCGCGATCAGCACCGCGGCGATGAGTTCGATGAACACACCGGCGCTGTTGATCATCGCCATGAGACGGACACCGAGCGCGTTGACGACGGTGGTGAAGCCGATCATCACGGTTCCGAGGATGACGGCGTTGGTGGCGAAGTCGTGTTCCCCGGTGCCGTCGCCGACGATCTGGAAGCCGCTCCACAGCCGCGGCAGATTGAGCTGCAGCGCAAGCACAACGGCCGACAGGGTGACGATCGACGCGGTGAGCATCAGCCAGCCCGCCGACCACCCCACCACCCGGCTGCCGAGCGTTTTCGCCCAGTTGTACACGGAGCCGGCGATCGGGTACTTGGCGGCGAGCTCCATGAAGCAGAGTGCCACCGAGAGCTGGCCGAGAAACACCAGCGGCCACGACCACAGGTAGGCGGGGCCCGCGGAGCCGAAACCGAAGTAGAACAATTGGAAAGTGCCGGTCAGGATGGAAATGTAGCTGACGCCCGCGGCGAAACTCGCGAACTTGCCGATACTGCGATCCAGGGACTCCTTGTATCCGAAATCCTCCAGTCCACTGTCCTGGTCGCCGGTCGTGTTGTCGGGTCTGGTCATTCGATCACTTCCTGAGAAGTCGAGGGGGTCTGCTCGCGCGCCCTGCCGAGTGCACGTCAGGTCGCGGTGAACCATCCCGCGAGAGGTGAGGTCGTGTTGTTCCAGATGTGTTTGACTTCCTGGTATTCGGAGAGTCCGGCGGGTCCGAGTTCGCGTCCGTTGCCGGACTTCTTGAATCCGCCCCACTCCGCCGCCGGCGTGTAGTAGCCGAAGTCGTTGAGCCACACCGTTCCGTGGCGCAGGCGGCGCACCACCCGCTCGCCGCGGGCGGCGTCCGACGTCCGGACCCCGGCGGCGAGGCCGTACTCGGTGTCGTTGCCGAGCCGGACCGCGTCCTCCTCGGTCGTGAATCGCTCGACGGTCAGGATGGGCCCGAACGTTTCCTCCTGCACGATCCGCATCGTGCGGTCGCAGTGGTCGAAGATGGTGGGCAGGTAGTAGCTGCCGCCGTCGAGCGCGGGATCGGCGGGCCGCGAACCGCCCGTCCGGAGCGTCGCTCCCTCGGCGATGCCCAGTGCCACATAGGCTTCGATCTTGTCGCGTTGCGCCGCCGACACCAGGGGTCCGGTCTCGCTGGACGGGTCGAGTCCCGGGCCGACACGGATGGCCTCGGCCCGCGAGACGAGGGCGGCGACGAACTCGTCGGCGATCAACTCCTCGACGATCAGACGCGTCCCGGCCGAGCACACCTGACCCGAATGCAGGAAGACCCCGGTGAGCACCTGGTCGACGGACGACTCCCAGTCGGCGTCCGCGAAGACGAGGTGGGGATTCTTGCCGCCGAGTTCCACGGCGACCTTCGTGACGTGCTTCGCGGCCGTTTCCAGGATGGTGGTGCCGGTGGCGAGTCCGCCGGTGAACGAGATGAAGTCGACGTCGCCGGTGTCGGTGAGCGCGGGGCCGAGGTCGGCGCCGCTGCCCTGCACGAGGTTGACCACGCCGGCGGGCACACCGGCCTCCTCGATCAGCCGGGTGAACGCGATCGTGCTCAGCGGCGTGACTTCACTGGGCTTGAGCACCATCGTGCAGCCGGCAGCGAGTGCGGGTGCCACCTTCCAGGAGATCTGCAGCAGCGGATAGTTCCACGGTGCGATCAGGACGCACACCCCGATCGGTTCGCGGACGACGCGGGAGACGACGGCGGGGTCACCCACGTCGACGACGCGGTCGCTCGAGACGAGGGCCAGGCGGGCGTAGTACCGGAACACGGAGACGACGTCGTCGATGTCGATTCGACTCTCCACCAGCGTCTTACCGGTGTCGACCGTCTCGATGCGCGCCAGTTCCTCCTTGTCGCGCTCGAGAAGGTCGGCGATACGCGACAGCAGCGACGATCGCGTGGCGACCGGCGTCTGCGGCCAGTCCCCGGCATCGAACGCCGCCCGGGCCGCCTGTACTGCTCGCCCGGCGTCCTCGGGCGACGCCTCGTCCACGGTGGCGATCACGTTCCCGGTTGCCGGGTCGATGCAGTCGCGGGTGCGCCCCGATGTCGCCGCCACCCACTCCCCCGCGATGAAATTCACCGTGCCGAACAATTTCTGGACGTCGAGATCAGCGGATAGCGCCGACATCTTCATAGTGTGTCCGAAACCCTTTCGTGTGCGGAATTTTTCGATGACCCGACGATGAGCGGGTCACGGGAGACGTCCCGGTACAGCGAGACGCACAGTCCGATCATCACCAGCAGGAACGGCGCGGCCGCGATGATCGTCATCGTCTGCAGCCCCTGAAGGGCGTCCGAGCCGCCGGTCCAGAGGATGAGCGCCGCGGTGCCGCCGGTGAGCGTGCCCCAGAACACGACGATCCGTTTGCTCGGGTGCCGGGTCCCCCGCTCCGACAGGGTGCCCATCACGAGCGATGCGGCGTCGGCGCCGGAAACGAAGAACAGGGCCACCAGCACCATGACCAGCACGGTGGAGACACCGGCGAGCGGCAGGTGGTCGAGCATTCCGAACAACTGTCCCTCGGTCGACGACTGGGACGCCACATCGGTGCCGTCACGTTGCACCCCGATCGCGGAACCTCCGAACACCGCGAACCACACAAGGCTGACCGAGGTGGGAATGACGATCACACCGACGACGAACTGCCGGATGGTGCGGCCACGGCTGATCCGGGCCAGGAACATGCCGACGAACGGGGTCCACGACACCCACCACGCCCAGTAGAAGATCGTCCACGACGACAGCCACGACGCGGTGTCGTCGCCCGCACTCGCGGCGGTGCGACCCGACATCGTCGCGAGTTGCGCGCTGTAGTCGGCGATAGTGGTGGGCAGCAGGTTGAGGATCAGTACCGTGGGGCCGAGGACGAACACGAAGACCGCCAGCACGATGGCCAGCACCATGTTGATGTTGGACAACCAGTGGATTCCGCGGGCCACGCCGGACACCGCCGAGGCGACGAACGCGAACGTCAGCAGTCCGACGAGGGCCACCAGTGCGAACGTGCCGACCTCGCCCATCCAGCCGATGATCTCGAGCCCGGACCCGATCTGGAGGGCACCGAGGCCGAGCGACGCGGCGGTGCCGAACATCGTCGCGATGATCGCGAGCACGTCGATCACCTTGCCCGCCGCCCCCTCGGCGCGACGGCCGAGGAGCGGGATGAATGCGGAGCTGATGAGTTGCTTGCGGCCCCGCCGATAAGAGCCGTAGGCGATCGACAATCCGACCACCGCGTAGATCGCCCACGGGTGCAGTCCCCAGTGGTACATCGTCGTGGCCATCGCCGACCCGGCGCTGCCGTCGGTCCCGGGAGGCGGGCTCACCATGTGCGCGAGGGGTTCGGCGACGCCGTAGAACATCAGCCCGATCCCCATGCCGGCGCTGAACATCATCGCGATCCAGCTGACCGTCCGGAACTCCGGCTTCTCGCCGTCCTTGCCGAGCGGAATCCGGCCGTACCGCGAAAACGCCAGGAACAGCGAGAACACGACGAACCCGGAGGCCGCGGTGATGAACAACCACCCCATGTCGGCGACGAGCCACCCGAGGGCCGCGTTCGACACGAGCGCGAGGTTCTCCGGCGCCAGCAGGCCCCACAGGATGAGTCCCACCCCGACTGCCGCCGCAGCGCCGAACACCACCTTGTCGACGCCGCCCCGCGGCTCGGCGTGGGCGGGTGTCGCACGCTCGGGCTCCGGCGCCTGCACTTCGGGAGGGTCGATCACCCTCGGTTGCTCGCCGGCGTACGTCATTTCGCGCCCCCACCCAGCCGGGTGAGTAACCAGTCGTGGAATTCGCCGATGTGATGCTCCGCGGGCACCAGCACACCCCCGTCGCGGTAGGCCTTCGACGACATCGTCGGCTGCGTCCGCTCGCAGGCGTCGAAGTCCTGCTGGTTGACCCGGTGGAACAGTTCGACCGAGCGGGAGACGTCGCGTCCCGACGCCGTGACGTCCGGCGCGTACAGCCAGTCGCATTCCACGATGGTGCGGTCCGCGGACATGGGGTACATGCGGTGGAAGATGACGTGGTCGGGCACGAGGTTCACGAAGACCTGCGGCCGGACGGTGATGGCGTAGTACTTGCGGTCCTGATCGTCGCTGATGCCGGACAACGCCTCGAATCCGCCGCTTCCGTCGATGGTGAATCCCTCGACCTCGTCGCCGAAGGCGGCGCCGTGCCCCACGAAGTACTGTGCGGCAAGGCCGTCCGCGAACTCCGGAAGCACCTCGGTGAGTTCGGGGTGAATGGTGGCGCAGTGGTAGCACTCCATGAAGTTCTCGATGATCAGCTTCCAGTTGGCCGCGACGTCGTAGGTGATCCGGCGGCCGAGTTCCAGGGTTCCGATCTCGTACCGATCGATGGCGACCGGATCGCCGAGCCGTTCGGTGACGGAGCCGATCACCTCGTCCTCGAACGACGGCGGTTCGTCCGCGAGGCACACCCAGGCGTAGCCGAGCCACTCGCGCAGCGCGACCGGCACCAGTCCGTACCGCACCCGGTCGATGTCGGCTCCGGTCTCGTCGCGCAGCGCGGCCATGTTCGGCGCGGCGACCAGTTTGCCGTCGAGTCCGTACGTCCACGCGTGGTACGGGCACTGGAGGTTCCGCCGGACCTGGCCTTCGTCCTCCGTGCACAGCATGGCGCCGCGGTGCCGGCAGATGTTGAGGAACGCCCGGAGGGCGCCGTCCCGGCCGCGGACGACGAGGACGCTCTCCCGGCCGACAGTGACCTTCTTGAAGGCGCCGGCGTCGGCGAGGTCGGCAGTGCGGGCGGCGCAGAACCACATCGCCTCGAAGACGTTCTCCTGCTCACTGACGAAAATGTCGGGGTCGGTGTAGTAGCGACCCCCCAGA
This sequence comes from Rhodococcus sp. NCIMB 12038, assembly GCF_002165735.1. Classification (NCBI taxonomy): domain Bacteria; kingdom Bacillati; phylum Actinomycetota; class Actinomycetes; order Mycobacteriales; family Nocardiaceae; genus Rhodococcus; species Rhodococcus sp. NCIMB 12038. The sequence goes on from NZ_NHML01000049.1 coordinate 29,630, forward strand.
GTGGGGATCAAGGCCGGGGCGGGCGCGGGAGCGGGGGCTTGGACGTCCGGAGCGGACATAGATGTCACCGTTCTTTCGTTACGGGAAAGATGCGTTCGGTCGGGGCTGTGACCTGGTGTCTGTGTGCGAATGGGCGCAGATCGCAAGGGGCGTCGTTGCCGAGTATGACGACATGGGTGCTCGATCCGCGACGATCGTTCGAACAGCGGACAACTGTTCCCGCCGAGTCATCGCGGCGTCAGCATTGTTGCATCATCAGCAACGCTATGCGATTTAGACAACTTAGACCGTCGCCGGCGGACGTGTCAAACATCACATTCGGCACTTCTTTCGCAGACGCGACACGGCCGAAACACCGCGTTAACCACGCGGCACCGAAACCCGGGCAAACCGGACTATCGGCTCGTCCTGCGTTGAGGGAGAGTCACTTCCGGGTCGTCAGTCACCCGCGCCGACGGATTGCTGCGCTTCGATCCGCGCCACCGCGTCGGCGATTTCGAGCGCCACCGCCTCGAACTGATCGGGCGCCAGCCGGTACTCCGGGCCGGACACACAGATCGACGCGACGATCCGGTTGGTGACCTTGCTCCGCACCGGCACGGCGATCGAATTGAGTCCCGCTTCGAGCTCCTCGGCCGTGGACGCCCAGCCCCGCGACCGCACGTGCTCGAGTTCGAGGTCGAACGCACGGAAGTCGGTGATCGTGTTGGGAGTGAGCGCGCTCAATTGCGGGCCCAGCCTGCTGCGGAGCTGGCCCGACGTCATCTCCGAGACCAGGACCTTGCCGGTCGCGGTCGCATGCGCCGGGGTGACCTGACCCACCCACGTGCGGAGCGCGACATGGCGATCACTGCGAGCTTCGAGCACGTTGAGCGTCGCCGCACCATCCAGCACCGCGAGGTTGACCGTCTCCCCGAACGCATCGGCGAGGCGGTCGCACTCGGGCTGCGCAACCTCGACGAGCCCGCTCTGCGCGACCGTGGCCTCGGCCAACCGCACTACCGCGAATCCGAGCTGGTATTTGCCGCGGACGCCCGCTTCCTCCACGAATCCGCGTTGCTGCAGCGAGGCGATCAGGCGTGAAACGGTCGATTTGTGCACGCCGAGACGTACGGCGATCTCCGTGGCGCCGATCCGGCCCTCTGCTGCGACGATCTCGAGCACGTCGATGGCACGTTCCACGGCGTGTACGGTCTTCGCCTTCCCTTCCACGCCCTGGGCCGCGGGTGCCGTCGCCTCGGATTCACTCATGCCCCGAGGTTATGCCCACCGACTTCGGGAACGCAGTTTTTACACGCGAATGCTTGACACCGCGGGGCAGCACCGGCGAGCATTGTGTTGCACAGCTTGCAAGTCGTCGCGCATAGCGCAACAACTGCTCCACAACTTGCCCCTCCTTCCCGACGCATCCGGAGGTATCGAGTGATTCTCGATAACGATTCCCCAGTTGTGATCCACCCCGACACCACACCGTTCGCCGTCTGCGAACTCATCACCCTGCCCGTGGGCGAAGTAGTCACGGTCACGCCGCCGGGAATGGCTCCCATCTCCGTCTTCCACACCTCCGACGGTCTGTATGCCATCGACGACACCTGCACCCATCAGGACGCCTCCCTCGCCGACGGCTGGGTCGAGGGCTGCACGGTCGAGTGCCCGCTCCACGAGGCATGCTTCGACCTCCGCACCGGCGTGCCGTCCGGTCCGCCGGCCAAGATTGCAGTCCGCACCCACGACGTGTCGATCGTCGACGGCACCGTGCTGCTCCATCTCGAACAGAAGGACGACGCCCGATGAACACTGTCCCGAATTCCATTGTGGTACTGGGTGCTTCACTCGCCGGACTGTCGGCGGTCCGCGCGCTGCGCGAGCAGGGCTACACCGGCCGCCTCGTCGTGGCAGGCAGCGAGCCATCACTGCCCTACGACCGGCCACCCCTGTCCAAGGAGTTCCTCACCGGCGGCATGACGGACGAGGACCTGATGTTGATGAACAGCGACGACGACACCCTCGACGTCGAATGGCGGATGAACAGCACCGCCACCGGACTCGTTCGCTCCCCCGACGGGCTCCACCGCGTCACATTCGACGACGGGTCCCACCTCGACGCCGATGCCGTGGTCGTCGCGACCGGCGCGCGCGCCCGGACCCTGCCCGGGCACCTCGGTCTCGCCGGCGTGCACACGCTCAGATCCGTCGACGACGCACGCGCACTGCGGGAATCGCTGTCCCGGGCGCAGAATCTCGTGATCGTGGGAGCCGGTTTCATCGGAGCCGAGGTGGCCTCCAGCGCGGCCGGAATGAGCCTGCACGTCACGGTCGTCGAGGCCTCGCCGACACCCCTCGCAGGTCCGCTCGGCATCGAACTCGGGGCGATCTGCGCAGGACAGCACGCCGCACACGGCGTCCGGCTTCTCACCGGATCGGTCGTCGACGCACTGCTGGGCGACGAAGCGGTCGAGGCCGTCCGGCTCAGCGACGGAACGGTCCTGCCCGCGGACGTCGTGGTGGTCGGGATCGGGGCCGTCCCCAACGTGGAGTGGGCGAGCGACTCGGAACTGCTGATCGACGACGGCTTCCTCACCGACTCCTCGTGCAAGACGAACCTCCCCGGGGTGTACGCGATCGGCGACTGCGCCAGGACTTTCGACGACGCCCACCAGGTCCATCACCGGAGCGAGCACTGGAGCAACGCCGTCGCCCAGGCGGCCACGGTGGCCGACACGATCATGGCCACCCCGTCCGGCCCCGCCGCCATCCCGTATTTCTGGTCCCACCAGTACGGCAAGATGCTGCAGTTCGCCGGAACGAGGCACAGCACCGACGAGGTCCGGTTCGTCGACGGCGACCCCGGAACCGGCACGTTCGTGGCCACCTACGACAGGGACGGCGACACCGTCGGCGTCTTCGCGATGAACAATCCCCGGCTGTTCACCCGATACAAGAAGCAACTCGCCAGGTCGCGGGCCTGATGCCGGCGCTACGTGACCGCGTAGCCCAGGCGGTTACTGATCTGCTGGGACGTGTCGAGCGCGGCGCGTGCAACGTCCTCGAACCGTTCCGGCAGCAGTCGGTAGGCGGGACCGGACACACTCAGAGCCGCAATCATTTTCGACGTGTAGTCGCGGATCGGGACGGACACCGCATTCAACCCGAGTTCGAGTTCTTCTTCGGAATCCGCCCAGCCCCGTTCGCGGATGGAATTCAGCGACTCCACGAGCGCAGGCACATCGGTGAGAGTTTCGGACGTGAGAGCGATCGGACTTTCTCCCACCCGCTCCGCGAGTTCGCTGTCGGACAATTCCGTCAGCAACAGTTTTCCGCTCGCCGTCGCGTGTGCCGGGCTGCTCTGCCCCACCCACGTATTGGTACCGACGCCGGACGGGCCGTCCGCCTTGACGATGCTCACCGAGCGATTGCCGTCGAGTATCGACACATTGACGCTCTCGCCGACAGTTTCCGCCAGTTCGGCACACAATTCCTGACTCTGCCGCACCAGATCGCCGTCCGGCGTCGCGGTGCGGGCCAGACGAACGATCGAATTCCCGAGCTGGAACTTTCCCCGGTTCTTCAATTGGGAGACGTAGCCCCGCGAATCCAGGACAGCGACGAGACGCGACGCGGTCGACTTGTGGACGCCCAGCTCCTCGGCGATTTCCGTGACGCCGGCGGTGCCGAGCCTGGCGAGAATTTCGAGTACTGCCAGTGCGCGGTCCACTGACTGCACAGCGCCGGCAGGCCGGCTCCGATCTCCATTCGAGTTATCGTCCAATTCAGTCATCGCGACTTCAGGATAGGCGACATCACCGTGCGACGGTTATCTCCATCCACACCCCGTTCCGCGCCGGCGCCGGCGGGCACGGTGCGCATTTCCACGGCAAAACGGGGAATATTCGCCGTTTATCTACTCGATCATCAAAGAGTTACCCGCAATTCGGGGTTGACCCCCTCACTCTTCCGGACTTAATGTGTTGATATATCAGTTGCCGATAATGGTTCCGATCAGCCCGATCCGTTTCGCAATTCACAGTTCTCTCCGGCGCCGTCCGAGCCCGCACCGAACATCGAACGTCCCGCCCGCCGCGACAGCGGCAGCACCCGTACTTCGCCACACACAGGCACCCACCGAACCAGGAGGACCACCATGGGGTCACCGCGCGTAGTGATCATCGGAGCCGGCATCGTCGGCGCGAATCTGGCCGACGAGCTCACCGCTCGCGGCTGGGATCGGATCACGGTCCTCGATCAGGGACCGCTGCCGCTCACCGGAGGATCCACGTCGCACGCACCGGGCCTGGTGTTCCAGACGAACGCGTCCAGGACGATGACCGAGTTCGCCCGGTACACGGTCGAGAAGTTCGTCGGACTCGACGTGGACGGCGAATGGTGCTTCAACCAGCTCGGCGGACTCGAGGTGGCCACCACCCCCGAGCGCCTCGCCGATCTGCACCGCAAGCAGGGCTGGGCAACGTCCTGGGGCATCGAGGGCACCGTCCTCGACCCGGCCGAGTGCGCGAAGCTGCACCCGCTGCTGGACGAGAAGCGGGTCCTCGGCGGCCTGCACGTGGAGACGGACGGCCTCGCCAAGGCCTCCCGTGCCGTCGTCGCGCTGGCCCGCCGCGCAGAATCCCGCGGCGCGGTGTTCCAGGGCTCGACGAAGGTGATCGGCATCGAACAGCGCGGCGGCAAGGTCACCGGTGTCGCCACCCCGGACGGGGTCATCCCCGCAGACATCGTGGTGTCCTGCGCCGGCTTCTGGGGTCCCGACGTCGGCGCGATGGTCGGGATGAACGTCCCGCTCCTTCCCCTGGCACACCAGTACGCCAAGACCGAGCAGATACCCGAACTCGTCGGACGGAACACCGAACTCGCCGAGGCCGGCTTCCCGATCCTGCGCCATCAGGACCAGGACCTGTACTTTCGTGAGCACGTCGACCGCCTGGGAATCGGCACGTACGCCCACCGTCCGATGCCGGTGAACCTGCGCGACCTGGACGAGAGCAACGACGTGTCCTCCTCCGACATGCCGTCGATGCTGCCGTTCACGGAAGAGGACTTCGCGCCGTCGTGGGAGCAGAGCAAACTGTTGTTGCCCTGCCTCGAATCCGCCGAACTGGAGGCCGGATTCAACGGTGTCTTCTCGTTCACCCCGGACGGCGGCCCCCTCCTCGGCGAGTCACCGGACGTCGCCGGTTTCTGGATCGCCGAGGCCGTGTGGGTGACGCACTCCGCCGGTGTCGCCCGCGCGGTCGCCCAACTTCTCGTCGACGGTCGCTCCGAGATCGAACTCCACGGCTGCGACGTCCACCGCTTCGAGGAGATCCAGATCGCGCCCGACTACGTCAGCGAAACCTCGCAGCAGAACTTCGTCGAGATCTACGACGTGCTGCACCCGCTGCAGCCCAAGGAGTCTCCCCGCGACCTGCGCGTGAGCCCGTTCCACGTGCGCCAGAAGGAACTCGGCGCCATGTTCCTGGAGAGCTCCGGCTGGGAGCGGCCGCACTGGTTCGAGGCCAACGCTCATCTGGTGCAGGACCTTCCGGCCGACTGGCAGCCGCCTGCCCGTGAGCCGTGGGCGGCCATGTTCCACTCCCCCATCGCCGCGGCCGAGGCCTGGCGCACCCGCACGTCGGTGGCGATGTACGACATGACACCACTCAAGCGGCTCGAGATCTCCGGCGCCGGCGCCCTCGATCTGCTCGATCGGCTGACGACCGGCAAGATGGACAAGTCCGTCGGATCCGTCACCTACACGCTGGCACTCGACGACGCCGGCGGTGTGCGCAGCGACCTCACCGTCACGCGGCTGTCCGACACCGTCTTCCAGGTCGGCGCCAACGGCAACCTCGACCTCGACTACTTCCGCCGGCAGTCCCCGGACGACGGCAGTGTGCAGATCCACGACGTCACCGGCGGCACGTGCGGGATCGGACTGTGGGGTCCCCGTGCCCGGGATCTGGTGCAGGCGCTCAGCTCCGACGACTTCACGAACGAGAACTTCAAGTACTTCCGCGCGAAGCAGGTTCACATCGGCGGGGTGCCCGTCACGGCGATGCGCCTGTCCTACGTCGGCGAACTCGGCTGGGAGTTGTACACGTCCGCCGACAACGGTCTGCGTTTATGGGATCTGCTGTGGGCGGAGGGGCAGAAGTACGACGTCATCGCGGCCGGCCGCGCCGCGTTCAACAGCCTGCGGATGGAAAAGGGTTACCGCTCGTGTGGCACCGACATGACGACCGAGCACAACCCGTACGAGGCCGGTCTCGGCTTCGCGGTCCGGTTGCAGAAGGGCGACTTCCGCGGGCGCGACGCGCTCGACGGCGTCTCCGACGAGACGGTGGAGCGGCGCCTGGCGTGCCTGATGATCGACGATCGGCAGTCGGTGGTCCTGGGCCACGAACCGGTGTTCGTGGACGGACAGCCCGCCGGGTACGTCACGAGCGCCGCGTTCGGTCACACGGTGGGGGCGCCGATCGCCTACGCCTGGCTGCCCGCGACCGCGACCGTGGACACCGCGGTGGAGATCGAGTACTTCGGGCGGCGCATCCCCGCCACCGTCGTGGCCGAACCGCTCGTCGACCCCGAGATGAAGAAGATCCGGTCATGAGCATCCGGCACGACACGGTCACCGGGTTCCTGGATTCGCTCGCCGATCGAACCCCCGCGCCGGGTGGCGGCGCCACCGCCGCACTCCACCTCGGCCAGGCGGCCGCGCTGGTCTCGATGGTCGCGCGCTACACCACCGGCAAGAAGTACGCCGACCACGGGATGCTCGTCGAACGCATCTGTTCCTCCGCAGATGCGTTCCGCGAGAAGGCACTGCAGTTCGCCGACGACGACATGGCGGCGTTCACCGCCGTCATCGACGCCTACCGTCTCCCCCGGGAAACGGACGAAGAATCGGGGGCGCGCACGGCGGCGATCGCGACCGCACTCGCCGGCGCCGCCGCGGTGCCGGCCGAGGTGGTGGTCGCGGCAGGTGACGTCGTCGCACTCGCCGACGTCCTGCTGCCGGTGGCGAACCCCACCGTCGTGAGCGACGTCGCGGCCGCCGCCGAGGCCGCCCGCGCCGCCGCCACCACCGCCCGGGTCAACATCGAGGTGAACCTGCCCGGTATCACCGATGCGGACACCCGCCGATCCCTCACCGAGTGCCTGACCGGTGTCGACGCGATCGTCGAGCGAGCCGACGCAGTCACCATACGAGTACGAAAGCAGCTGAGTTCATGACAAGAAGCCTCGGTGGCGCCGAACTCGCCACCTCCATCCGAGACGACGCGTCCGTCGCCGCCGCCGCTCTTACCGACCTCGGAATCCGGCCCAGGCTCGCGGTCGTTCTGGCCACCGACGACGAATCGACGGCCTGGTATGTACGTTCCATCGCGGCAGCCGCGAAACGCACCGGAATCCTGTGCGACATCGTCGATCTCGGTGCGTCGGCGACGACCGAGCAGATCCACGGCACGCTCGTCGAACTCGGCCACGACCCGGACGTCCACGGGATCATCCTGCAGACCCCATTGCCGGACGGCACCGACCTCGACGCACTCCGGGAGGCGATCAACCCCGCCAAGGACGTCGACGGCGCGAATCCGGTCAGCCTGGGTCGTCTCGTCGCGCGCCTCCCCGCGTTCGCACCCGCCACCGCACGGGCCGTCATCGCGCTGCTCGATCACCACGGAATCTCCCCGCACGGCAGGACCGCTGCGGTGGTCGGCCGATCGACGGTGGTCGGAAGTCCGGTCGCGCACATGCTCGTGCAGCGCAACGCGACGGTGACCGTCTGCCACCGGCACACCACCGACCTGGCTGCAGGCACCCGTGACGCCGACATCCTCGTGGTCGCCGTCGGCATTCCCGGACTGATCACCGCCGACCACGTCGCCGACGGCGCCGTCGTCATCGACGTGGGGACCACCGCGACCGCCGACGGCCGGCTGCTCGGTGACGTCGACGCCGCGGCCGTGGACGGTCGGGCCGGTGCGCTGACCCCGGTCCCCGGAGGGGTGGGACCGGTGACCACCGCGTTACTGATCGCCCACACGGTCGATGCCGCCGCCACCCAGCACCGGCAGACCCGATCGGACTCGGTGCTCGCCGGATTCCGAGGCGGCGTCTGACTTCTGTCTCCAGCCCTTGACCCGCCCGTCCCGCCTGAAATAGCATTGACCATTCTGATATATCAGTTTGCTCGGACTAATACCTCAATTTGATTCCGGCATCGAGGAGACCCCCATGACCCAGACCTTCACCCTGACGCTCAGCTGCGCTCAGCGTCCCGGGATCGTTCACGCAGTCAGCTCCTTCCTCTTCGAGCAGAACTGCGATATCGCCGAGCATCAGCAGTTCGACGACACCCGGAGCGACGCGTTCTTCCTCCGCACCTCGTTCATCTCCGCCGAGGACGTCGACGCCCTGCGCCTCACCGAGGAATTCCGGAGCGTCGCCGCGAGATTCGGCATGACGTTCAACTTCAACGGCAGCGATCTACCCCGCGTGATCGTGATGGTCTCCAAGATGGGCCACTGCCTCAACGACCTCATCTTCCGCTGGCGAGCGGGCAACCTCGGCGCCGAACTCGTCGCCGTCGTCTCCAACCACGAGGTGCTGCGCCCGATGGCCGAGGCCGCCGGCCTGCCGTTCGTGCACGTCCCGGTCACGCCGGCCACCAAGCCGGAGGCCGAAGCCCGGCTACTGGAACTCGTCGAGGAATTCGACGCAGATCTCGTGGTGCTCGCCCGCTACATGCAGGTGCTGTCGGACGACGCGTGCCGCGCCCTGCGCGGACGCGCCATCAACATCCACCACTCGTTCCTGCCCGGTTTCAAGGGCGCCAAGCCCTACCACCAAGCGTTCGATCGCGGCGTCAAGCAAGTCGGCGCCACCGCCCACTACGTGACACCCGACCTCGACGAGGGACCCATCATCGAGCAGGAAGTCATCCGCATCGACCACACCTTCGACCCGGTGCGACTCGCCACGGTCGGGCAGGACGCCGAAGCCCTCGCACTGTCCCGGGCCGTGCGCTGGCACTGCGAGAACCGGGTCCTGCTCCACGGACACCGGACGGTCGTCTTCAGCTGAGGCGGCTCCGCCGCTCGTGCGCCTTTTTGGTAGGGCGGGTTCAACCGGTCGTTGCAACATCCCTGATGATGGAGGGTGTTGCAGATGGTGATGATCGGTCGTCCGCCGGCGTCGGAGCAGTCGCGGTTGATGTTCTGGCAGTGTCGTACGCAGGGTGCCACGGTCGTGGAAG
>NZ_NHML01000064.1:0-14943 GCF_002165735.1 Rhodococcus sp. NCIMB 12038
ACCGGATCCAACTCGTTCGCGACCGGCAGCACCTGCGTCATCGCGAACTCGCGAGCCAGGTCCCGGATCGCCAAGCGGTCCTCGGTCAGATACCGCGGTGAATCGGTACGCGGCTGCGACGGCCGATGCGTCATGAAGGCTCCTTCGGTTGTGCAAAAGGCTACATCTATTTGTGCGGCCAAATCTAGACCCAATCGGCAATGCTGTCATTCCCTCTGCTGCAAGCAACGTCGCACAGCTGAGAAGATTGCGATTGACATGAATGCCACTCGTGAGGAAATGTGGCCGTACAAAGACCCGAGTGAAGTCGATCCGGCAGGAGGCACCACCGGGGGGCTGGGGAAACCGGCTCTACCTCTCGACAGTCGTCCGCTGACCTGCCATCACGATCGAGTGGATCGACCTAAGGGTGGGGGAGCGGATTCGCGTCTCGGGTGCCGAGTAGTGCTGTCATCACCGCGATCTCGTTGCTCTGGTCGCGGATCATTCCGCGTGCGACGCGGCGGACCGGTTCCGAGGCAACCGCGTGGATGGCGGCCTCGGCCATGTCGACGCCTCCCTGGTGGTGCCGGATCATGAGTTGCAGAAAAAGTGCCTCCGCGTCTGCTCCGTGCAGGCCGGCGAGGCGGGTGATCTCGCTGGTGCTCGCCATTCCCGGCATCGGTGCGCCGCCCTGTTCGCTCATGACGTGATCGAAACCGTGCATCCACTGCATCGGATGCGCTGCGGTGAAGGATTCGTCGAAGAGATTGAGCCAGCCACGCATCGTCGCGATCTCGGAAGTCTGCGCGACGACGATCTGGTCGGCGATGACCCGGATCTGCGGGTCGACGTCCTGCGGCAGTGTCTGGGCGATCAGCACCGCCTGCTCGTGGTGTACCGACATGTCCTGTGCGAAACCGACGTCCGCGGAGGATAACTGAACCCCGACGGCGCCGGTACCACGAACCGACTGCAGCCACATTCCGGCCGCAACCCCGCCGGCACCGAGCAGCACGGCGCACAGCAACAGGACAAGGGGACGGCGGAACGGAGAACTCCCTGTGTCACTGCCCATAGGTCGAAGCCTGATTCGTCGGTGCCTCATAGACGGAGTCGTCCAACTGCAGCGCCATGAAACCGTTGTCGCTGCACGAGGTCCAGATCTGGTTGCCGTGGAATTCCGGCGGCGAGAAGCACCAATCCGCGGACAGGTCGCCGAACGCCACCATCCCCGTGCGCGGACCGAACGCGACCCGCGGATCCGTCTTGCCCTCGAAGACCGCTCGGGCGAGCGGAACGAAATCGAAGAGCGACACACCGATCAGAGAGGACAGCGCATGTGGTGAGTTGGTCAACTGGAGATTCTTGCCGGTCTGCGCCGGCGGGTTGTAGTACGCGATCTCCCGGATGCCGTCCAGGTCGCGGATGTCGAACACGCGGATCCCGGACGACTCCCAGGAGCACGCGAGCGCGGTCGGGTCCGTGGGGCGGTCGACCACGCAGTAGTGCGGATCGTAGGAGAAGACCGAGCCGCCTTGCGAGGACCGAAGGTTCGCGGCGGTGTTGGCGGGAAGCTGGATCTCGAGCTTGATCTTCTGCACGATGTCGGCGTGCGCCGGGTCGGCGACGTCGAAGACCTTGATCCCACCGCCACCGGTTTCGTCGACGGTGAAGATATACGGCTTCCCCCCGTACGTGACCGGAATGCTGTGCTGATTGAAGAAACCGTCGGTCCACAGATAGGTGGCGAGTTGCGGCACGGTGGGATACGGGTCGCCGCGTTGCACCGCGCTGATGTCGAGGACGGTGATCCCCCCGAGGTTGGACAGGTACATCCGGTTCCCGTCGGGGGTGATGCCGAAACCGTGCCCGGCGAGTCCGTGCAATCCCTGCCAGGTGATCCGTGGCTCGGCCGGGTTTCTGATGTCGATGGCGGTGAGGAATCCGGGGGCGGGACCCGACACCCAATAAGTGTTGCCGTCGGGGGAGAAGCCGCCCTCGTGCGAGATGAACGGCAGCGGCATGGTGACGTCGGTTCCGGCACTTCGGTTCAGCAACCGGGGGTGGGCACAGTCGGATATGTCGTAGACGGAGAAGTATCCGGTGCCTAGAGCGGCCGGGACCGCGGTGGTCGCGAGCAACTTGCGTGCCTTGTTGACCTTCAGACTCTCCCAGGTGCCGCCCCGCATCGCGGGTTCGTTCAGGGTCGTGGACAGCACCGGCTGGGCGGGGTTCGACACGTCGAGCACCTGCACGCCGGGCGTGTCGGGGTCCAGCAGGTTCCCTGAGAAGAACGTGCTGGTGTAGGAGCAGTGGTCATAGGTCACCGACAGCAGGCCACCCCCGCGATCCTGCAGGCCCCCGATCAGCGACATGTTGCACCGATAACCCTGAGTGCTTCGTCCGCTGTTACGGTCTTCGGCCGGAACGTCGCCCTGCATACCCGTCTCCGGCAGCGAACCGGGACCGCAGTCCGCCCGAGGGACGGCTGTCGATCCGACGTCGTTGAAGAAGAACGTCTCGGCCGACGCGACGGCGGGCGCGGGGCTCGTCGCGACCCCGAGAACGACCGACACCGCGAGGGCTGAGGTAGCCACACCTCGCCGCATTCTGGCGATCCGCATCACGAACNCCCCCCGCCGTGGACTCGACTACGCGAACGCTAGCAATCAGTACTCGAGTTCACACACAAATCGGCCAACTCTGCGGAACCCGCGTGCGGGCGGGCGACGACCCCGCCGGAGTGGGGGAGGGGAGGGACGGATCCCTACACTGTGTCCCGTGCGAATCGCGACATTCAACATCAACGGGATCCGCGCGGCGCAGCGGCGTGGCTTCGAGGAGTGGCTGGGCGAGCGTGAACCCGACGTCGTCGCGCTGCAGGAGGTCCGCGCTCGTGCCGCCGCCATACCACCGGGGGTGTTCGGCCGTTATCACCTCGCATACGACGAGGGTGAGTTCGCCGGCCGCAACGGTGTCGCGATCCTGACTCGGCGCCCGCCCGTCGCGGTCCGGACGTGGAGCGGTACGGCGCTGGTGCAGGCGCCGGGTGAAACGCACATCGAGAGAGTCGAACTGGATCCGGAGCCGTTGGCGCGGGGTCTGGGGGAGTTCGCGAACCACGGTCGGTACATCGAGGTCGACCTCGCCGAGTCGCCGATCACCGTCGTCTCGATGTATCTGCCGAAGGGCGGTCTGCCTGCCCACCTCCAGAAGCCCGGACGGATGCGGGAGGCCCCCGACGGGGGCGCCCGCTACGACCGCAAGATGCGATTTCTGTCCGCGTTTGCGCGCCAGCTGACCCGCTCGCGCCGCACGGCTCGCGCACGCGGCAGGGAACTGCTGTTGATGGGTGACCTCAACATTGCGCACACCCGTCACGACGTACGGAACTGGCGGCGCAGCAATCAGGCCGAGGGCTATCTGCCGGAGGAGCGCGAGTGGTTCGACTCCATCGTGTCGCCGCGCACCCTCGTCGATGTCGTCCGGCGACACCATCCGGACGTCGACGGTCCGTACTCGTGGTGGTCGTGGCTGGGACAGTCGTTCGTGAACGACGTCGGCTGGCGCATCGACTACCACCTCGCGACGCCGCAACTGGCACGGGCTGCGATCACAGCCGGCACCGACCGGGACCCGGCGGCGGATCGCCGGATGAGCGATCACGCGCCGGTCGTCGTCGATTACGACTTCTGAGTTGTGCAGGTCGCAGCGTAGGCGGGAGCGTGGCCTCAGGTAGTCAGTTTCATGGACAGGAAAGCCAAGGTGAACCCGAATTCCCGGATCTCGCTGGGCTGGTCCGGCCGACAAGCCCAGGTGATCAGGTCGCGATCGGCGACCAGGTCGGCCGCGCGCCGGCGCGACTCCTCGGGGTCGGGGGGTGTTGCCCGCAGCGCATCGCCCAGGCGGCTCAGGGGTTCGACGAGCGGGATGAGCTCGGAAGGCGGGCGGTTCTCCGGTGTGAAAACCTGCTGAGCGCTCTTGATCACCGTCATCGCCGCGAGCCACGAACCTTCCCAGGTACCGGCCTGGTCATTCGGTGGGTGCATGGCGTCAGCGTAGACATCGGGAGACGAGTCCCGCTGGGACTTCATCGGGCCCGGATGGCGATCTGCGCGTTGGCGCCGGTCACTGCGAGCGCAGACATGACCAGCTTGTTGTCGACCACCGGTTGGCGGAGAAGGAGGTTGACCAGTCGGTGCACCGCCGCGTCCCGCCTCGCCGTGACGCGGATGCGATGCTTCCGCAATCGCGCGGACGATCGGCTCGATGTCCCCGACCGGTAGTGGCCGAGCGCCTCGAAATACGCTCTCGTGTCGTGAAGTAGCCCCGCGGACACCGGGACGGCGACGCTGCGCGTGAGCTGCCCGAAGCATCGCCTGAATCAGCGCACGACCGACGCGCCCGTTGCCGTCCGGAAACGGGGGGATGTTTCGAACCGCGCATGAGCGACCGCTATCTGAGCGATGACGGGCAGATCGACCCGATTGGCGAAGGCGATCAGGTCGTCGATCAGTTCGGGAATCCGGTCGTGATGCGGGGGCACGATCTGTGCGGTGTGCGGTCCGAGCCTGCATTGCGCGGACGTTTCCGACGATCAGGCGCGCGTTGCGGGAGGCGTGCTCACCGAGTTCGGCCAGCGCGATTCGGTGTGCCCCGCTCGTGAGGTTCTCGATCTCCGAACTCGACGCACTCTCGGTGCGCAGCAGGATGGAGGCGAAGGGTGCCGTGATGTGGCCGACCTCGACATCGAACCGGGCGAGTTCGGTGGCCGCTTCTTCCGTCAATCCCTGCAGTTCGCTGCTCAACGAAAGGGCCTGGTCCGCGATGAATGCCGGTACTGATGCGCGGTAGGGGCCGGAAGTCAGGCGCTGGCTGTCGGCACGGCGGGGCGACGATGGGCGCACACGTGCCTTCTACGGCTGCGCGACGACGGTGTTCCCGTTGCCGTCGGTGCAGTTGATCGTGTAGCCGATCTCCGCCGATTCCGGGTCTCCCGCGAGGCGGCATTCCCACCCGTCGAAGCTGTACTCCGGTTCACTCTTGTCGCGTCCGGTGAAGTATTTCGTGAGCATCGTGTGCGCCTCGTCGCAGCGGAGCGTCCCCTTCACGATGACCACCGTCGCGGGCTTTCCGGTCTCCGGGTAGGCAACGGGGCCACACTGATTCGATCCGCGAGCCTGCTGGGGGAGCGGTGCGACGGTGGGCGCGATCGGCGGTGGGCTCGCGCTCGGAATGCTCACCGGCAGCGGGGTGAAGTCGAATTTGTACCCGTTGGTGGCGACGGTGAAGCCCTTGTCGGTCGCGTCCTCCCGGCACGAGACTCCCGAGAACTGCACATTGCAACTGAATCCGTCGATCGCCAGGGTGGTGTCGTACGGAAGGATATTGGCGTTGCCGGGAAACAGTGCCTGGTCCCGGTTCTGGAAATTCGGCTCCTTCCCCGCCTCGACCGCGATGAGGTTGGCCTCGGCCGGCGCGCCGCCGTCCGGCGACGCGATCTGCGGGGTGCCCGGGACTCCCAAAGGACCCCCGGTGGGATGCGATGCGCATCCGGCGAGCTTCTCCCCGGGAATGATCGCGCACAGCCATTTTCCCGACGGCGTGACGAAGCCGTATGCGCCGCCTGCCGGGTCGCTCGACGCGTACTGCTTCGCATCGACGCCGTCGACCGCCGGCTCGGCTGCCGGTGACTCGCTGGTGGCGGCAGGTGCGGCCGATTCCGTGCCGTCGGTCGATGACGCATCCTGGGTGCAGCCAGCGAGAAGAAGAGACGAGGCACCGGCGATCGAGGCCAGAGCCACCGCCGACCGCCGTCGAATCCTGGTCATGCGTCACACCCTTTCTGTTCGGTCCGCAGGACCGATCGCATGAGATGTTCCCACGAATACCAGGGTGTCGCGTCGCATCGACGGATCGGCCCCGAACCTGCTGGTGGTGGGCGAGCGGACGTGGTCCGCCGATCCCACGATTCGAGAACTCGGCGGTGCTAGAATTTTGGAGCATTGTCGCAGGTCCAGCAGTTGATGTACCCGGATCGTCCTGTCGGAGTCGCCCGGCCGAGGAGGCCGTTCCATGGCTGAGTCATCGGTATTACCCGCGGATCTCGGCGGCAGCCCGGATCTCGAGCGCATCGTCCTCGAGCACGCGTATCGCGGCGCGCACCTCCAACTCGCACTGCGTGGTCTGCTCGCCCTCTTCATCGCGTTGACACTGCTGTTCGTCCCGCCCATGAACGACGCGAATGTGTGCCTGGCGATCCTGATCGGCTACGCGTTCTGGACCGTCGGGCTCGCGCTGTGGACCCGTCGAGGCGGTCCGGGCCCGGTGAACGCGATGTGGCTCGCCCTGTTCGTGGACCTTGCGGTCATCGGTAGCCTCACTCTGTTGACCGGTATTGCGGCGCAACAGAGTTGGACCGCAGACATCTTGACCAACGGACTGTTCGTGATCCCGCTATTGGCCTGCACTCAGCTTCGCCCGGGTGTGTGCGCCGCCGTGGTCGTGCCCACGGTGCTGGTGTTCCTCGCCGCCAGTTGGGCCACGATGGCGTCGAACGAGGAACCGTGGTCGTCCATCCTGCTCAGTACGATGGCACTTGCCATCCTCTCGGCGGGCGCAGTCGTGCTCAGCCGAATTCAACGATCCAGGGTGCTCACCATCGGTCACCTCGTCCACGACCGCACCGCCCTGCTCGCCGAGCTGATGGGCCTCGAACAGCGCGAACGGCGTGCGTTGTCCGAGCAGCTCCACGACGGGGCGCTGCAATTCGTCCTGGCCGCGAAGATGGATCTCGACGACCTCACCGGCGGCGCCGATCCGGAGGCCGTCGATCGCATCACCCACGCACTCACAGAGTCCGCGTCCCTGCTCAGGGCGACCGTCTCGGAACTCCATCCCACGGTGCTCGACCGCGTCGGACTTGCCCGCGCTCTCGGCGACATCGTCCGATCGGCCCAGGCGCGCGGCGGTTTCGACGTGGATCTCCAGACAGTGGAATGGGACGACGACCTACGCACGTCGGCGGACGACGTGCTGTTCAGCGCGGCGCGTGAATTGCTCAGCAACGTGGTCAAACACGCGAGAGCCGGTGCCGTCCGGGTGGAGCTGACCCGGACGGGTGAGCATGCGGTCCTCGACGTCACCGACGACGGGTGCGGCATCTCCCGTGAGGCGATAGACCGGAGTCTCAGCCGAGGGCACATCGGACTGACGTCGCACGAACTCCGTGTCGTCGCGGCCGGAGGCAGCTTCTCGGTCCGTCCCGGATCACGTTCCGGGACGGTGGCCCATATCGAGATGCCTTTCGAGGTCGTGACAGCGTCCGATTCCCTCACACTCTCGGCGCACTAGTGGTGTGTCTCGCAAATAATTGACTGTCAATTCGATAGAATCCCTGCATGAGGAACCCGGTACCCGCTCTGGAGATATCCGATGGGCAGCGCGTTGTGCTCGAGTCGTTGGCGCGCTCGCAGTCCGGTGCTCACCGGGAGGTGGTGCGGGCCAAGGCGCTGTTGATGGCGGCCGATGGTGTGGCCAACACGGCGATCGCGCAGGCGTTGTCGGTCTCGCCAGGGTCGGTGGCGAACTGGCGGGCACGCTTCGACGAGGACGGCCTCGCACGGTTGGGTGAGGTGCGCAAGGGGCGTGGCCGCAAGCCGTCGATCCCGCAGGCGAAGATCGAGGAGATCGTGGACCTGACGCAGAACTACCGCCCGAAAGGCGAGACTCATTGGAGTTGCCGGACGATGGCAGAGTATGTCGGAGTCTCGAAGGACACCGTCCAGCGCGTCTGGTCCGCTCGCGGACTCAAGCCGCACCGNGTCGAGACGTTCAAGCTGTCGAATGATCCCCGGTTCGAGGAAAAGCTCGTCGACGTCGTCGGTCTGTATTTGAACCCGCCCGAGCGCGCGATCGTGTTGTGCGCGGACGAGAAGTCGTCGGTACAGGCCCTCGACCGGACCCAGGCCTCGCTGCCGATGATCAAAGGCCGGGGTGAAACGATGACTCACGACTACAAGCGTCACGGCACCACCACCTTGTTCGCCGCGCTCGACGTCCTCACCGGCAAGGTGATCGGCCAGTGCCTGCCGCGGCACCGTCACCAGGAGTTTCTGAGATTTCTGCGGACCATCGACCGCGAGGTGCCCAAGGACTTGGAGATCCACCTGATCCTGGACAACTACGCCACCCACAAACACGAGAAGGTCCGGACCTGGCTCGACAAGCATCCACGGTTTCACCTGCACTTCACTCCCACCTCCTCGTCGTGGCTCAATCTGGTCGAACGTTGGTTCCGAGAGTTGACTGATAAAGCTCTGCGGCGCGGGGTATTTCACTCCGTGCCGCACCTCATCGTCTCGATCGAGGAATACCTCGACGCCCATAATGAACACCCCCGACCGTACGAATGGACCGCCACCGCCGAATCGATCCTCGCCAAGGTTGCGCGCGGCCGCGTCGCACTGGAAAAGATCAGCTAAATCCGAGACGCACCACTAGGGGCCGCGCGGGTGTCGCCGGATCGGAAGTTGCCGGATCACCGGAGTTGCTGCGGCATCCGCGATTGATCGGTGCAGCAACTTTCGACCGTACCGCCATCAGGCATGGATGCGGGCGCGGTCGAGTTGAGAGACCCGTTGCGGGCTCAGGTCGAGGATGACGCCGATGTCACGCACCGAGAGACCCGATCGGCGCAGTTGCGCCACCGCGGCCCGCGAGGCCCGCGCGGCGCATTCCTGCGCGTGGGCGGCCGACTCGACCTGCCAGTGGGCGGCGCGGGCCTCCATGAGCGCCGCCGAATCTCCGATTTCGTAGTCGAGTTCCACCTCGACGTCCTCGGCCGGCACACCCTCGAGCAGATGCACGGCCTCCGCCACGATCGCGGACACCTGATCGAGCCGCCGCGCCTGGGTGAGTGCGCCTTCGACTCCCGGAACCTCCACCACCCACGATCCGCCGCGACGGGTGGCCGTCGCCGTCACCTTCATCACGAACCTCCCGGCCCGAATCTCGTGTGCAAATTCGTCCTCCCGACCACAAGTCTAGTTCCCCTTTCCAAGCACAATGGCACGGACAGAGGACATTTAGAGTGCGCGATTGCCGGACGACCACTCGCTTTCACCAGAAGTCGAGTGCCTGCGCGGTCGCGGTGGACTCGGCATGTGTGGGCCGGAGCGCACCGCCGATGGCGTAGACGGTGTGCCCGACCGTCGCGACGGACATCCCGTGAGCTCCGGTGGGCATCGGCGGCAACGCCGACCAGGTCGCCGAGGCGACGTCGTAGGCCTCGACCGTCGAGAGCACTTGGGTCGGCTGTTCACCGCCGACCGCGACGATGCGGCCGTCGATGTACGCCGCCCCGAGCCCGCCGCGCGGGGTGGGCATGCCGGGCAGCGTCGCCCACGTTCCCGCAGCCGGATCGAACCGTTCGACCGCGGCGGTGTTCTGATCCGACGCCAGATCGCGCCCGCCGATCGCGTAGAAGTACTTCCCGTCCGACACCCCGGCCAGATGCTCCCGGGGCGTCGGAATGTCCTCCACAGTCGTCCATTTCGTTCCGTCGAACACCTCCGTCGACGCCACCAACTCGCCGTCCGCCTGTCCGCCTGCGACCACGATCTCGTCACCCACCACGGCTGCGGCTCCGGCCGCCCGCGGCACGTTCAGCGGGGGCAGGTCCACCCAATTGCCGTCCCGCAGCGCGAGCACCCGGTCCGACGTCTTGCGGGTGAGGTTCGGCCCTTCCGGCACCCAGCCTCCGAGGACCACCAGTTCGCCGCCGTATTCGACGGCCATCGCATGATTGAGCGGGACCGGAAGATCGGGGCCGGCCTTCCAGGTGTCGATGGCCGGGTCGTTGCCCTCGACCTTCGGGGTCGACCCCACGTTGTCGAGGCCGCCGAACACCCAGATCGTCCCGTCCGCGACGGCCGTCGCGGTCTGCTGGCGGGCGATTGGCGCGTCCCGCAGCGGGCGCCACGCCGGTGCCCATTGGGTCTTGCGTGGCGCGATCTGCAGCGCCTCGGAAACCGCTGTCGATTCGGCGTGCGTGGGTTTGATGCCGCCGCCGACCGCGTAGACCGTGTTGCCGACCGCGCCGATCGCCATCCCGTGCCGCGGCGTGCGCAGAGCAGGCAATTGCGACCAGGTCCCTGCCACCACGTCGTAGGCCTCGACCGTGGACAGCACCCGGGTCGGTTCTTCGCCGCCGACCGCGACGATGCGGCCGTCGATGTACGCCGCCCCGAGCCCACCGCGAGGGGTGGGCATGCCGGGCAGCGTCGCCCACGTTCCCGCGACCGGATCGAACCGTTCGACCGCGGCGGTGTTCTGATCCGACGCGAGGTCGCGCCCACCGATCGCGTAGAAGTACTTCCCGTCCGAGACGCCGGCCAGATGCTCCCGGGACGTCGGGATTTGCGGGACCGTCGTCCACTTCGTCCCGTCGTACACCTCGGTCGGCGCCACCAATTTGCCGTCGGCCTGTCCGCCTGCGACCACGATCTTGTCGCCCACCACGGCCGCGGCGCCGGCCGCCCGCGGCACGTTCAGCGGGGGCAGGTCGACCCATCGCCCGTCGCGCATGGCCATCACCCGAGCGGATGCGACGGCTGTCAGGTTCTGGCCTTTCGCTTGCCACCCGCCGATGAGAACGGGCTCGTCGTTGTAGGTGACGGCCATCGCGTGGTTGAGCGGGACGGGGAGGTCGGGGCCGGCCTTCCAGGTGTCGATGGCCGGGTCGAAGCCCTCCTGCCGGGCGGACACACCGCTGTCGTCCAACCCTCCGAAGACCCAGATGGTCCCGTCCGCGACCGTCGTCGCCGTCTGCTGGCGGGCGACCCGGGCGTCGGCGACCGGTCGCCACGCCGCAGTCGGGTCGACGGCCGGGGGCTCGCTCGCCTGCTGGGCGGTCGGTCCCGCGGTGCCGGGTCCCGATGCCTCTCTGTACACGAGGTAACCGCCACCGGCCAGCACCAGCGTCACCACCAGTGCGAGCGCAATCAGGATCCCGCGCCGCCGGGTGCGGGCCTGCCGATTGCTCCCCGGCACTCCTGGCGGCGGCCAGGGCGACGGCCCCGTCGGCGGCCAGAACGGGCCCGAGGGGTGCGACTCCGGCTGGATCTGCTCGGTCGGTGAGAAGAATCGGCGCTGACCGTCCGAATCTTCGAACCGAATTTGACGGTAGCCACTGGAATCCGCCGCCGACGGGTACGGCTCGGCCGGTTGGGCGGGCTCGAGGGGTGCCAGCGCCATCGCGTCCGAACGCAACCCGATGTGTCGCTGGGCGGCTTGGAGTTCGTGTCCGAACTCCTCGGCGGAGGACGGCCGAGCGAACGGATTCGACGCCATCGCCCTCTCGATGACGGCGCACACACCGTCCGGGATGCCCTGAGCGCGCAGATCCGGCACCGTTTGGGTGCTGATCCTCACGAATTGCGCGACGAGTTCCTCTCCGGTCTTTCGCTCGAACGCCGCCCGCCCCGCGATCAGCGAAAAGATCGTCGCGCCCAGGCCGTAGACATCCGAACGCGCGGTCGGCGATTCCCCGTTGAGAACTTCGGGCGCGGTGAACGCCAGTGAGCCGGTGAACCCGCCGGTGGCGGTTTCGTAGCCGCCAGCGATGTGCGCAATGCCGAAATCGGTCAACTGCGGCTCGCCGTAGTCGGTGAGCAGGATGTTCGCGGGTTTGATGTCGCGGTGGAGGGTGCCGGTCCGGTGCGCCGTCTCGAGTGCGCCTGCCAACTTCACTCCGATGCTGATCGCCTCCGGCCAGGGCAGCGGACCTTCTCGGCGTATCTGCACTGCCAGCGAGTCGCGGGGATGGTAATGCATGACGATGTACGGGCGACCGGTCTCGGTCACGCCGACCTGCAGAATGTTGACGATGTTCGGGTGGCCGGAGAGCCCGCCCATCGCGTAGCCCTCCCGCAGGAACCGCTCGCGGTTCTCGGAGTCCAGGTCCGACGTCAGGACCTTGATTGCGACGATTCGGCCGAGCGAACGCTGCAGGCAGCGGTACACGACACCGAATCCGCCCCGGCCGACCTCCTCGGCACCCGCGAAACCGGCAGCGTCCAACTCCGCCACGATCCCGTGGCCGACTGCGCGGATCGACGCCGCCTGGGTCGCGTCCGGGTCGAAATCTGCCATCGAGCGCCTCAGTTCCATCCGACATCCGTGCCGACGCACTGACCAGCGGTCGAAGACGCGAATATCTTTCTCTCACAAGGGCGAAACGCGGAATTCTCTCGTCGAATGTCGACGGGAACCGCCTTGTCCAGCAAGTATTCGACGGGCCGCGACGCGCGTCAAGATGACAATTTCCCCACCCCAGGGTGCCTGGCGGTGGTCACGAATTCGTGCCGCATCGGCAACACCGCACCGCTCAGGCTCTGCCGCCACCCTGGAAGGTGTCGTCGTACAACGCATACCCGCCCGCTCCCGCTGCCTTTGCACGATACATCGCCGAGTCCGCCCGCCGAACGAGCTCTTCACGGGTGCACTCCGGATCGGACAGTGCAACACCGATACTGGCACTGATCGGCCACCCGAACGACCGTGCCCGGTTCAGGTCGGCGAAGCTACCTGCGATCCGGGCGGCAATCGCGACCGCCTCCGCCGCGCCCGCGACGTGTTCACAGACGACCACGAATTCGTCACCGCCGAGGCGGGCAACGGTATCGCCCGGGCGCACCGCCGACCGCAGATGCCGGGCGAGCACGATCAGTGCGTCGTCGCCGACCGCGTGACCGAGGCTGTCGTTGACGGTCTTGAAGTCGTCGAGATCCACCAGCAGTAGCGCCACGCGCGGGCCGCCGCGCGGCACCGCGTCCAGGGCCTCGTCGAGCCGGCGGCGAGCCAGGGTGCGGTTCGGCAATCCCGTCAGCGGGTCGTGCAGGCTCTGGTGCACCAACGCGGCCTCGGCCTCGATACGGCGGATCGCCGCGGAGAGCACGGCTGTCACCGAGCGCAGAAAGTTCAGGTCACGGTCGGTGTATTCGCGGGGGCGCAGACTGTGCGCCGTCAACACACCCCACACCGCGTCGGAGCCGATCGGAACGCACACCCCGCTCTGCAGCCCGCGCCCGTTCATCCCCGCCGTGGAGAAGCGGGTTTCGTGGACCCGATCGGTGCATACGACCACCGACCCGTTGGCGGCGGCGTATCCGGGCTGCGATCCCGGCCCCGGGGAGAACGTCGCCGGACCGGGCTCGGGTCCGCGGTAGGCGAGCACGGTGAGTTCGTCGTCGTCGGCCACCCGCGCGATCGACGAACAATGCACACCCATCAGCGCGGCCGCCGCGCCGGCCGCCGCCGTGAGGAGTTCGTCGAGGTCTCCGCCGACGGCGAGTTGGCTCAGGTCTGCGATCGCCTGCTGCTCCCGGGCCCGGTATGCGGACTCCCCCAGTGCGCGCTGCAGGCGTTGCTCGTCGTCTTCGGCGCCGCGGCGATCCTGGGCAATCGACCCGATCACGGACGGCCCGGTCTCGGTGGATTCCAGCACGAAGGTCGAAATCAGCATCGGGATCGGCGCGCCCGTGACGAAATGGCGAAACTCCGTCAACCCGGTCCACTCTCCCCGGTCGGCCAGAGCCGACTCCACCTCACGCGCCTGCACGAGACCGACGTCGGTGAACAGCTCCGCCGTCGTCCTCGAATATGCATGCACGGCATCACCGAATCCGAGGACGGCGACACCCGCGGGATTCACATACACGATCCGACCGGACACGAATTCGGACACGAACACCAACGCCGGACTGTGTTCGAGGACCGCGAGCAGCATCCGCGAATCCGCCAGCGACTCCATGGACACTCCCTCCGCCGCGAACCTTCCGTCGTGCAACCGGCTCGACCTCCATCCACGATAGGCGTTCCCGGAAGTGACGCCTCGAGCGTCGTCACGCAATTGTGCCGCGCCTGCCGTCTCGAGTCCCGTCCCACGCACACGGGCGTGGGACGTTGATTCCGCCTCGATGTAGGTGCACGATCGTGGCATGCGCAGAGCGCGCTGGCCGGCATTCGCGCCGCCGACAAGCAGTGGGACCGCAGTGCACGGCCCCACCATTCTCGCGTCCGGAACTCACCTCACGCTCGATCTCCTCGGAATCTTCGCGTTCTCGTCCGGAATCCACGTCCGTCTCGCATTGACTGCCACGGGACGCACCGCCGAGCGCGCACACCACGAGACACGGGTGCTGTCCGATCCGGCGGATCCCGACACCCAATGGTCGTATCTGTCGGTGCTGCTGCAGTTGGGGTCGGTCGTGGGTGTTGCCGACCCCTATCTGCCACGGTCCGGCTCACCCCGGAAGTGGGGTGGAGTGCCCGCCTACCGCACGGAGCCGAACTACTGGCTCGGCACGTGTACGCGTCCACACGACATCATGATCTCGGCGGGGTGGCCGGAGATCGGCCTGGGACCGACCTGTCTGACGGCACTCCTGGAACCGAGTCCGTCGACCGTCCCATCCGACTGACTCGGGAGGCTCAACCTCGCCAATTCCGGCGTGGTTGCGGCTAGCGTCGGAACCACAGGCCCCGAGACGGAGGTTCACGATGCGGTTGTCCACCCGGAACCAGCTCACCGGAACGATCACCGAGGTCACCCTCGGCAGCGTGATGGCGACAGTGAAGGTGCGTCTCGACGGAGGCGAGCAGATCGTCACCGCCTCCATCACGAAGGAGGCGGTCGAGGAACTCGGTCTGCAGGCCGGCGTGGCTGCGACGGTGCTCGTGAAGTCCACCGAGGTGATGCTCGGCGTCGAGTGACGGACGCCGCCCGGGCCCGGTTCCGGCCAGGGGAACTCCCTGCTAGTGGTGCGTCTCGGATTTAGCTGATCTTTTCCAGTGCGACGCGGCCGCGCGCAACCTTGGCGAGGATCGATTCGGCGGTGGCGGTCCATTCGTACGGTCGGGGGTGTTCATTATGGGCGTCGAGGTATTCCTCGATCGAGA